>NZ_CP029192.1:4316865-4625212 GCF_008642315.1 Streptomyces venezuelae | reverse complement strand
GAGGAAGCGTCGTCGTGAGCAGCAGGCCATCCCGAGGCGCTGCTCGCCTCGCAGCGATACTCGACGCGCTCCCTGACGCGCTGGTCCTCGTCAACGCCAACGGCACGGTCGTGAACGCCAACGCCATCGCGCTGGAGGCGTTCGAGGCACCCGGCACCGCGCTCGTGGGGCGCGGTCTGCTCGATCTGCTGCCGCAGTTCGACTCCCGGCTCATCCCCGGCTCCATGCGCCGCCCCGACACCATCGACGAGCGGGGCCGCACCAAGCCGACCCGGATGATCGCCCGGCGCACGGACGGCATCGAGTTCCCCGTCGAGGTCACGAGCTCCCCGCTGGAGGACGGCAGGGACGCGTACGACCAACACGGGTACACGGGCGACGAACTGCTCATGCTCGTCGTACGGGACCTTTCGGGCACCGTGGACACCGAGGCCGAACTCGCGCGTTCCCAGCGGCAGACCGAGATGATCCTGCGGGCCGCGGCCGAGGGCGTCGTCGGCACGGACACCGACGGACGTGTCGTGCTGGTCAACCCGGCCGCCGCCCAGATACTCGGTTTCCGTGCGAGCGACCTCGGCGGACAGGAACTGCACCCGCTGGTCCTGCACTCGCGCGCCGACGGCGAGCCGTTCCCGTACGACGAGTCCCCGCTCGCCGACACCCTGCGCTCCGGGCGCAAGCACCGGGTGCGCGGGCAGGTCCTGTGGTCCAAGAGCGGCGCCAAGGTGCCCGTCGACCTGACGACGTCGCCGGTGCGCGACGGCGACCAGCTGGTCGGCGCGGTGATGACCTTCACCGACCGCAGGCCCTACGACGAACTGAACGAGAAGTACGAGGCGGCCCTCGCCCGGCACGAGGAGGAGCTCGCCGCCGCCGCGGAGGAGCGCGCCACCGAGATCAAGGCCGCCGAGGAACAACGGTCCGAGGAGCTCGCCGCCGAACAGGAGCGGTACGCGGCGCTCGCCGAGCGCGAGAAGGACCGCTTCGAAGAGCTCGCCGAACGCGAGAAGGCGCGGTACGAGACGCTGGCCGCGCGGCACGAGCAGCTGCTCGCCGTCCTCGGTTCGTCGCTGCGCGGCCCCCTGGACGAGCTGCGCCGCGAACTGAACGCGCTCGCATCGGACGACGCGGGCCAGCTGTGGCCCGAGGCCAACCAGGTCCTGCACCATCTGTCCGCCGGGTACGCCCGGATGACCACGCTCGTCGACAACGTCCTCGGCTACCAGCGGCTCGACGCGGGCGACGAACAGCTCTCCCCCGCGCCGGTGCTGCTCGACGCGGTCGTGGCCGCCGGTGTGGAGGGCGCGGTCGAGCTGATCGGGCCCGGGCGCGCCCAGTTCGCGGTGCACGCGCCGCCGATCCAGCTCATGGCCGACGCGGGGCGGCTCGCCACGGCCCTCGCCCACCTCGTCGCGGACGTGGCGGGCATCGACGCGACGGGCAACGCGCGCTCGGACGTCGGCGCGGGCGTCTCCGGCGGCTATGTGGACTCGACGATCGTGGTCGCCGCCGCCCAGCGCGGCGAGGTCGTCCGCATCGAGGTGCGGGGGCCCTACGCCGGCGGTGACCCGGTGCACGAGCCGATCGTCCGGGGCATCGTGCGGGCGCACGGAGGTGTGCTGCAGACGCACGAGGTGCCGGGCATGGGCGGCAGCGCGTATGTGCTCGAGGTGCCGATCGGGGCGGTTCCCGACGGCTTCACGGGGGGCGGCGGCTCGGCCGTCGTGCCCGCGCAGGCGTCCGGTCCCTCGGGTGCGGGTGCGGGTGCGGGTGCCGGTGGGGGGCGTCGGCGGGCTCGGCGTCCCTCGGTGGACTCCTTCCTGGAGAGCGGGGGCGCGGAAGCGGCGGACCCGGAGAGCGGCGCCGACGAGGGTGCCGCGCCGAGCGGTACGGGACGGCGCCGGGGCCGGCGTGCGGCGGAGGCCTCCCCGGAGAGCCTCGGCGGCTCCGTGGCCACCGATCTGGTGGGCCCGCGGGCGGACGAACCCGCTGTGACCCCGCAGGCCTCGTCCCCGGAGACGTCGGGTGGCGCCCCCGCCGGTGGCGGTACGGGACGGCGGCGCGGCCGGCCGAGCGCGGCCGAGGGTGCCGTGATGACGGCGGCGGAACACGCGGCCGGATCCGCCGCGTTGGGCGAGACGGTGCCGCCGCAGGGCGTGCCCGTGCCCAGCGGGGCGACGGGCCGCCGTGCACGGCGCGCCGGTGAGCAGCACGCGCTGCCCGCGCTGGCCTCGGGCCCGGCGGAGACGCCCGGTGCCGGGCAGGGCGAGGACGCGGGGAAGCCCACGGGGCGGCGTGCGCGCCGCGCGCTGGCCGCCGCCAAGGAGCGCGCCGAGGCCGAGGAGGCGAACAACGGACGCGTCTTCGCCCTGCCCCCCGCCACGGCCGACCGCGCCCCGGGACAGGAGTACGCCGGGCAGGAGTACGTGGAACCGGAGTACGTGGGTCAGGAGAGCGTGGGCGCCCAGGGCGGCGGCGTGCAGGGCGGCGGCGTGCAGGGCCGTGGTGTGCGGGGCGGCGGTGCGCCGGACGGTGGCGTGCAGGGCCGGGGCACCCAGGGCGGTGGCATGCCGGACGGTGGCGCGCAAGGCCGTGGTGTGCAGGGCGGCGGCGTGCCGGACGGCGGTCCGCAGGGCCGGGGCGTCCAAGGCAGCGGCATGCAAGACGGTGGCATCCAAGGCGGCGGCATGCCGGACGGTGGCGGGCAGGGCCGGGGCATCCAAGGCGGCGGCGTGCCGGACGGTGGTCCGCAGGGCATCCAAGGCGGAGGCGCCCAGGGCCGTGGGGTGCAGGGTGACGGTGGGCATCGCGGGTCGGCTGTTCCTGGGGGAGACGATCACACTCCGCCCCAGCCGCACCCGACGCAGGCCCCGACGGGCCGCCGCTCCCGCCAGACTTCCCCGGCTCCGGCCGCCCCGGCGTCGACGGCCCCCACGGAGCAGGCCGCACCGGCGGACCGGACGGCCCCCGCCCAGGACCCGAGGAACCCGCGACAGGGCGGCCCGGATGCCGAGTCCGGCCCGCTGCCCGCGTCCGCACCTACGCCCGCGCCCGCCCCGCAGCCGTGGCCCGACGGCACGACTCCGCCCGGCGGCGTGCCCGCGCAGGGCACCCCGCACTCCTCCGGTACTCCCGCGCACGGCGTCCCGACGCCGGGCCGCGGCACCGCGCTCCCGCCCGAGCGCGGAGCACAGGCGCGGGCGGCCCAGCCGCTGCCCGCCGAGGCCGCGCCCGGTGACCCCAACTCGACGCAGGGGCGCGCGATCAGCGTGCGTACGCTCGGGCAGGGCGTGCCGTTCGGCCAGCAGATCGCCGAGCAGCAGGCGGGCGCGCAGCAGGGGGCGCCGCAGGGCGGAGCCACCGTTCCGGGTCAGGGCCGCCCGCAGCAGCAGCGGTCGCAACAGCCGCCCCGGGCCCCCCACATCCCCCAGTCACCGCAGCCCCCGCAGGCTCCGCAGGCTCCATCGCCCGCCCCGGCGGGACCGATGCCGGCACCGGACGCACCCGTCCCCGGCCCTGCCGCCGACCCGCAGCAGTCCCAGGCGGCCGGCGCCGCACCGCAGTCGCACACGCTCGGCGGCTCCGGGCGTCGGCGCAGGCTGTCCACGCCGCCCGACCCCTCGGCCGACGAGCGCCCCGAGACCTCGGCGCGCCCGCATCCGCAGCCCCAGGCCCAGGCACAGCAGTCGGCGGCCCCGGCGCAGCAGCACCCGCAGTCCCGTATCGCGTCGGCCTCCGAGGGCGCGGGCCGTTCGTACGCGATCGGCGCCCCTGACGAGGACGCCGACGAGGGCCCGGAGCCGCTCGACGGGCCCGGCGGCGCCGTGGAGGTCGCGAACCGCCCGCAGCCCCAGCCCATGGACGACGAGCTGCCGCCCGAGCCGCTGGACAACCCGCGCCGCCTCCTGGTGTGGCCCGCGCCGGACGTGACCACGCAGCAGGCGCTGAGCGACCGCGGCTACCGCCCGGTGATCGTGCACTCGCGCGAAGAGGTCGACGCGCAGATCGCGGCGTTCCCCGCGGCGCTGTTCGTGGACCCGCTGACCGGGCCGATCACGCGCACGGCGCTCCAGTCGCTGCGGCAGGCAGCCGTGGCGGCCGAGGTGCCCGTCCTCGTGACGGCGGGGCTCGGGCAGGCGACGCGCGAGGCGGCGTACGGCGCCGATCCCGCCGTACTCCTCAAGGCCCTGGCACCGCGCGACAGCGAGCAGCACCCCTCGCGCGTCCTGCTCATCGAGGAGCACGAGGAGATCGCGCTCGCCCTGACGGCCACGCTGGAGCGGCGCGGCATGCAGGTCGCGCGGGCCGAGAGCGACGCGGACGCGGTGACGCTCGCGGCCCAGATGCGCCCGAACCTCGTGGTGATGGACCTGCTGCAGGTACGCCGCCGCAGGGCCGGCATCGTCGACTGGCTGCGCGCGAACGGCCAGTTGAACCGCACTCCGCTGGTCGTCTACACCGCGGCCGTCGACGAGACCGAGCTCCCGAAGCTCGCCGCGGGCGAGACCGTCCTGTTCCTGGCGGAGCGGTCCACGAGCGCGGAGGTTCAGGGCCGGATCGTGGACCTGCTGGCGAAGATCGGCACGAATTAGGAAGGCGCGAGCTCGCGTCCGGTACGAGCTCGCGTCCAGCACGAGCTCGCGTCCAGCACGAGCTCGCGTCCGGTACGGGCTCGCGTCAGAGCTTCGTGACGTCCAGTTCCCCGTCGGCGTACTGCCTGCGCAGGACCTTCTTGTCGAACTTGCCGACGCTGGTCTTCGGGACGGCCGGGATGATCGTCCAGCGCTCCGGGAGCTGCCACTTGGCGATGCGGCCCGCGAGGAAGTCGCGGAGGGACGCGTAGTCGGCCGTCGCGCCCTCGCGCAGCACGACGGTGGCGAGGGGCCGCTCGCCCCACTTGTCGTCGGGCACGGCGACGACCGCGGCCTCGGCCACGTCCGGGTGGGACATCAGGGCGTTCTCCAGCTCGACGGAGGAGATCCACTCGCCGCCCGACTTGATGACGTCCTTGGCGCGGTCGGTGAGCGTCAGGAAACCGTCGGCCGTGATGACGCCGACGTCGCCCGTCTTCAGCCAGCCGTCCTCGCTGAACTTGTCGTCGGGGCGCAGGACGTCGCCGCCCGCGCCGCCGTAGTAGGCGCCCGCGATCCAGGGGCCGCGCACCTCCAGCTCACCGGCCGACGTACCGTCCCACGGCAGGTGTTCGCCGCCCGGGCCGACCAGGCGGGCCTCGACGGAGGCGGGGAAGCGGCCCTGCGTGAGCCGGTAGCCGAACTCCTCCTCGGTGCCCGCGGCGTGGGCCGGCGGGCGGGCGACCGTGCCGAGCGGGGACGTCTCCGTCATGCCCCACGCGTGGCAGACCCGCATGCCGAGCTTGTCGAAGGCCTCCATGAGGGAGGGCGGACAGGCGGAGCCGCCGATGGTGACCTGGCCGAGGGAGCTGACGTTGCGCGGCTTCGCGGTGAGCTCGGCGAGCAGGCCCTGCCAGATGGTGGGGACGGCGGCCGCGTGCGTGGGCCGCTCCTTCTCGATCATCTCGGCGAGCGGCGCGGGCTGCAGGAAGCGGTCCGGCATCAGCATGTTCACGCCGGTCATGAGGGTGGCGTGCGGCAGCCCCCACGCGTTCACGTGGAACTGCGGGACGACGACCAGCGACGTGTCCGCGTCGGTGAGGCCCATCGACTGCGTCATGTTGACCTGCATGGAGTGCAGGTAGATGGAGCGGTGGGAGTAGACGACGCCCTTGGGGTCGCCGGTGGTGCCGGAGGTGTAGCACATGGCGGCCGCGGTGCGCTCGTCGAGCTCGGGCCAGTCGTAGGAGGTGGGCTTGCCGGCGAGCAGCTCCTCGTACTCGTGCACCTGCGCGTGCGAGCCCGCGAGGAGCGAACGGTCGCCGGGGCCCGAGACCACCAGGTGCTCCACGCTCGTCAGCTGCGGAAGGAGCGGCGCGAGCAGGCCGAGCAGGGAGCCGTTGACGATGATGACGCGGTCGGCGGCGTGGTTGACGATCCACACGAGCTGGTCCGCGGGGAGCCGCAGGTTGAGGGTGTGCAGGATCGCGCCCATACAGGGCACGGCGTAGTAGGCCTCGACGTGCTCGGCGTTGTTCCACATGAAGGTCGCGACGCGTTCGTCGTCCGTGACGCCGAGGTCCTCGCGCAGGGCGTGTGCGAGCTGGGCGGTGCGCTCCCCGATCTCGCGGTAACTGCGGCGCTGCGGCTCGCCCTCGCCGGTCCAGGTCGTGACCTGCGACGTCCCGTGCACGGTCATGCCGTGCCGGAGGATGCGGGTGACGGTCAGCGGTACGTCCTGCATCGTGCTCAGCACGGCGTCCTCCTGATGCGACATCGCCTGGACATCGCCTACGCGGCAGTAAGGGGGCTGCGCTGATTCTGCGCGCATACCGCGCGGTATGTCACTAGTCCAGGGGATGATCGATCATCGTCGGCCCGGTTCGGTGGGCCGCGCCTGGCCTGCGTCAGGGACCCGGCGTCAGCGGACCGGCGTCAGCTCCGGGTCCTCGCGGAGCTTGCCGAGCGCGCGCGACACCGCGCTCTTGACGGTGCCGATGGACACCCCGAGCACCTCGGCGGTCTGCGCCTCGCTCAGATCCTCGTAATACCTGAGGACGACCATGGCCCGCTGCCGCGCCGGCAGCTTCATGATCGCGCGCCACATCGCGTCCCGGAGCACCTGCTGCTCGGCCGGGTCCCCCGCCGGCGTCACCTCCGGCTCCGGCAGCTCGTCGCAGGCGAACTCGTCGACCTTCCGCTTGCGCCACTGCGACGTACGCGTGTTCAGCAGGGCGCGGCGCACATAGCCGTCGAGCGCCCGGTGGTCCTCGATCCGGTCCCACGCCACGTACGTCTTGGTGAGCGCGGTCTGCAGCAGGTCCTCGGCATCGCTCGGATTCGCGGTCAGCGAGCGGGCGGTGCGCAGCAGTACGGGCTGGCGTGCCCGTACGTAGGACGCGAACGACGGATACGACGGGCGCGCGGCGGGCCCGGCGGCCCTCGTCGGACCCGTGCCCCGCGTCGCGGCCTTCGATGCGCTGGTGCACACGGTCACCATGGATGCGGTCATGGCTCCACGCTAGAAGCGCCCCCTACTTCAGCGGATCGGCCGCAGGTCCCGAAGCGGTGTCCGCCTCAGGTTGTACGAGTGGGGCTGGCTCCACCTCCTACAGGTGGAGGAGACGGAGCGGCCCCTGAGGGTTCATCCCTGAGAACCGCCCCGGCCCGGCGCCCCCGCGCCAGGTGCTCGGCGCCAGGTGCACCGTCTAGTCGACGCGCGCCACGGGAGCGTGCATCAGGTTGCGGTCGATCACCAGCGTCCGCCCGCCGTGCCGCTCCTTCTTGTTCCCGGCGTACTGGTGGATACGCCGTGCCGGACGCCACGCGTCAGCCGCCAGCGCGGGCTCCCGGTACAGGTGGGGTTTGGTGTGCCAGCGCGCGAACCACATCACCGACGGCAGGTCCCGTACGCCCGCACGGCGCGCCGCCTCCATGTGCCGCACCCCGGAGTCCGCGCTGCTGTAGAACCCGGGCACGTACCCGAGCCTGCGCACCTCGCGGTCCCAGGACCTGACGAAGGAGAGCGTCGACGCCGCGCACTTCTGCTTCCGGTAGGTGTACGCCTCCATGTCCAGGTAGAGCGGGCTCTGCTGCCGGATCCCGATCGCCTTCGCCGCGCGTACCGCGTCGCCTCCCTCCTTCTTCCCCTGCTCCCAGGGGTGCTTTCCCATGCGGACGTGCTTCTTGTTCTTCGCGACGACGCACGGCGACTGCGACCCGACGTACACCGGGAGGACCCGCCAGCCCATCTGCTTCACGGCGCGCATCCAGGCGTGGTTCAGGTGCGGCTGCCGCTTGCAGGCCCGGCCGCGGCCTCCGTAGTACACGCCGACGGCTCGGTACTTGGAGTCGCGCCAGCGCCGCATCGTGTCGGTGGACTGGGTGAGACAGGTGTCGAAGGCCCAGCCGCTGAAGGTCGTCACCTTGGCGGGCGCGCCCGGGGCGGTGGTGCCTGGTGCGGCCAGGTCTGCTGCTGTTCTTGGTGCGGCTGTTCCTGGTGGGGACGCGGTGAGGTCCATGGTCAGGGCCGTCAGGACGAGGACGAATCCAATGATCGTCTTCCGGATACGCATACGGAGAGTGAAAGCCCGCCGACCCGCCCCGCCGCAGGGACACGCGCCGCGTTCAGCCGTCCGACCCCAGAATCAGCCCCGATGTGGGGACCCCCGTGCCGGCCGTGATCAGCGTGCGCGAGGCCCCGGGCATCTGGTTCACGGAGGTGCCGCGCACCTGACGGACTGCCTCCGCTATGCCGTTCATGCCGTGGAGGTAGGCCTCGCCGAGCTGTCCGCCGTGCGTGTTCAGCGGCAGCCTCTCCCCGGCCACGAAGTCCGGGGCCTCGCCAGGACCGCAGAACCCGAACTCCTCCAATTGCATCAGCACGAACGGGGTGAAGTGGTCGTAGAGGATTCCGACGTCGATGTCCGAGGGGCCAAGACCCGACGTACGCCACAACTGCCTCGCCACCACCCCCATCTCCGGCAGCCCCCTCAGATCGTCGCGGTAGAAGCTGGTCATCTGCTCCTGCGCCCGGCCGGCGCCCTGGGCCGCCGCGGCGATCACGGCGGGCGGATGCCTGAGGTCGCGGGCCCGCTCCGCGCTCGTGACGACGATCGCCTGGGCGCCGTCCGTCTCCTGGCAGCAGTCCAGGAGACGGAGGGGCTCGACGATCCAGCGGGACGCGGCATGGTCCTCCAGCGTGATCGGCTTGCCGTGGAAGTACGCCGCGGGGTTGGTCGCCGCGTACTTCCTGTCCATGACGGCCACGTGCCCGAAGGCCTCCGGCGCCAGGCCATACGCATGCAGATAGCGCTGGGCCGCCATCGCCACCCAGGAGGCGGGCGTCAGCAGGCCGAACGGGAGGGCCCAGCCGAGCGCGGCGCCTTCGGCGGAGGGTTCGCGCTGCTGCACCCCGGAGCCGAATCTGCGCCCGGAACGTTCGTTGAACGCGCGGTAGCAGACGACGACTTCGGCCACCCCGGTCGCCACGGCGAGGGCCGCCTGCTGGACGGTGGCGCAGGCCGCACCGCCGCCGTAGTGGATGCGGGAGAAGAAGGACAGCTCCCCTATGCCGGCCGCCTGGGCGACCGTGATCTCCGGGTTGGTGTCCATGGTGAAGGTGACCATGCCGTCGACGTCGTCGGGAGTGAGCCCGGCGTCCTCCAGCGCCGCACCGACCGCCTCCACGGCCAGCTTGAGCTCACTGCGGCCCGAGTCCTTGGAGAACTCCGTCGCCCCTATGCCGACGATCGCTGCCCTGCCGCCGAGGCTGTCGCGCGAACGGACACTCATGCGGGGCCTCCTTCTTCGGATGGCTCGGCTTCTTCGGGCCCCGTCGGTCGATCGGCGCCCTCGGGGACGGTCACGGTGACCGTGCCGGTGACGTGGTTGCCGATGCCGTTCGCCCCGACGACCCTGACCACGGCCGTCGCTCCGTCGGACGACGCCTCGACCTGCTCGACGGTCCCGCTCAACACCATGGTGTCGCCGGGATAGTTGGGCGCCCCCAGCCGTATCGCCACCTTGCGCAGCACGGCCGCCGGGCCGAAGCGGTCCGTGACGTACCGCCCGACGAGGCCGTTCGTCGTCAGGATGTTCATGAAGATGTCGGGGGAGCCCTTGGCCTGTGCGAGCTCCGCGTCGTGGTGCACGTCCTGGTAGTCCCGGGATGCGATGGCCCCGGAGACGATCAGAGTGCGGGTGATCGGGATCTCCAGCGGTGCCAGCTTCTCGCCCTGCGTCATCGTCATGCCGCCCCTCCCCTCTTCCTTCATTCCGGGCCGCCTTGTCGTCCGCAGCGTCCGTGTCGTCCGCCCTGGCTGAGCAACTCGCCGAGCTCTTCCAGGACTTCGCTGCCGCATCCCAGGTACGCGTCCAGCTGCCGACCCCACAGGAAGTGCCGGTGCACCGGATGGTCGAGGTCGGCTCCCACGCCGCCGTGCAGGTGCTGGCCCGTGTGGACGACGCGCGTGCCCGCCTCCGACGCCCACCACGCGGCGGTCAGCGCGTGCGTGTCGTACGGCAGGCCCGTGTCCCTGCGCCAGGCCGCTTCGTAGGCCGTGACGCGTATCGCCTCCGTGTCCATGTAGGCATCCGCGGCCCGGAGTTGCACGCCCTGTTTCGCGGCGAGAGGGCGGCCGAACTGTTCCCGCTCGTTCGTGTGGGCCACCGCGCGGGCCAGCGACCCCGCGCACACCCCGGCCTGTAGCCCCGCAAAGGCGATCCGCGCCCCCGCCCGCACGTCGTCGTACGCCCCGATGCCGCCCAGACGCTCCCCCGGCGTGCCGTCGAGGACGAGCCGCCCCGCCGCCCAGGGCGCGGTCAGCTCGACCGGCTCCACCTGCGCGTCGGCGACCCGCACCAGCCACAGGGTGCGGTCGGCAGCCGCCACCAGGACGACCGACGCGTCCCTGAGCCACGGCACCCATCCCACCGTGCCGGTCAGTGTCCCGTCCGCCGAGATGGGCCCGTCCGCCGAAGTCGTCACTCCGCCCCGCGCCGGCAACGCCCCCGTCGCGACCACGCTTCCCTGCCGGAGCGCGGGCAACCACCGGTCCCGCTGCTCCGCCGTACCGTGCGCGGCGACCGCCAGCACCCCGTAGACACAGCTCGCCGCGAACGGGACCTGTGCCGTCACCCGGCCCTGCTCCTCCAGAAGCAGCACGAGCCCGAGCAGCCCGATGTCCTCCACCGCGCCCGGCAGCCCGGCCGCGCACAACGCCTTCCACAGCTCGGCGTCGGAACCGCTGCCCGCCGCCGCGAGCCGCTCCGGTGTGGCCAGGTCGGCGAAGATCTCCGCGGCGAGGTCGCGGGCGGCGGCCTGCTCCTCCGTGGGCGTGAAGTCCATGTCAACCCTCACCTCCCGCGCCGCCCCGGCCCCGGCCCCGGACTTCCTGGTCCCCGCCCCCGCCCCCGCCCTCGCCCTCCACGACCCGGAACACCGGCAGCTCCACGTCGGCGTCCACCCGCAGGAATTCGAGCCGCACCCGCATCCCTATCCGCACCTTGTCGTACGGCACCCCGACGACGTTGCTGACGATCCGGACGCCCTCCGCCAGCTCGACGAGCCCCACCGCGTAGGGCGGGTCGAACGCGGGGAACGGCGGGTGGTGCATCACCACGTACGAATAGACCGTGCCCTCGCCGCTCGCCTCGACCGTGTCCCACTCGGGCGAACCGCACGCGTTGCAGCCGGGCAGCCAGGGAAAGCGCGGTGTGCCGCAGCCGCCGCAGCGCTGGATCAGCAGCCGGTGCCCGGCGACGCCCTCCCAGAACCCCGCGTTGTCGCGGTTGACGACCGGGCGGGGGCGCTTGCCCTTCGGTTTCCGCTTCGCCGGGGCGTACTTGAGGATGCGGAAGCGATGTGTCCCCGCGAGCGCGCCCCCCGCGTGGATGTCCATCCGAGTCGTGACGAAGTGCCCCGTCCCCAGCTTGGTCGTCTTGCGCTCCGACACCGACTCGATCACCGCGTCGAACGTGATCTCGTCGCCGGGCCGCAGTGCCCGCACGTACTCCTGCTCGCAGTCCGTGGCGACCACCGAGGTGTACCCGGCGCCGTCGAGCAGGGCGAACAACGCGTCGTACGCCGACGAGCGGCCGTCGTGGCCCGAGAGGCCGCCCATCGTCCAGACCTGCAGCATCGTCGCGGGCGCCACCGGGTCCGCCCCCGCGTAGGCAGGGTTGGTGTCGCCCATCGCCTCACACCAATGCCTGATCATGGGCGCGTTGACCGGGTCCTTGCCGCGGCCCGCCGCCGCGGCGACCCTGCCCTCGAACGCCCGCAACTCCTCGTACGGAATCTCCTTCACCGCCGCCCCCTCCGCATGCCGAGCCGCATCGTCGCGACGATCTCGCGCTGCACCTCGCTCACCCCGCCCCCGAACGTATTGATCTGTGCGGCCCTGTTCATCCGCTCCAGCTCGCCGTCCCCGAGACCGCCCGGCGAACCGGCCCGCACGAGCCCCGCCTCACCCGCGATCTCCTGACACATTCGGTACACCTCGACCGCCGACTCGGTTCCCGCGAACTTCACGCCGCTCGCGTCCCCCGGCGCCAGTCGGCCCGCCCCCACGTCCCCCACCAAACGCCAGTTGAGCAGGCGTGATGCCGCGAGCCGCACATGCACCTCGGCCAGCCTCGACCGCACCCACGGGGCGTCAATCCGGCGCTCACCCGTCACCGGATCGGGTGTACTGGCCCGGTCGAGCGCCGCGGCGTAGAAGTCCTCGGCCTGCATGCCGATGGCGGCGAGTGCCACCCGCTCGTGGTTGAGCTGGTTGGTGATGAGACCCCAGCCGCCGTTCTCCTCGCCGACGAGGTTCGCCGCCGGCACGCGGATTCCGTCGTAGTACGTCGCCGTCGTCGTCAGGCCGCCCACCGTGTCGATCGGGGTCCAGGAGAAACCGGGGGCGTCGGTGGGGACGAGCAGGATGGAGATGCCCTGGTGCTTGGGGGCGTCGGGATCGGTGCGGCAGGCCAGCCAGATCCAGTCGGCGTTCTGCGCGTTCGAGGTGAAGATCTTCTGGCCGTCGACGAGCCAGTCGTCGCCGTCACGCACGGCCCTGGTCCGCAACGCCGCCAGGTCGGTGCCGGCGGACGGTTCGCTGTAGCCGATCGCGAAGACGAGGTCGCCGCTGAGGATGCGGGGCAGGAAGGTGGCCTTCTGCTCTTCGGTCCCGTACTTCATGAGGGTCGGCCCGACGGTGTTCAGGGTGACCATGGAGACGGGGGCGCCGGCGCGGTAGGCCTCGTCGAAAAAGACGAACTGCTCGTCGGCGCCGCGCCCTTGGCCGCCGTACTCGACAGGCCAGCCGAGACCCAGCATGCCGTCGGCGCCGATGCGCCGCAGCAGGCGCCGCTGGCCCTCGACGTCCGTGCCGTCGGGCGGCCCGTCGGGCATCACGTCCCGGAAGTAGGCGCGCAGGTCGGCGCGGAGACGGCGTTGGCGTTCGGTGGGGGCGAGGTGCACGGGGGCAGGCCTCTCCATCTCGTACCGACAAGGGTTTCTGACTGTCCGTCAGATCGCGCGTCGGTGTCAAGAGATCCGCACGGAGCGGGGGCGGCGGCGATGAGCCCCGAACACGGAGAAGCGCGGAACACGGAGGAGCCCCGAACGCAGGCGAGCCCTGAACACGAAGGCCCCCGAACACACCTGTGCGGCGGCACCGAAGCACCGCCGCACAGGACGTCACACCCCACAGTTCGCTCCCTGGGAGCCGTCCCGATCGGCTCCCGGGCTACCGGCTCTCCCGAGCCGGTGGTCGGCTCACCAGAGCTGGGCGAAGTTGACCGCGACGTTCTCGTTCGACTGGTCGATCGCCGTGAATCCGGAGCCGTTCACCTGGGCCGAGTTGTTCTGGTTGGAAGCCCCGTTGCCGACGGCCTGCTGCTGCGTGGTGGACGAGTTGCCCGAGTTGTCGTCACCGACCCCGCTTCCGTTCACGGTCGCCACACCGGCGTTCGATCCGTTGTTCGCGAAGGCGCCGTTGTCGGCCAACGCGACGCCCGAGAAGAGCGCGGCTGCCAGCGGCACGGCAGCGGCGGCGGCGATGATGCGGGCGGTACGGATGCTTGCCATGTCATTTCCTCCAGAGCAGGAGGTACGCGGCGGCCGAAGCCGTGCGTACCAGAAGTACGGCTGTTTCCCGGGCAGTTGGCCGACCGCCTCGGAGTGCTGCACAACGTCGCGACTCCAGAGTTGCCCACCGAATCCCCGGCGAACTACCCCGGAAGCCGCGATTCCCCCGCAAGCGTGATGACATGTCGATAAACCCGCCGCGCGCCCCACCGGCTGATCCACGACCTCCGCCGTCCGCCGCCGAGCCGCAGCTCAGGCCAGGCGCCGCATGGGAGGAAGCGTTACGGCACCGGCCACCTCCGGGGTCGTCCGCCGGGGCGCCGCCCCACCGGAACGTCCTATTCCGGCACCGGAGCGCCTCGCTTCCTCTTCCCTTCTTCGAACATGTGTACGAACATGGAGCCATGGCCACCACCGACCGCCATGCCACCACCCTCGCGCTCGCCCACGCTCTGTCCGCCGCCGAGCGCGGGCTCGCGGTGATTCCGCTCTCGCGCTCCAAACTCCCCGCCCTGCGCTCCCCCCACCACGAGGACCCGCACCCCGCCCCCCTCTGCCACGGCGAATGCGGCCGCCTCGGGCACGGGGTGTACGACGCGTCGACGGATCCGCGACGCATCCGGGAACTCTTCGCCGCGGCCCCCTGGGCCACCGGCTACGGCATCGCCTGCGGGCTGCCGCCCCACCATCTGATCGGCATCGACCTGGACACCAAGTCCGGTACGGACGCGTCGGCGGCCCTGCGCGAGATCGCGCTGCGCCACCTCTTCACGATCCCCGGCACCGTCGTCGTGATCACGCCCAGCGGAGGACGCCACATCTGGCTGGCGGGCCCGCCCGACACCGTGATCCCCAACTCGGCGGGCCGGCTCGCCCCCGGCATCGACATCAGGGGCGCGGGCGGCTACCTGGTGGGCCCCGGTTCCCGTACGGAACACGGCGTCTACAGCACGGTTCCCGGCACGGCCCACCTGCCGCCCGCCCCCTGTCCGCCGGCCCTGTTGCGCCTGCTCATGCCCTCGCGCCGCGCACACCGGCACGCACCCCCGCACACCGCGCCATCGGCCGTCGATCATCCGACTGTCGACCCTCCGCCGCACCAGCGGGGCCATGGCCTGGTCCAGTTCGTACTGGCCGCACACGAAGGCCAGCGCAACACACGCCTCTTCTGGGCGGCCTGTCGCGCCTACGAGAACGGCATGGGCGAGGCCCTGTCCCCGCACCTCACGGACGCCGCGGTCCGCGTCGGCCTCACCGAACGCGAGGCCCGCTCGACGATCGCCTCGGCGGCCCGCCTCACGGGCCACGCGTGACACCCCCGCGTGACGGAAGGGCGGAGTAATGGCGTGACGGGGAGACAGACGGCACGCTCCAGCGACAAAGCCTACAAACGCACTTGCGCCACCTTTAGGCGAAGACATGAAGTATCTGCCAGGCATCTATGACTATCTTGCTGGCAGATGCAATATGGATGGTGTTGTTCGGGAAGCGGAGATCACCGCCCCGGCCCAGGTCCAGGCCTACAAGGCGAGGTCCCATGGTCACGCGCACTTACGACGGCGGCACCCACGACATCGGCCACGACAGCGGAACCGACAGCCGCAGCGGCGGTGGGCGGCACACCGACCACCGCCGCCCCGACCCGCGGATCGCCCGGTTCATCGCCGAGGCGCTCGGCGACGCACGCTCGGTCCTGAACGTCGGCGCCGGCACGGGCTCCTACGAGAGCGCGGCACACACGATCACCGCGGTCGAGCCCTCCCTCGCCCTGCGCGCGCAGCGCCCGGCCGCGCTCGCCACCGCTGTCGACGCGGTGGCCGAGGACCTGCCGTTCACCGACGGCACGTTCGACGCGTCGATGGCCCTCTTCAGCGTTCACCAGTGGTCCGACGTCGAAGCCGGGATGCGCGAGATGCGGCGCGTCACGCGCGGCCCCGTCGTCGTCCTGACCAACGATCCCGCGCGCGTACGCGACTTCTGGCTCTACGAGTACGCCCCCGACGTCCTCGACGTCGAGGCCCGGCGCCATCCACCGCTGCGCACGCTCACCGCCGCGCTCGGCGGCACCACCACGGTCACGCCCGTGCCGATCCCGCTGGACTGCACCGACGGCTTCAACGAGGCGTACTACGGCCGCCCCGAGCTCCTCCTCGACCCCGCGGTGCGCCAGCCCTGCTCCGCGTGGAGCTATGTCGACGACCGCGCCCGCCAGGACTTCGACACCTCGCTCCGCCACGCCCTGGGGTCCGGCACATGGGACGCGGCCTTCGGCCACCTCCGCAACCGGCCCGCCTACGACGGCTCCCTCGTCCTGCTCCGCTCCACCTCCTGACGGCGAAGGGCCCATCGGCCGACCGGCCGACCTGCCGGTCCGACGGTGCTGAGGGGCCTCCGAAAGCACGGCTCAACGGGGGGCACTTCGGGAGTGCCGCACAGCGATGAACGTGGGCGCGCCCTGCGGTGGATCTCGTACGGGTCAGGCCTCTTCCAGCCGTACGGTCGCTATCTGCTCCCAGCCGTACGCGGTGGTCCTCTCACGCAGCCGAAGGTCGGCCCCGGCCTTGACGAGAAGGTGCCGGGGCGGGGTGAAGCGGTGGGCCAGGATTGTGAGTACTTCCAAAATACTGTTCGACACGAACTGGACGTCAGTGAGATCCAGGACGACCTCGTCGGTGCGCACGGCCGCGTCGGTCAGCGCAAGGGCCAGGGGCCCGCAGTGGGCGCCCGTGACCTCGCCCCGCAAGCGCACGCCGGGAGCGTCGAACAGGGGCATCATGAGCAGGAGTTCATCGGCGAAATAGTCGCGCATCATTCATCCCTGGGTCTGGGGGATGCACCGGACAAGGGGCGCGGCGGTGGTGGCGGGAGCCGGACAGACCGTTACACAGCGGGATGCGGTGCTGTGCGGCGGGCGCGAGCTCCGGCGGGAGGCAGTCTCTGCCGATGGGACCCCCAACCCGGACCGAGAGAACACCGGTGGTCGGATGTCGCGTCAACGGCACCCGACCGACCACGGACCGTAACCAGCGTACTGCTGCCCACCTCCCCTCCGGTAGGCATGAGTCGAGCCGGTGCCGCGCGGTGCGGCCCGCAAGAGATGCCGGGCGACGTCGAGGATGGGCCGACCGAGGGTGTAGGCGCGGGAGCGCAGCAGGAGCGGCGCCTGGTCCAGCGGTACGTCTTCCCGGATGGAGAGCATGCCGGTGGCCTGGTGGATCTCGGCGCGGTGGAGCGTCGCGAGGTCGGTGGGGGCATCGTGGTGCGGGTCGGCCCCGGGGAGCATGGCCAGCGGCAGGAACGTGACGGTGTTGGTGAAGGCCTGGGTGTCGCGCTGCTGTTGGAGGGTGAGGGGGCCGGGCGTGGTGCGGTAGCCGGCGAAAGCCCCGAGCTGGACGGCGCCGATGCCGAGCGGGAAGGCGAAGGTGGCCCGGACGGGGATCTGCAGGGCCTCGGGCAGGAACAGCGGCCATCGGGCGGCGCCCATCGCGGCCAGGTCGGGGATGCACAGGGCTCGGCCTTGCTGGATGCAGTCCAGCGTGGGGCCCTCACCGAGGGTGTACTGCAGGTCTTCCAGCAGGGTGCCGAGGTGGTCATCAGGAGCGTGCCAGATCAGTTCCGGGGCGTGGTGCCCGGCGCGGGCGGAGACGGTGACGCAGGAGAGCCCGAGTACCCGGGCGCATCGGTCGGCGGGCAGCAGGCCGGGCGGGCGGGCGGGCGGGCTACCGAGGATGTCCAGCAGAGCGGTCATGTGCGGGCCGACCGCGAAGGGAGGAAGTGGCCACGCCGAGTTCGTCAGCTGCCTTCCTCGTCCAGTGCCGACCCCTTGCCGCGAAGACCGGCCGCCGTCCCGCGGCTCCGTTCCGCTCGGCGCCGGTACTCCGTCGCCTGCTGCGGGCGCTCCAGGGCAAGCCGCTCGTATTCACGGGCCAGCGCGTCGTGGGTCCTGGCCAGCGCCCGTCCAGTTTCAGTGAAGTGCTCCCGCAGGCGGCGTGCCCTGTTCTCCAGGATCACCTGCTGTGTGGGCCCCTCCTCCGCCAGCCGTGCCGCAGATGCCTGCGTCTCCCGATCGATGGCGCGCTGCTCGCGTTCGTCGCGGGCGTCCGCTCGCCGCAGCACTGCCTCGCTGCGGTTCAACCGCTCCTCACTGGTCTCGACCAGAGCACGGGCCCGGGCCAGCTGTTCGTATGCCCGTTCTCGGGCAGAGGGGGCGTGCCGCGCCGGCTCAGGGGCCGGACTGTCCAGGGAGGTTTCTCGCTCCGCGAGCTTCGCTTCCCGCTCGTCGGCGGCCTGCTCCCGCTCGTCGGCGGCCTGCTCCCGCTCGTCGGCGGCCTGCTCCCGCTCGTCGGCCACACGCTCCCGCTCATCGGCTGCGACATCCCGCCGGTCGGCACCAGCGGCTGCCTCTCGTCTCCGCTGTCCGTCCCGGCGAAGGCCCTTGCTGGAGCGGTGCTCGGCGTCCGAGCGCTCATTCCCCATACAGTCAGTATGCGCAGTTGAGCATGTGGTCATCACTCGTTCGTCCTGCCCCCTATGCCCCCGGTGGCAGGCCCCGTTCGAGCGCGGACGCGGTCCACGCCTGGTCCACACGCACTGATCCACCACATGACATTCGCGGATCAAGGTGGGACGGCCGCCCACGACAAAGGGTGTCTCCCAGTGAGAGACACCCTTCTGCCCAGTCAACACGCTGACCTGCTGCGGTGGGTGTGGGATTTGAACCCACGGTGGCGTGAACCACGACGGTTTTCAAGAGCGTCGCGCTGCTCGGGCCTTCCCGGCTCTGACCTGGCACGATGCGTCGACCGTTCCGTGTTCAGTGCGCGTTGGCCCACACATGGCCCACGGGCTCCGCACTGAGACTCACTACTGACCGCTCAGGCGCGACGCCATGCTTCGAAGAATCGCTCGCGATCCTCTGACGTTTCGCACTCCCGCTGGCTGGCCATCGCGACGCGCCGCGCACTCATCTCTGCGTCGCGTAGCCCCAGCTCGCCCCTGTACCGGCCGCTGACGCCGATGGTGCCGCTGTCGAGGGCTGAGCCGGTGACCTCTCCGCCACCTAGAGGAGATCGTATATATCCTCATCCGGCTCCGGAACCAGCTCATCGAATGCCCGCAGTAGTGGGTAACCTACGTCTGGCTCGACTGCGGCGATATAGCATGCCCAGCCCAGCAGACGACGCCGAAGCATCACCTCGTTCGCGCCGCCGAACTCGCTCATATAGGTGTAGTAACCGAATTTCGATATCACATGCAAGATCCATCGCATCTTACGCTTTACCTGACGCGGGATCCGTGGCCCGCCCGATTCGCCGACATACAAACCGGTTACGTATTGCGGACCACCGCGGCGCATGAAAGCGGTTTTGCGCGTGTTCACCGACCAGCCGGCGTCGTCGAGGATCTGAGCGATATCCACTGAATGGCGGTCAGTGACATCACCAGAGAATGTTAGATCGTCCACATAACGTGTAAACGACAATCCCTCTGACTGTGCATACTCGGCGAGGGATCGGTCTGTGCTCAGGAAGGCCAAATTAGACAAGAGGGGTGAAGTGCTAAGTCCGATCGGTAGCTTGCCGCCGATAGTGACGAGATTGACGGCAATGTCCGCGGCCTTCTCTTCGTAACCTTGCTCTCCCAACGTAGCCTTTATTGTTGCGGCGCCAATTGACGGAAAGAAATCCTCGAGATCCATGCGCAAAACGCACGGTTTTGCTAGGTGCTGACCGGCATTGCTGACCGTGGAACGCCCGCGAACAAATCCGTGAACATGATTGGGCGGATCATACGAGAACAGGTGCAGAAAGCTTCGATGCAAATTCTTGCTAATAGTAGCCAAGGGTTGCCTTGGATTGAATACTTCTCGTATTCCGCCGTGCTTCTTGCGGTATATTCGTTGATCGTAGAGCCGCCCGGCGCCCGCAGGGAGAGCCGAGGATAGCGCTTCTAGGATTTCGACCGATACACCGGCTTGCTCCGCCAGGTCATCAACCAAGTATGGCACTGCCCCCCCTGTAATGGGACAAAAAGAGGTAGGGCCGCACTCCCATGCAAGGACTATCATGCAACGCACGCGAACTCGCGTACAATGTTGACCGCGACCCTACCTCGCCCGCGATTATATCATACTTCAATGAAGTGGGTCCTTCCGGCTGGAGATGCGACCGAGCTCGAATGAATAGAGCATAGAAATGGACGGCTCGATCTCGCGGAATGCCCTATAGGCCCAGTCTTTCGTTTTTGTGGTGCAGCTCGCTTGGAGCCATCTACTTACTGCTGCCATGGCATAGTCGATGATGGCCGTAGACATGTAGTCGCTCTTGGCGACCATTGTGATCTTCATCTGCGGCAATGGTGTGACCTTGCCGATCGTTTTGCAGGCCTGCCTGGCGACGTTATCGGGAAGTCGGCGAATAATTGCAGCCATACCCTCGCTCTGCTCTATGTAGCAAAGCAACTCAGATTCGTGGCGATGACGGATCAATAGATCACTCAGCAATTTCACATACATGGACTCGATCGCCCCGGATTCCGTGCTGCTAGGGACACCCGTTCGATCGGTTACGACCATGTATGATCGAAAGAAGATGGTCCGCATGAGCTCTAGAAATGGACCGGAGACTTCTAGCGGATCGGTTGAGCTGTGAAAACCGTTCTTGCGAAACTCTTCGAAGCTGGGAAGTCCGGCCAGGCTACTCTTCGCAGATAGCCTTTTATGCAGATCTCGAATCTTTCCCTCTATGTCATCTGCATCTTCACCGAGTTCAACCGCGCCGACGATCAGCGGCTGGTAGGTATTCCCGTTTCCTGACTCGTCCATAAATAGCTTCACCGCAAAGAGCCTTTCGTGAGGCCTACCGCAAGGCCGCCAAGCCGTCCGCGTCGTCGCGCTGGTATTGACAGCCGCGAGAGTTGCACCCTCATCGGGTACGGGACAACCCCTAGGGTGCGCTGCGACGGCGTCAGCTCCTCTGCTTGAGGGCAGTGTCGGCTCAGCTCAGTAGCCTGCGCCACGCTACAGGTAGTCTTCTGGCGATTCCATTATTTCGTCTAGCATTTGATCTATGCGGCGATTTAGTGGGCCGTTTGCTGATAGCTCAGAGAACCTGCCATCGGGCCTATCGCGACGGTAACAGATGGTCTGGGCAACCTCTTCGATCTCCCTAATCGTCACCTCGGCGTCTTCATCGCGCTCGCTCTCGAACAAAGGGCACGATCGAGCGGCTAGGTCGAAACCCACCGCACACGGCTGGCCATGTTGCTCAAGGATTAGACTCCTGCCGTCTAGGGCTGGAAGTTCAGGATTGAAACGGCGCCAGTATCGAGGCCCTCTGGGAGTATCCTTCAGAACCACTCCGGGATCAACCGACATTCGCACACAGTCCTGCGAGCAGGCGTCCAAGAGCTCACTTTTTAGATAGCTCCACATGGGGCGCAGGAAGCTTTGCCGCCAACCATCCGACGATCGTGAGAATTTCTCCCAGTCTCCGTCAAGGTATTCGAATGGGTTGTACAAAAGCTTTCTCACGAAGTTTGCTGGCAAGAGTGGCAGCGCCCATTGCATGAGGTAGGCGCTCGTCGCTGTCGCCTTGGCGTCTGCAAGAACTTTCGTTCTAAGCATCACCATTGGTAGGCCGACGAGTGCCTGCACAGCCGCATCTATAGCTTTTGAATCATGGATGATGGCGGCCCAAGGACGTTCCGCCAGGTCACCGAGAACAACTTCCGCGTAGGTTAGGCATGCGACTTCTCGAGCCTCCGTCACCCATTGCTGGTTCTCCCAGAAGTAGGAAAGATCCTCTTCTAGCGGCATCCGACCGACATGTTCGAATTGCTCAACCAGTAGGGAGAGCCGCTCTTTCCCTTGAATGATTTCAGGGATCACTCGTGCGGAAATCACCGGATTATCACGAACGAGCTTGTCTAGAACGTTTTTATCCCAGAGACGCACCCGCGGACGCCTGTGCGTGCGCTGCCATTCCTTGACCCAGTCGCGAGTCGGGTTCGTGTAGTCACTATTCGACGCAACTACCAAAACGTCCACGTCATCATTTCCTGCCGCATTGAGGACGGCAGACTTTACGGCGAGGGGCTCTACGGATTTCGATCGCCCTTTAACTTCGACCCACCATTTTTCTCGGTCTACGTCGCCGTCGGGAGTTGGATGCAGGAAGCTAACTTCGATGTCGCGCCCTCCATCAGCAGCTCCGTCCCCGGTCCCACCGGTTCGCCAAGTTACATCGACTCCACCCATGGCACCTAGGAGCTCAAATAGGAGCTCCTCCAGCATTTTTCCCTTTACAGTTTTCCATGGGACGTCCCAAGCGGCTGAACTTGCGTGCATGCTTACCCCTTATTGCGGACGACTTCGTCAGGGCCAGGCGCAGGTACGTTCGACAGAGCAGGAGGCAAATCCACTCACCGCTTGCGCGGCTCCATCTGCTCCGGTGTCGCTATGCAACGGAATCCAGTGTCGTCGTCGTGCATCGTGTCGTTCGCGTCATTGGGAACCGCTGGCACTCCCCGAAACAGAGGGCTCGTGAAGGCACTTCCACGGAGTTCGTAACGACCGGGCGTTGTCGGCGTCGAAAGCCACTCCCACACATTGCCCACCATGTCGTAAACCCCGTATGGAGAAACTCCGCTGTGGTACCGAGATACGGACGTCGTGCGCTCCGCCCCAGTCTCGCGGACATTGCATTTTGCAGCAGTCTTCTGGTCGCCTCATGGGAAGGTACGGCCGGATGTCCCACGCGCCGCCTTCTCCCACTGCTCGGCTGTCGGCAGAGACTTCCCTGCCCACGTCGCGTACGCGCTCGCGTCGCGCCAAGTCACGTGCACAACCGGATGGTCGTACAGTTCACGCGGACACCGACCGTTCTCCCAGTGCTCCGGCACCGGGTGCCGAGTAGCCGCACAGAATCGCGCGTAATCGGCGTTCGTGGTCGGGAAGGTGTCGATGTGGAATTCATCCACCCACAGCGGTTCGTCGTCCTCACCAGATGAGAAGATTCCTTCGGGCACGCGCGCCATGAGCTTTCCGTCTCCGGGATGCTTCACGTACTCGCCACTGCTCGTCTGGCCTTCGTCAGGATCGATGACCGCTTGGGTGGGTATGTCATCCGCCGCGAGGATGCCGACGAAGCGTCCCTGGGCGTCCTGGTCGGCTTTGGCTAGCAAGGTGTCCAAGGCCGCCTGATTCACCATGCGCAGGGTGGCTCGCTCGCCGTCAGCTTCCCACCGCGACACGATCCGGTCGGACACCCCGAGTCTCTCGGCGAACTCCATGAGGCTCATCCGTACAGCTTCACGCAGTGCCTTAACTTCACGGCCGGTCCATTTCGTAACGAGTGGCATGGGCTACCTCTGTCGTGAATCGCTGCCCCAACGGGTAGCGGATCGCGCCTACAGTCGGTCGCCGGAAATTCCGACGTATCCGACGCGCAGCGCTTCGAGCACGGGGTGATCCTGCGGGAACTGCACGTCGTCGATCACGCTCACGGAGCGCACGCCGATCGTTGTGTTCGTGGCAAAAGCCGCGGCCATGTTGGGAAGGTCGGCGAGCTGTACCGAGGCTGTGACCTGCCTGGGAGCGTCCAAGCTTTGGAGGAGGAGCATCGTCGTACCGGGGAGGACAGGGGCGTCCGGCCACGTGACAGTCCCGTCCTGGTCGACGAAGCCCAGGTTCCACGTGCCGCCCTCAGAGACGCGACCGTCCGGCTCGACGAACACCGCATCGTCAAAACCGGCGAGCTGTGCATCACGCCGAATCCGGAGCTGCGAGTGAAGACCGATGTGCTTCACCACCGCACTGTCCCGGGTGAAGGTGAAGGACTTGGCGGTAAGCGGGAGCGGGGGCATGGCGCCCGCCGGCCGCAAGTTCACGAGAACATGGGGGTCCTTGGCATCACTGGGACGCCCCATGTCGATCCCAGGGTCGAAAACCGTGACTCGGAGACCGGCAATCCCGGTGACGCCTTCCGCTGCCTTACGGATGTAGCTCAGCGTCCGCTCGCGGTCCAACTCCACCCCGAAGACGATGCGGCAGTCCCGAACCAACCGATCGAGGTGAAGCGACAGGCCACGAATCGTGCCGTCCTCCATGCGCATGGAGGTGAAGTGGCCGTAGTTGGTGAGGGCAAGGCTCTGGAGTTCGTCGAGGGTGACGGGTTTCCCGTTCAGTTCAGCCATGGGGCCAGTCTTACAGCCCCTGACGATCCGCCAACACCCAGCTAAACGGCGAAAGTTCGGATTAGTTCGGTGCGGGGGCGGCGAGAGTACGTACTCACGGAGCGCTCGCCGGGACACGCTATGAGCATGATGGCGGACACACCCCGAGAGACGCTAAGCGCCGGGCTCCTCGTTGGCGGGACCCACGACCGCTTCAAGCTGCTTGACGCGCTCGACAAGGCCGGCCAGTTCGGTCGAGACGCGCGCGACCTCGGCTTGCAGCTCGGTCAGGCGCTGAGCGGCCTCACGGGGCGCCTGCTCGCCGGGAGCGGGGTCACGGACGTAGGTGCCGCTTCCCGTGCGGCCTTCGACCAACCCTTCTTCCAGGGCGCGGGGAAGTCCACCGGCGGGCGGATGCTGATCCGGCTCATCGAGGGCATGACGGGGGACCTGCGTCGCGCCCCGAAGGACGAGGACAACCTGATCGCGGCCGTGGCCGCGGGATGGGTCACGGCGCTGGACAACCTCTCCCACATGACCCCGGACCTGTCCGACGCCATGTGCTGCATCGTCACCGGAGCCGAGAGCGTCAAGCGCGCCCTGTTCACCGACGGAGACGTCTTCCGCGCCCGCTACCGCCGCCCCCTGCTCCTGACCGGCATCGACGTCGGCGTCATCCGCCCCGACCTCGCCGAACGCCTCCTCCCGCTCCGCCTGGAACGCCCGAAGGTGCGGCGCACTGAAGCGGAGCTGTGGGCGGAGTACGCCGAAGCCCTGCCCGTCATGCTCGGCTCCCTGCTGGACCTGACCGTCACGGCCCGCGCCGCCACCGCCGAGACGCCAACCGACCTGCGGATGGCGGACTTCGCCCACCTGTGCGCGCAGCTCGACGCGGCGATGGGCCTCGGGGCGCTGGCGGCCTACCGGGCCGGGCTGGACGACCTCAACGACGACGTCATCGAGGGCGACCTGCTCGCGCAGACCGTGCTCCAGTACGCGGCCGGCATGCAACCCGGGGCACAGGAACGGATGGCGTCCGCAGAGTGGCTGCACCTCCTCACCCGGCTCTACAGCGGCGAGGACTGCCGCCCACTGCCCAAGGGGTGGCCGACCACCGGCAAGGTCCTCTCCGACCGGCTCAAGCGCCTGCAGCCCACCCTCGCCGCCCGCGGCCTGGTCGTGGACTGGGGACGCACCCGCGAGGCCCGCTACATCGAGCTCACCGAACCCGCGCCGGCACCCGGGCCGCAACAGGGGGCCGCGTTCTGAACGCGAGGTCACCGCACAACAGCAAGAAGAACACCCGGGCCGACGCGGCGATGGGTGCTCCTCTTGCTGTTCGGTGCGCAGCACCGCCCGAAGGACGTGCCGCGCAGCGGCTCCTTCTTCGCGCTCTGAGCCGCGCACAACAACAGACACCACCCCCTCTTTTTTCCTAAGTAGGGGAACGCTGCGTCACCTGCGTCACGCGCGACAGAACACGGCCCCTGAACAGCCGGAAGGAGCGTGACGCAGAGCCGATCCGTCTGCGTCATCGTGCGTCACCTGCGTCACGCCACCGTGACGCAGGTGACGCGGCAGTGACGCACCCCCGCCGTGCTGTGTCACGGATTCCCCCAGGTCAGGACCCTGGATGACGCAGGTGACGCTGTGACGCAGAAATCCGAACCTCGGACAGGTGCCAGCCCGCCATGACCAGAGCCTCGAAGGAGTCGACTGTGGCACGCCCTCAGATGCTCAAGCTCCCCGAAGTCCTCGCAGAGATCAAGATGAGCCGCGCCGCCTTCTACCGCATGCGCGCCCGCGGCCAAGCCCCCCGCCTCCGCAAACTCCCCAACGGCCAAGTCCGCGTCAGCCGCGCCGACCTTGATGCCTGGTGGGAGCGCTGCGAGCAGCACGCCGCATAGATCAAACCGCTTCACCGGGGCCCGCGCTGAGCGCGGGCCCCTCGTCACGTCTGGAGAGACATGCTCACGTATGACGTCGATATCTGGTCCATCCGCAAGCGCGCCGGCCGTCCCAAGCCGTGGGAACTGCGCTGGAGGGTTGGCGAGCGACCCCACTCCCGCAGTTTCAAGCTGAAGCCGCAGGCAGATGGGCGCCGGGCCGAGTTGATGGCGGCCCTGCGGGATCAGCAGCAGTTCGACGAGGAAACGGGCCTGCCTGCACGTGAGTTGATGGCTCTGACCTCTCCGTCGTGGTACGAGCACGTGACGGAGTATGTACTCATGAAGTGGCCGCGCGCCGCCGCCAAGCACCGGGCGAGCATCGCGGAATCCCTCGCGGTCGTGACACCCGCGCTCGTTACAAGCAAGCGGGGGGCGCCCCACCCCTCAGTGCTGCGTGACGCGCTCTATCAGTGGGCATTTCGCGCAGTTCGAGGGCCGGACGGCACCTGGGTCCCGCGCCACGCAGTCGAGGAGCCCCCGGCGGAGATCCTTAAGGGCGGTCAGCAGAACTCCAACGACCTCATCTCCCGCGCGCTCGACGAAGGGGAAGAGTCCTGACCCTGGCCCACAGATGGCCCATACGTACTGGTCAACGCTGGGATATGGGCGAGAAAGGGTGAGACAGGGTCCATGCGGAAGGGGTGCCGCTCCGGAGAGTGGCACCCCTTCTGACCTGCATAGCTTCTGACCTGCGCGGTGGGTGTGGGATTTGAACCCACGGTGGCGTGAACCACGACGGTTTTCAAGACCGTTCCCTTAGGCCGCTCGGGCAACCCACCCCGCGCCGCCGTCCACCGGAAAGACGTCCGGAATCGGACGGCGCGGGGACAAGACTAGCGGGTCAGCTGTCGCCCTTGCGCTGGCCCAGCGTCACGTCGGCCGTGCGCTCCTTGCCGTCGCGCTCGTATGTGATCTTGACCTTGTCGCCGGGCTTGTGGGTCCAGATCTGGCCGATCAGGGTCGGGCCGCTGTCGATCACCATGTCGTCCAGCTTCGTGATGACGTCGCCGGGCTTCAGGCCCGCCTTGTCCGCCGGACCGTTCGGAGTGATGGGTTCCGAACCGCTCACGGCCTCCCGTGAGATCGTCGCGCCGTTCGCGCCCTCCTGCTGGAGGGAGACCGACGCGCCGATGACGGGGTAGACCGGCTGGCCGGTCTTGATCAGCTGCTGGGCGACCTGCTTGGCCTGGTTCACCGGGATCGCGAAGCCGAGGCCGATGGAGCCGGACTGTCCCTGGCCGCCCAGGCCGCCACCGCTCTCCGCGGGCTTGATCGCGGAGTTGATGCCGATGACCGCGCCGCGCGAATCCAGGAGCGGGCCGCCGGAGTTGCCGGGGTTGATCGAGGCGTCGGTCTGCAGCGCGCTCATGTACGAACTCTTGCCGCTCTGCCCGCCGTCGCTGGAGGTCACCGGGCGGTTCTTCGCGCTGATGATGCCGGTGGTGACCGTGTTCGAGAGACCGAAGGGCGCGCCGATGGCGATGGTCGAGTCGCCGACGGCCACGCGGTCGGAGTTGCCGAGCTTGAGCGGCTGCAGGCCGGACGGGGCGTTCTTGAGCTTGATGACCGCGACGTCGTACCCCTCGGCGCGGCCGATGACCTCCGCGGCGTACTTCTTGCCGTTCGAGAACGTCACCTGGAGCTTGCCGCCCTCGGCCGCCGACGCCACCACGTGGTTGTTGGTGAGGATGTGGCCCTGCGTGTCGTAGACGAAGCCGGTGCCCGTGCCGCCCTCGCCGCCGCCGCTCTGCGCCTCGATGGTCACGACGCTGGGCAGGGCCTTGTTCGCGATGTCGGAGACCGAGCCGGGCTCGCGCTTCAGGTCGGCGGGCGTGTCGGGCGCGGAGACCGTGGTCGAATTCGTGTCGCTGTCGCCGCGCTCGGCCGCCCAGTAGCCGACACCTCCGCCGATGCCGCCCGCGAGCAGGGCGGCCGCGAGCACCGCGGCGACCAAGCCGCCGCGCCGGCCGCCGGGCTTCGGCTCCTGCGGGTGGTACGAGGCGCCCCAGCCCGAACCGGAGCCACCGCCCGTCGCGTACGAGGGCATGGCGGGCGGCTGCGGCGGAGGCCAGTTCCCGGCGCCGGAAGCGGCCTGCGGGCCGGCCTGCGGAGCGCCGTGATGAGCACCCTGGTGGGTGCCGGAGTGGATGCCGGGGTATGTGCCGTGGAGCGTGTCATGGGGGGCAGCCCCGTGCGGCGCTCCGTGCGGAGTGCCCTGCGCGGAGCCGTAAGGCGCCCCCTCCGGAGGAGCCGCCTGAGGAGCATGGCCCGCAGTCTGACCGGACGCCGCCTCGGAGGGGGCGTGCGCGGGAGCAGAAGGCGCCCCCTCGTGCCCCTGCTGCCCGGCGGAGTCGGTGGCGGCAGTGGGGGCGGTGGAGGCGGCGGAGTCTGCGGGAACAGCGGGAGCGTCCACCGGCGCGGGGGGCGCGGACGGGGCCTGGGGTACCTCGTTGCCCTCGTTCTCGGTGCTCACAGCTCTTCTCCTCGGTCCATGCTGTCGTTACGTGCGTTCTCGGTCACGGCCTGGCGGTGCCGACTGTGCAGTTGTCTGCAGTCAGCTTTTCCCATGGGCTGTCAGGGCACCATAAGCCGATCCTGTGTGTCCGGCGCTCCGGGAGGGCCTCGCCCGGCGAGCCTCCGGGTACCCCGTGATGGCACCATGACGCGGTGACCCTCGCACGACAGCACCAGATTCAGGTCGTCGCCCACCGCGGAGCCTCCGAGGACGCTCCCGAACACACGCTGGCCGCCTACAGGAAAGCGGTCGAGGACGGTGCCGACGCCCTCGAATGCGACGTACGGCTCACCGCCGACGGCCACCTCGTCTGTGTCCACGACCGGCGCGTCAACCGTACGTCGAACGGCCGCGGCGCCGTCTCCGCCCTCGAACTGGCCGATCTGGCCGCCCTGGACTTCGGCTCCTGGAAGAAGCACCACGGAGAGGCGGAGGAGGACCCCGACTGGGCCTCCGCGACGGGTGAGGCCACGGGTGCGGACACCTCCGTCCTGACCCTGGAGCGCCTCCTGGAGCTCGTGGCCGAAAGTAACGCTTCGGGCCGCCGCGTACGGCTCGCGATCGAGACCAAACACCCCACCCGTTGGGCGGGCCAGGTGGAGGAGCGCCTGCTTCTGCTGCTGAAGCGGTTCGGCCTGGACGCGCCGCCCGCGGAAGGCCCTTCGCCGGTACGTGTCATGAGCTTCTCGGCACGTTCGCTGCACCGCGTCCGGGCCGCTTCTCCGACGCTGCCGACCGTCTACCTGATGCAGTTCGTGTCGCCGCGCCACCGTGACGGGCGCCTCCCCGAGGGAGTACGCATCGCTGGTCCGGCCATGCGGATCCTGCGCAGCCACCCTTCGTACGTCGCGAAGCTGAAGCGTGCGGGGCACCAGGTTCACGTATGGACGGTGAACGAGCCGGAGGACGTCGAACTCTGTGCGGAACTGGGCGTCGACGCGATCATCACCAACCGCCCCAAGCAGGTTCTGTCACAGCTGAACCAACTGGGACTCCATTAACTCCGGTTACAGGGAGTGCACCGGCGCGTTCGGTCCGTATTCGATCGTCACGAGTGCGTCACCGGACGTGGTTTGGCCGGTTTCCGGTCCAGTCCAATGGGGCATCCACACCGTGGCGTGGGGCGAAGGAGGTCTCGGGGGTGGCGTTGGTGGTGGCACGGGAGGTGCCCACGTCGTCGAGCATGGCCGTTCCCCATGGCCCTGCGGGCGTGGGGGAAGCAAGGCACCACATGCGCAATCAGCTGCGCATGAGCGGGGTGTCCGAGTCGGTCGTCGACGACGCCGTTCTGATCCTGTCGGAACTGCTCAGCAACGCCTGCCGGCACGGCAGGCCACTGGGCCGAGGAATGGTCGGAGACGGCGACGTGCGCGTGGCGTGGCACGTCGACAAGACGGGCCGGCTGACGGTCGAGGTGACGGACGGCGGCGGCCCGACCCGCCCGGTGCCGGCCACTCCGTCGGTCACGGCGCACGGCGGCCGGGGGCTCAACATCATCACGGCGCTCTCCGACGCCTGGGGCGTGCGCGACGACGTGCACGGCGAGGTCACCGTGTGGGCCGTCGTGCAAGGAGGGCACCATCACGAGGATTTCGCTACGCGCGTCGCCGCCCCGTCGGCGGCCGCGATATCCGAGCTCGCCTTCGTGGACCCCTTCGACGATCTGGACTGAATCCGCGAACGGCTAGGCTCGCGCCCGTACGGAAGAGTGCAACAGAGCCGCAGCCGGGAGACACCCAGATGGCCAAGAAGCGCCCTCAGACCAAGGGCAAGCAGCAGTCGCAGGTCAAGGACGGAGCCCGCACCGGCGGCGCGGAGAACTATCCGGTCGTCGGCGCCCGTGAACCCTGCCCCTGCGGCTCGGGCCGGCGCTACAAGGCGTGTCACGGCCGGGCCGCCGCGCACGCGGTGACCGAACTGGTGCAGCGCCCCTTCGAGGGTCTGCCCGGCGAGTGCGACTGGATCGCGCTGCGCGAGCTGGTGCCCGCCGCCACGGTCGAGCTGACCCTCAAGGACAAGCTGCCGGACGGCATTCCGTCGGTGTCCCTCGCCACCGTGCTGCCCATGGCCTGGCCCGCGCTGCGCCGCGACGACGGTTCGGTCCTGCTCGGTCTCCAGAACGACACCGCGTCCGGCGACATCAGCCGCGACCTGGCCGACACCCTGCAGCGCGCGCTGGAGGCCGAGCCGGGTACGCCGGTGAAGGGCCGCCGCGCCCCGGCCGAAGGACCGCGGCTGCAGGACCTGATCGACCCGGAGGGCCGTTTCGAGCCGGTTGTGCACTCGGGCTTCGAGTTCTGGGTGCCGGACGCGGAGAACGCCACGCCCGAGGTGTCCGCATCCCTCGAACGGGCGAACGACGCCGCCATTCCGACGGTGAAGCTGACCGGCGTGGACGCCGCGTACTGGTGCGAGACGCCGGACAAGAACCACCTGCGCTGGGTCATGCCGCACCCCGAGGAGCAGCTCCTCGACGCGCTGGCCCGGCTGCACGCGGCCGGTACGTCGAGTCTCGGCGAGGGCACCCGGCTGGTCGGTTCCTTCCGTGCGCACGGTCTGACCGTCCCGGTGTGGGACCTGCCGACCGGTGTCTCGGCGGCCGATGTCGAGAAGCCCGCGGCGGAGTTCGCCGAGCGGCTCGCGGCGGCACTCGCCTCGCAGACCCCGCTGACCGCGGACGAGCGCCGGGCGCGCGGTGGCCTCACCAACCGCCAGGTCACGCTCAGCTGACCCCGCCGCCCTCGCGCGTGCCGTCCCGTACCGACTGACGCACCGGTCAGTCGGTACGGCTGCGAACGGAATCGGTGACTCCAGTCACAACTCCCGGTAGCGGTAAGTAAATCCCTGTCCGGATAACTGGGATCGAATTTGCCAAGAGCCGATCTCTTGTTACCGTTCAGGTAGCCCGGTTGCTGGTGCATCCCCCGTCGCCAGCAACCGGGCCCTTGCATGTCCGGGGACCGGTCGAAGGCTCAACTGTCCTGCGAGGGCGCCGAGTTGCTGCCCGAACGCAGCAGCAGTCCGGCCGTCTCGCCCGCCGCGTACTCCGCCACCGCCGAGTACGCCGCCGCGTCGCCCGCCGACCGCTCGCGCGGGGTCTCGCACGCCGCCGGTTCGTCCCCCGCCTCCACCTCGCAGTGCATCTGCACGGTGCGTCCGCCGGGGCCCATCAGGGTCAGGACGGCGGTCAGCTCGTCGCCGGTGGCGTTGCGGTAATAGGTCCGCGCCCAGGTGTCGCGGCCCAGGGTGAGCACACAGGTCTGGGCCTCGATGCCGTCGGGCGAGGAGAGTTCGGGGCCGCACCGGGACGCGGTGTCCGCGCGCGGCTCCGCAGGGGTGTTCGAAGGAGCTGCCGAGGGGGTGGGGAGGGGCGACTTCGCGTCACCGTCGCCCACGGGCCCCGCGGACGCCCCGGCGAGCGGCAGGAGAACCGTGACGGCCGCGACGCCCAAGAGCATGATCAGGCGGGGTTGCATGGACCGAAGATAACGACAGCGGGCGCGCGGTCAGCTCGCCGCGCGCCCAATTCCCCTACAACTCGGGCGCGCTCACACCCGTACGAGTGAGGGCGTCGACGACGGCGTCCACGACCGCCTCGACGTCCGGCACCCAGGGGGCGGCCGATCCGGGCAGCGGCGCGCGCTCCCAGCTGACCTGACCCTGTCCGGTCACGGAGGGCGGCAAGGCGATGTAGCCACCCTCGCCGTGGAAGCGGAGGGATCCCGGGACGTAGTCCTTGGCGTAGAGGAGCTCGCCCAACTGGGCCAGCGAGTACGGCGCGACGAGGATGTGGAGTCTGGCGTCGGTGGCGACCACCGGGCCGAGCCTGATGCCCGCCTCGTCGAGCGCGGCGAGGGCGCGCGCGCCGGCTTCCGCGGGGAGGCTGACGGCGCACGGGGCGCGGTCTCCGGTGGCGAGGACGATGGGCGCGCCGGGTCGGTTGGTCCACCACCAGCGGACCATCCGCTCGTCGGTGGTGGCGGCGAGGAGGCCGGGGTCGAGGGGGTGCGCGCCCGGTACCGCGCAGTCGAGGTCGGGGCAGGCGCACCGGGTGCCGTCACGCCGGTCGAGACCGACTCCTGGCAGTACGGGCCACCGCCATGCGGTCGCGAAGGTCAGAGCCGCGCCGAGCTGTCCGGCGCTCCGGCCGGGCTTCCTTCCGATTCGCCAGGACAGGAGCCTGCGTCGCCTTCCGAGGATCTCGCGCATGAGCGCTCGTTCCTTTCCGTTGCACGCCGGCGTTAGCCGGGGAGACTGCGGGCCACATCACACCATGTGTGGATCACTTCGCTGTACGTACGAGCTGGCACATCTGCACCCAGCCTGCGGCATGGGGAACCACTCTGAACCGAGCGTTGACGTGGCGTGGGGTGGCGGCGCCTGGCGTTTGCCGTCCCGCGATATTGCTTGCCGCCTCCGCCACGGGAGGATGGGGCACGGTCGTCGTGAGTTAGGACGCCCGGGTCCTTCGACAGGTTCCGGATCGATCCCAACTGCCCCTGGCCATCACTGAGTACGTACCCAGCGCGACCACTGCAACGCTTTACCGAACAACGTCAGTCGACCCTAATATGCCCTAACCCGGCGCTGTTTTCAGCCAACTTTCCAAGATCTTTTACAGTTCACGGAATTCCCCCGAACACCATGAATCCCGGCAGGACAATGCTGGACATCCCCTCACCAGTGCGTGTACATCTGGAGACATTGCTAGCGGCGCATAACGACATGGGGGTTTGCGATGCTTTTGAGCATTACGCACCGGCCGGAAAGCCGTCAGCCATGAACGCCCCGCACCTTCCGAAAGTGGCCGGAATCGATTCCACAGTTCCGCCACCGGCACACACTGTCGCGCCCATCGCGCCGACCACACCCGCCGCGCCACGCGCGGAGGGCACTCCCGTACCCAGCGCCCCCGGAGCCCTGATCCAGGACCGGCTCGCGGGCTGGGTCTCCGATCTCACCACGCTGCACGAACTCACCGAGCGGCTCGCCCGCACGGCCGCCCTCGACGAGGCACTGCGCGAGCTCCTGCGCGCCGGAGCGGCCCTCGTGGGCGCCCGGCGCGGCCTCGTCGTCATCGAACCGGCCGACGGACTCGGCCCCGAGACCACGATCGGCCTGGGACTCGACCGCGCGGACCTCGGGCACATCGAGACGGTGCCGCGCCGCGCCACCTCGTACGGCAGGCTCCTGGACGCCGCCGAGGGCAGACCCGGCACCGTGCCGGACGAGATCGCCCAGCCAGACCTCCTCGCCGACGAGGGCCTCGACCCCCGCCACCGCGAAGTCGCCGCCGTCCTCGGCTACGCGGCGAGCTACGCACTGCCCCTGGCCACCGAGACGGCAGGCCGGATCGGCGCCGCCGTCTGGCTGTACGACGAGCCCGCCGAACCGGACGCGCGCCGACGCCACCTCGTGGGGCTCTACGCACGCCAGGCGTCCGAGCACGTGGCGCGGCTGCTCGTCCTGGACCGCGCCCGCACGACCGAGGCCACCCTCCGCGAGGAGCTCATGCCCTCGCGGCTGCCGCGGGTCGCCGGGGTGCAGCTCGCCGCCCGGCACCGCACCGGGCCGCGCGGCGGCGGCGACTGGCACGACGCGCTGCCGCTGCCCGACGCCGCGCTCGGCCTCGCGGTCGGCTCCGTCACCGGGTCGGGCCCGAGCGCCGTGGCCGCGATGGGGCGTCTGCGCGCGTCCCTGCGGGCGTACGCGGTGATGGAGGGCGAGGACCCCGTGGCCGTCCTCTCCGACCTGGAGCTGCTGCTGCGGCTGACCGAGCCCGCGCGGTCGGCGACGGCACTCTTCGCGTACTGCGAGCCCGCCCTGCGCAAGATCGTCCTCGCCGGTGCCGGGCACAGCCCGCCGCTGATCATCGGGGAGCGGCGCACGGAGTACGTGGAGACCTCCCTGTCCGCGCCACTCGGCATGCTCGCCTGCTGGGAGGCGCCGAGCGTGGAAATCTCCCCGGAGCCCGGAGAAACGGTGCTTCTCTACACCGACGGTCTCCTGCACCGCACGGGCGACCCGATGGACCGGGCCTTCGCGCGGCTGCACGCGGCGGCGGCGAGCGTCCCCAAGGGCATCAGGGACGACCCCGGGGCGATCGCCGACCACGTGCTGCACACCGTCCTGCCCGACGGGCTCGACGTCGCGGACAGCGACGAGGACGTCGTGCTCCTGGCGGCACGTTTCGAGTGATGCGTGTCCACGCGCGCGTGGAGGCTTCCCGGTGAGGCTCCGGGCACGCTGTGTAAGTGGCCTTCCGGCCCTGGGACCCCTTCCGTACGCCCGTACGATGGAGGGTGGCCCAGTGTCGTACATAGGAGGCAGATCGTGTCGGAGGCGCTCAACCCGGCGACCCCGGAAGAGACCGAAGAAGAGCCGATCAAGCAGCGCAAGAACGGCCTGTACCCGGGCGTTTCCGACGAGCTCGCCGAAAGCATGAAGTCCGGCTGGGCCGACACGGAGCTGCACGACCTGCAGCCGGTCGCGCAGGCCGAGAACACCGCCGCCCGCCGCGCGGCGCTCTCCGCGCGCTTCCCGGGCGAGCGTCTGGTGATCCCCGCGGGGAACCTGAAGACCCGCTCGAACGACACCGAGTACGCCTTCCGCGCCTCCGTCGAGTACGCCTACCTCACCGGCAACCAGACCGAGGACGGCGTCCTCGTCATGGAGCCGGTCTCCGACGGGCACAAGGCCACGATCTACCTGCTGCCGCGCTCGAACCGCGAGAACGGCGAGTTCTGGCTGGACGGCCAGGGCGAGCTCTGGGTCGGCCGCCGCCACTCCCTCACCGAGGCCGGGAAGCTCTACGGCATCCCCGCGTCCGACGTGCGCGAGCTGACCGGCAAGCTGAGCGAGGCCACCGGCCCCGTCCGTGTCGTGCGTGGCTACGACGCCGGCATCGAGGCGGCCCTGACCGACAAGGTCACCGCCGAGCGCGACGAGGAGCTGCGGGTCTTCCTCTCCGAGGCCCGCCTCATCAAGGACGACTTCGAGATCGGCGAGCTCCAGAAGGCCGTCGACTCCACCGTCCGCGGCTTCGAGGACGTCGTGAAGGTCCTCGACAAGGCCGAGGCCACCAGCGAGCGCTACATCGAGGGAACGTTCTTCCTGCGCGCCCGCGTCGAGGGCAACGACATCGGCTACGGCTCGATCTGCGCCGCGGGCCCGCACGCCACCACCCTGCACTGGGTGCGCAACGACGGCGCCGTCCGCTCCGGCGAGCTGCTCCTGCTCGACGCCGGCGTGGAGACGCACTCGTATTACACCGCGGACGTCACGCGCACGCTGCCGATCAACGGCCGCTTCGACGCGCTCCAGAAGAAGATCTACGACGCCGTGTACGAGGCCCAGGAGGCCGGCATCGCGGCGGTGCAGCCGGGCGGCAAGTTCCGCGACTTCCACGACGCGTCGCAGCGCGTGCTCGCCGAGAAGCTGGTCGAGTGGGGCATCGTCGAGGGCCCCGTCGAGCGCGTCCTCGAGCTGGGTCTGCAGCGCCGCTGGACGCTGCACGGCACCGGTCACATGCTCGGCATGGACGTCCACGACTGCGCCGTCGCGCGCACCGAGACGTACGTGGACGGCACGCTGGAGCCCGGCATGTGCCTGACGGTCGAGCCCGGTCTGTACTTCCAGGCGGACGACCTCACCGTGCCCGAGGAGTACCGCGGCATCGGCGTCCGCATCGAGGACGACATCCTCGTGACGGCCGACGGCAACAAGAACCTGTCGGCCGCGCTGCCGCGCACGTCCGACGACGTCGAGGCGTGGATGGCGCGGCTCAAGGGCTGACATCCGAGGCTGTACGGCGAAGGGCCGGTTCCCCCGGAGGGGAACCGGCCCTTTCAGTGGGCGACGCGCTCGTCCTCGCCCGCGACCTTCGCGGTGCTCAGGGCGATGCGGTTCCAGGTGTTGATCGTGAAGATCAGGGCGAGGACCCGGGCCAGTTCCGCCTCGTCGAAGTGCCGAGTGGCCTCTACGTAGACGTCGTCCGGGATGCCGCCCTGTGCCACGAGCGTGACGGACTCGGTCAGGGCGAGGGCGGCCTGCTCCTTCTCCGTGAAGAAGTTACGGGCCTCGCGCCACACGGCGACCATGTGCAGCCGCGCCTCGTCCTCGCCCGCCTTGCGGGCGTCGGAGGTGTGCATGTGGAGGCAGTACGCGCAGCCGTTGAGGAGCGAGGCACGGATCTGGATGAGCTCTACGAGGGCCGGGTCCAGACCGTCGCGGGCGGCGGCGTCGAAGCCGATGAGGGCCTTGAAGGCCTTCGGGGCGGCCTTGGCGAAGTTGAGGCGGGGGGCGGGGGTGGTCTGCGCGGCGGTCGTGGTCTGCGTGGTGTTCGTGTTGTTCGTCATGACTATGAATCTAGGCGTGCGAAAGACCTCCAGTAGGGTGCATTTCCATGCCGGAATCATGGGTCAATTTGGCGGAGCGCATCGGCAGTGACCTGCATGTCGATCTGTCAGGTCCGGGCAGTCGCCGGGCCGTTCTCGCTCGCGCGCTGCGGGATGCCGTACGTGAGGGCAGGCTCGCCCCCGGCACCCGGCTGCCGCCCTACCGTTCCCTCGCCGCCGACCTCGGTCTCGCGCGCAACACGGTCGCCGACGCCTACGCCGAACTGGTCGCCGAGGGCTGGCTGACGGCGCGGCAGGGGTCGGGGACGCGCGTGGCGGAGCGTGCGAAGCCGCCCAAGCGCCCGCGGCGGCCGAAGCCCGCTCCCACGCGCCCCGAGGCGCCCGCGTACAACCTGCGCCAGGGGCAGCCGGACGCCGCGTCCTTCCCTCGCACGGCCTGGCTCGCTGCCGCCCGGCGGGCCCTGAACGCCGCGCCCAACGACGCCTTCGGGCCCGGCGACCCGCGCGGCCGCGTCGAGCTGCGCGAAGCGCTCGCCGACTATCTGACGCGGGCGCGGGGAGTGCGCGCCGACCCCGAACGCGTCGTGGTCTGCTCGGGGTTCGCGCACGCGCTGCGGCTGCTTTTCGCGGGCGCGCGCGGATCGGGCGGCGGTGTGCTGCGCGGTCCGTTCGCCGTTGAGTCGTACGGGCTCGGGTTCCACCGCGAGATCCTGGAGGACTCGGGCGTACGGACGGTGCCGTTGGGCCTGGACGAACAGGGCACGCGCGTGGAGGAGTTGACCGGCGAGCAGGCTCCACGCGTGCGTGGTGTGCTGCTCACGCCCGCCCACCAGTTCCCGACCGGCGGCCCACTGCACCCCGCCCGGCGCGCGGCGGTCGTCGACTGGGCGCGTGCTGGTGGCGGCCTCGTCCTTGAGGACGACTACGACGGGGAGTTCCGCTACGACCGCGAGCCGGTCGGCGCCGTGCAGGGACTCGACCCCGAACGGGTCGTCTATCTCGGCTCGGTCAGCAAGAGCCTGTCCCCCGCGGTGCGCATCGGCTGGATGGTCCTGCCCGAGCAGCTCGTGGCCGGTGTCCTCGCGGCCAAGGGGGAGCGGGAGGCGTGGGCGAGCGTGCTCGACCAGCTCACGCTCGCCGAGTTCATCGCCTCCGGACAGTACGACCGGCACATCCGCCGGATGCGGCAGCGCTACCGGCACCGCCGCGACCGGCTCGTCACCGCCCTCGCCGAGCGGGCCCCGCACATCGCGGCCACCGGCATCGCGGCGGGCCTGCACGCGGTGCTGCGGCTGCCGCCGGGGACGGAGGCGTCCGCGGTCAAGGCGGCGGCCTGGCAGGGGATCGGGCTGGACGGACTCGCGGCGTTCCGCCACCCGAGGGCGACGATGCCCGCCGAGGACGGCCTCGTCGTCGGCTACTCGACGCCGACGGAGCACGCGTACGGGACGGCGCTGGAGGCATTGCTACGGACGCTGCCACCGGCCTCCTGAGGGGCCCGCCGGTCACGTGTGAAGTGAGCTCACGCCGTCAGCAACGGCATCATCAGTGGCGCGTCCTCGCGCCACTTGAGGATCTTGTCGAAGGTGATCACCGCTCCGCCGCCCCTGCCCGGTTTGTTGCCGAGGTGGACGTGGTCGGCGAGCTCCTCGATCAGGCCGAGGCCCCGGCCGTGCTCGTCCGTCGCCGAGGCGGCGGGCCGGGGCGCGGGACAGCCCCGTGACGTGCCGGGAAAGCCGGGTCCGGAGTCGGTCACCTCGATGCGGCACTTCTCGCCGTCGAGATAGGCGGTGACCCGGTAGCCGCCCGGCGTGCTCCCGGGGGCGCCGCCCCCGTGCTCGACGGCGTTCGCACACGCCTCGCTGAGGGCGACCGACAGGTCGTAGGAGACGTCCGGGTCCACGCCCGCGGTCTCCATCGTGCCGATCAGCAGACGGCGGGCGAGCGGGACGCTCGCGGCTTCGCGCCGCAAATGGAGAGACCACCACATGCTCATGCTCCAGCCTCCTGGCTGCGGCTCGACATACCGATACGTATTGCCGCCCACGCCCCCGAATAAGCGCGCGATGGACGTGATGCCGCCCATACGGCGGATGCGCGCCACCCGCCACTCGGTGTAGGACGCCGGGACGGGGACGGCCCGCCGTGACCCGCCTGTTCCCCGCTCATGCCCCACCTATCACCTGGAACAGGACCTTCCGGACCTGCCGTGTGCACGGGGTGGGCCCAGTGCGATGATGGCCCGGCCATGACTGCCCCCCACCAGCGCCAGCCGCGCGACGGAGCCGATTTCCGGCTGTTGAGGGCCGCGACGTTCGCCGCGGTCTGCGTCGCGCTGTCCGCCGGGGGCCATGTGCTCGCTTCCTGCGCCGCCGTCCCGCTGTGGACGCTGGGCGTGGGCTTCCTCGTCGTCTTCGCGGTCGCGCTGCCGCTCGCCGGGCGGGCCCGCTCGCTGCCCGGCATCGCCGCGCTGCTCGCGGCCGGGCAGCTGGGCCTGCACGCGCTGTTCGGGCTCGGCCAGCACGGCACTGCGGCGACGTCCGCCGCGGGCGGCGACGCCTCCCTGGTGGCGCGGGCCGCGCGCCTGGTCTGCGGGGCGGGCGCCTCGACGATCACGCCGGCGCAGGCCCACCGGATCCTCACCACCGCCGGGCTCGGTCCGGGCGGAGCGGGTGGTTCCGGGGCGGCCGGCGCCGGGCACCGGCACGGTGGCGCCACCGCCGCGGACTCGGCGCTGGACTCGCTGGCGGCCGGTACGCCGGGCGGCGGGGGCATGGGATCGATGGGCGGCATGGGGCTCGTGCCGTCCCTGCCGATGATCGTCGCGCACGTCCTCGCGGCCCTCGCCGCGGGATGGCTGCTCCGACGCGGCGACCTCGCGCTGCTCCGCCTCGTCCGGCTCGCCGACGGGGCGCACGGAGTCGCCGAGGGGGCGCTCGTACGTGCCCTGCGCTCGGCGCTCACTCTCGTACGCGCCCTGCGGGCGGGCCTGCCCGGCGCACCCGAGACGGCCGGACCACGGGCTCCCCGCACCGCGCTGCTCGTACCCGCGAAGCCACGCACGGTCGCGCTCGAGGACGCGGTGATCAGGCGCGGCCCCCCGGCCGGTGCCCGCGACGTCGAACTCGCCGCCTGAAGCGACACACTCCACAGCGCAGTACGGAGGGGTCGCTCGGCGCGCACGCGTGCGTGCCCCCGCGGTCGCACGCACCCCTGTATCCCGTCCTACGCATCCCGTACCCGGCGCGGTGCCCTTCGCGCCCCCTGCCCGGTACACCACTGACGAAAGTGGAGTGTTCCTGTCATGAAGATGTCCCGTATCGCCGCCGTCGGCACCGTCGCCGCCTCCGCCGTCGTCGTGCTCTCGGCGCCCGCGTTCGCGCACGTCAGCGTCTCGGCCGAGGGCCAGGCCGCCAAGGGCGGTTACGCCACGGTCAACTTCAAGGTCCCGAACGAGCAGGACGACGCGTCGACCAACAAGGTCGAGGTCTCCTTCCCCAGCGAGCACCCGCTCGCCTCCGTCATGACGCAGCCCGTCCCCGGCTGGACCGCGAAGGTCACCAAGTCCAAGCTCGACAAGCCGCTGGAGATCCACGGCGAGAAGATCGACGAGGCCGTCACCAAGGTCACCTGGACCGCCGACGGCAAGGGCATCCAGCCCGGCACCTTCCAGAAGTTCCCGGTCTCCATGGGCCAGCTCCCCGAGGACGCCGACGAACTGGTCTTCAAGGCGATCCAGACGTACGACAACAAGGACGTCGTCCGCTGGATCGAGCCGCAGCAGAAGGGCCAGGAGGAGCCGGAGCACCCGGCGCCCGCCCTCACCCTGACCGCCGCCTCCGACGGGCACGGCGCCGCCGCCGACACCGCCAAGGCGGACGACAAGGGCGGCAAGTCCGAGAACGCGTCGTCGGACTCCTCCGACAGCAGTGACACCACCGCGCGCGTGCTCGGCATCGTCGGCATCGTCATCGGCGCCGCGGGCGGCGCGTTCGGCGTGCTCGCGGGCCGCCGCCGCGCCACGAGCTGAGCCGCCGGCTGAGCCCCCTCGGGGTGCGCCGACGCGGCGTACAGCCGCCCCGGCGCACCCCGGCCCCCTCACATCTGGGACATTTTCGTATGCGCACCAAGAGCACGAACAAGAAGCTCGCCGCCGCTGCCCTGCTGGCCGTGGCCGCCCTCACCCTGACCGCCTGCGGCGGCGGTGACGACAAGAAGCCGGTCGCCGAGGTCTCCGCGGAGACCGACTCCGGCAAGGCCGCCACGGTCCTGGACAAGCCGTACAAGAAGCCGAACCTCGTCCTCACCGACACGCACGGCAAGAAGTACGACCTGCGCGAGGAGACGAAGGGCAAGCCGACGCTGATCTACTTCGGCTACACGCACTGCCCCGACGTCTGCCCGCTGACGATGAACAACATCGCGGTCGCCAAGAAGGCGCTGCCCAAGGCCGACCAGGACAAGCTCAAGGTCGTCTTCGTCACCACCGACCCCGAGCGCGACACCCCCGCCGAGCTCGGCAAGTGGCTCAAGGGCGTGGACGCCGACTTCGTCGGTCTGACGGGCGACTTCGCCACCATCCAGGCCGGCGCACGCCAGCTCGCCATCAGCATCGAGCCGTCCAAGAAGGACAAGAACGGCAAGATCGTCTCGATGCACGGCACGCAGGTCCTCGCGTTCTCGCCGAAGAACGACGCGGGATACGTCCTCTACGGAGAGGACGCCACCGCCGGCGACTACACCAAGGACCTCCCCAAGCTCCTCAAGGGACAGACTCCGTGAACCACCGCACCACCAAGCACCGCGCACTCACCGGCGGGGCGCTCGCACTGACTGCCGTCCTCGCCCTCGCGGGCTGCAACGACGACTCGGGCTCCGACTCCGGGGCCACCGCGAAGAAGCCGGAACTCAAGGTCGGCGGGGCGTACGTCCCCGAGCCCACCATGGCCGACATGGCGGCGGGCTTCTTCACGCTGACGAACAAGGGCGCCGCCGACAAGCTGACCTCCGCCACGAGCGACGCCGCGGGCGCCGTCACGCTGCACAGCACCAAGGGCGGCGCCATGAAGGAGGAGAAGTCCTTCGACGTGCCCGCGGGCGGTGAGCTCGCCTTCGTGAGCGGCGGCAACCACGTGATGTTCGAGAAGCTGAAGCACAAGCCGAAGAAGGGCGAGAAGGTCGCCCTGACGCTGCACTTCCAGAAGTCGGACCCGATCACCGTCGAGATGCCGGTCAAGGAAGCGACGTACAGCCCGAAGCAGCACGGCGACACCACCGCCTCGCACGGCTCAAACGCCTCGCACAAGTCGCACTGAGGGACGGACCGTTGATGCAGACCATCGCTCCCCGCCGCAGGATCCCGCGCCTCTGGCAGCTCCTCCTGGTGCTCACCGCCGCGACCGGCGTCTTCTTCGCGGGCGCCGCGCCGTCGTCCGCGCACGCCGCGCTGACCGGCAGCGACCCGAAGCAGGGAGCGGTGGTCGACCGGGCCCCCGACCAGGTGAAGCTCACCTTCTCGGAGAAGGTCGCCATGTCGGACGGCTCGGTGCGGGTGCTCGACCCGTCCGGCAAGCGCGTCGACACCGACAAGACGACGGACCTGGGCTCCAACACGTACGGCGTGAAGCTGCGTGCGGGCCTGCCCGACGGCACCTTCACCGTCGCCTACCAAGTCGTCTCCGCCGACAGCCACCCGGTCGCCGGCGCCTACACGTTCTCCATCGGCGCGCCCTCCGACACGGAGGTCGCGCTGCCCGACCAGGAGGCCGGCGGCGGCCTGGTCGGCGCGCTCTACGACATCGCGCGCTACCTGTCGTACGCGGGGTTCATCCTGCTCGTCGGCGGTGCCGCCTTCGTCCTCGGCTGCTGGCCGCGGGGCGCGGGTGCGCGGTCCGTCCAGCGGCTCGTGACGGGCGGCTGGGTCACGCTCGCCGCCTCCACCCTTCTCCTGCTGCTCCTGCGCGCCCCCTACACGGGCTCGGGCAAGCTCGCGGACGCCTTCGACATGGGCAAGCTCGGCGACGTCCTGAACACCAAGACCGGCGCGGCCCTGGTCTCCCGGCTGCTGCTGCTCGCCGCCGCCGCGCTGTTCATCGCCGTGCTCTTCGGGGCGTACGAGAAGCGGGAGGACCCCAAGGAGAAGAAGGACCTCACCTTCGGGCTCGCCATCGGCGGCACCGTCGTCGCCCTCGGCATCGCGGCGACATGGGCCATGGCCGAGCACGCGTCGACCGGCATCCAGGCGGGCATCGCCATGCCCGTCGACGTGCTGCACCTGCTGGCCGTCGCCACCTGGCTCGGCGGTCTCGCGTCGCTGCTCGTCGCGCTGTTCCGCACGACCGCGGTGGACGCGTCCGCCGTGCGGCGGTTCTCGGCCGTGGCGTTCACCAGCGTCGTCGTGCTGGCCGCCACCGGCACCTACCAGTCGTGGCGCCAGGTCGGCTCGTGGTCGGCGCTCACCGGCACCTCGTACGGGCAGCTGCTCCTCGTCAAGATCGGACTGGTCGTCGTCCTGGTGGGCGTCGCCTCCGTGTCGCGGCGGTGGACCGGGCGGATCGCCGCCGAGGCGGGCGGTCTCGCTCCGGAGGCCGCGGCCGCCGTGGTCGTCGAACAGCGCTCGAAGCAGACGTCGCTGCAGGCGTCCAAGCAGACGTCGAGGAAGCCCCAGAAGAAGGCGGCCGCGAAGCCCGCCATGAAGCCGGTCACCGTGCCGGCCTCCGGACAGGACGGGGACGACCCCGAGCGCTCCGCCCAGCTGGCCCGCCAGCAGGCCGCCATGGACACCGCCCGCGAGAAGCGCATCCGTGACGCCGACCCGTACCGCTCCGGCCTGCGCCGCTCGGTGCTCGCCGAAGCGGGCATCGCCGTCGTCCTGCTGGGCGTCACGACGTTCCTCACCACGACCGAGCCGGGCCGCACCGAGGAGGAGGCCGCCAAGGCCACGTCCGCGGCGGCCGCGCAGCGCTCGGGCCCGCTCCAGCTCAAGATCCCCTTCGACACGGGCGGCACGGACGGCAAGGGCACCGTGCAGCTGGACCTCGACCCCGGCCGCACCGGCAGCAACACCATGCACCTGTATGTGAAGCGGCCCAACGGCAGCGCCTTCGACGTCCCCGAGGTGAAGGTCTCCCTCACCAACGAGGCCAAGGACGTCGGCCCGCTGCCCGTCGCCCCGGACCACATCGCCACCGGACACTGGAGCGCGAGCGGCGTGCAGGTCCCGATGGCAGGCACATGGAAGATCGCGGTGACGGTGCGGACCTCCGACATCGACCAGATCACCGTGAAGAAGAACGCGCAGATCGGCTGAACGGAACAACCACCATGGCGGACAACGGGATTTCCAGGCGGCGGCTGATCGGCACGGCCGGCGCGACGGGCCTCGCGCTCGGCGCGGCGGGCGGCGTCGCCGGGTACGCGGCGGCGCCCTCGGACGGCGCGGACGCCGCGGCCGCCGCCGGCTCTCGGGCGGAACTCGCCTCCCTGGGCTCCGATCAGGTGATGTTTCACGGGAAACATCAGCCCGGCATCACCACTCCTCTGCAGTCCCGAGGCCATCTGATCGCCTTCGACCTGACGGCGGGAGCGGGCCGCAAGGAGGCGGCGGCCCTGCTGCGCCGCTGGTCGGCCACGGCCGAGCGGCTGATGGCGGGAGAGGCCGCCGACGGCAGGGACACGGCGGTCGCCCGGGACGCGGGCCCGTCCTCGCTGTCCGTCACGTTCGGGTTCGGCGCCTCCTTCTTCTCCCGCACGGGTCTGGAGAAGCAGCGTCCGGCCGCCCTCGACCCGCTGCCCGACTTCTCCTCCGACCACCTCGACAAGGCGCGCAGCAACGGCGACCTGTGGGTGCAGATCGGCGCGAACGACCCGCTCGTCGCGTTCCACGCCCTGCGCGCGATCCAGCAGGAGGCGTCGGGGGCCGCGCGGGTGCGGTGGCAGATGAACGGCTTCAACCGTTCGCCGGGCGCCACCGCGCGGCCGATGACGACCCGCAATCTGATGGGCCAGGTCGACGGCACGAACAACCCGAAGCCTTCGGAGAAGGATTTCGACGAGCGGCTCTTCGTGCCCTCGAACGGCGACCCTTCGTGGATGGCGGGCGGTTCCTACGTCGTCGTGCGCCGCATCCGGATGCTCCTCGACGACTGGGAGAAGCTCGGCACGAGGGCGCAGGAGGCGGTGATCGGCCGGCGCAAGTCGGACGGCTCGCCGCTGACCGGCGGCACGGAGACGACCGAGCCGAAGCTCGACAAGACGGGACCGGACGGCAAGGTCGTCATCGCGGCCAACGCGCATGCCCGCATCACCCGTCCCGACCAGAACGGGGGCGCCGCGATGCTGCGCCGCCCGTTCTCGTACCACGACGGCTTCGACGACAAGGGAGAGCCGGACGCGGGGCTGCTCTTCATCTGCTGGCAGGCGGACCCGATGCGCGGGTTCATCCCGGTGCAGCGCAAGCTCGACCGGGGGGACGCCCTGTCGGAGTTCATCCGGCACGAGGCGAGCGGGCTCTTCGCGGTGCCGGGCGGGGCGGGGAAGGGCGAGTACGTGGGGCAGCGGCTGCTGGAGGGGTAGGCGCGCGTTTGGAGTGCGGGAGGCGCGCGTTTGGAGTGCGGGAGGCGCGTGTCCGGAGTGCGCCCCCTCAGGGGCCGGTGCCGCTCCGTGAGACGCGTGAGCCGCGCCACGTCCGGCCCATTAGGGTGACGGTATGTCGGCGACGCGCTATACGTACCTGGGCCCCGAGGGCACTTTCACCGAGGCGGCTCTCCGTACGCTGCCCGAGGCGGCCACCCGGGAGCTCGTCCCGATGGTCTCCGTCCCGGCCGCGCTGGACGCCGTCCGCGGCGGTGAGGCGGCGGCCGCACTGGTGCCGATCGAGAACTCGGTCGAGGGCGGCGTCACGACCACCGTCGACGAGCTCGCCAAGGGCGAGCCATTGATGATCTACCGCGAGGTCGTCCTGCCGATCGCCTTCGCGCTGCTCGTGCGGCCCGGCACGAAGCTCAAGGACATCAAGACGGTGACGGGTCACCCCGTGGCCCAGCCGCAGGTCCGCAACTGGCTGGCCGCTCATCTTCCGGATGCCGTGTGGGAGTCGGCGGCGTCGAACGCGGACGGCGCCCGGCTGGTCCAGGAGGGCCGGTTCGACGCGGCCTTCGCGGGTGAGTTCGCGGCGGCCACGTACGGCCTGGAGGCGCTGGTCAGCGAGATCCACGACGCGGCGAACGCCGAGACCCGCTTCGTGCTGGTCGGCCGTCCGGCCCGGCCCGCCGCGCCGACGGGCGCCGACAAGACCTCCGTCGTCATCTGGCTGGGCGACGACCATCCCGGTGCCCTGCTCGAACTGCTGCAGGAGTTCGCCGTGCGCGGCGTCAACCTGATGCGGATCGAGTCGCGGCCCACGGGACAGGGCATCGGCAACTACTGCTTCTCGGTGGACGCCGAGGGGCACATCACGGACCGCCGGGTCGGCGAGGCCCTCATGGGGCTCAAGCGGATCTGCCCGCAGGTGCGCTTCCTCGGGTCGTACCCGAGGGCCGGGGTGGCGACGGAGGACGTCCGGCCGCCGCGGCCCGGGACGACGGACCCCGAGTTCATGGCGGCGTCGGACTGGCTGACGCGCTGTGCGGACGGCCGTTTCTAGCCAGCCCCTGCGGTCCTACCTGCAGATTTACGTTATCCACAGAAGTTATCCACAGGCTTGTGTCTCGACCTGGGGACAAGTCGACAACGAAGCGTGACATGGTCGACAAATCGCCCTGGAGCGCCCAAGACCGTCCACAGCCCCGCACGTCACCCCTCGTCCACTCTTTTCCATTGATCAACTCTTTGGAGCGAGGTATTTCCACTCGAAAGTGGGTGTGCGGGTGGTTTGGGAAGGGAATCCCTGGGCGCATGAACGGCTAACGGAATGGGATGTTCCAGCATCCACAGATCTTTCGCACACCCTGTGGATAACCGTCCGGATCCCCTGGTTCCTGTGGACAACGATGGTGGACAAGCGGCCCAAGTCCCGCCTCGCACAAGGGGTTCGGGTCAAAGCGGCGCGCACGCTCTGCCCCGTTTCGGGGAATGCCGTCCTTTTTATTGACCGAGGGATTCGAGTGGCCATCGGAGGCCCGTCGGCGGCTCGATCCCAGGAATTCACATTCCGGCAAATCGGGCATAACGTACGCAACTGAATATCGAGTCGTGGGCCGGAACCGCGCGACGGTAGCCTTGAGGGGTGATTGACCTTCGCCTGCTCCGTGAGGACCCCGACCGTGTTCGCGCCTCCCAGCGCGCCCGTGGAGAGGACGTCGCGCTCGTCGACGCCCTGCTCTCCGCCGACGAGCGGCGCAGGTCGTCCGGCCTCCGCTTCGACGAGCTCCGTTCCGAGCAGAAGGCGCTCGGCAAGCTGATCCCCAAGGCCGCGCCGGAGGAGAAGCAGGAGCTCCTGAAGAGGGCGGGCGAGCTCTCCGCCGCCGTCAAGGCCGCGGACGCCGCCCAGGACGAGGCCGACGACGAGACCAAGCGCCTCCTGCAGCAACTGGGCAACCTCGTCCACCCCGACGTCCCGGTCGGCGGCGAGGAGGACTTCGTCGTCCTCGACACGATCGGCACCCCGCGCGACTTCGCCGCCGAGGGCTTCGAGCCCAAGGACCACCTGGAGCTCGGCGAGGCGCTCGGCGCCATCGACGTCGAGCGCGGCGCGAAGGTCTCCGGCTCGCGCTTCTACTACCTGACGGGTGTCGGCGCCCTCCTGGAGCTGGCCCTCGTCAACGCGGCGATCGCCCAGGCCACGGAGGCCGGGTTCGTCCCGATGCTGACGCCGTCGCTGGTCCGCCCCCGCGCGATGGAGGGCACGGGCTTCCTCGGCCAGGCCTCGGAGAACGTGTACCACCTGGAGAAGGACGACTACTACCTGGTCGGCACCTCCGAGGTCCCGCTCGCGGCGTACCACATGGACGAGATCATCGAGGCCGACAAGCTCCCGCTGCGGTACGCGGGCTTCTCGCCCTGCTACCGCCGCGAGGCCGGCACGTACGGCAAGGACACCCGCGGCATCTTCCGCGTCCACCAGTTCGACAAGGTCGAGATGTTCTCGTACGTCGACCCTGAGGACGCGGAGAACGAGCACAAGCGCCTCCTGGAGTGGGAGAAGCAGTGGCTCACCGGGCTCGGCCTGCCCTTCCAGGTGATCGACGTGGCCACGGGTGACCTCGGCGCATCGGCCTCGCGCAAGTACGACTGCGAGGCGTGGATCCCCACCCAGGGCAAGTACCGCGAGCTGACCTCGGCCTCGAACTGCGACAGCTTCCAGGCCCGCCGCCTCTCGGTGCGCATGCGCGAGGGCAAGAAGGTGCAGCCCCTCGCGACGCTGAACGGCACGCTGTGCGCCGTCCCGCGGACGATCGTGGCCATCCTGGAGAATCACCAGCAGGCCGACGGCTCCGTGGTGGTGCCCGAGGTCCTGCGTCCGTACCTCGGGGGTCGAGAGATTTTGGAGCCCATCGCCAAGTGAGCCACCCAGCTCCGGTCACGCCCTCCTTCCCGTACAAGCTGGTCGCGACCGACCTCGACGGGACGCTGCTGCGCCCCGACGACACGGTGTCGGAACGTACGCGCCTCGCGCTCACCGCGGCCACCGCGGCGGGCGCGGCGCACATCGTCGTCACCGGCCGTGCCGTGCCCTGGACCCGCCACATCCTCGACGACCTCGGCTACGACGGCATCGCGGTCTGCGGCCAGGGCGCGCAGGTCTACCACGCGGGGGAGCACCGCCTGCTGACCTCGGTGACGCTCGACCGCCAGCTGGCCGGTCTGGCGCTCGCCAAGATCGAGGCGGAGATCGGCCCGCTGGCTCTCGCGGCGAGCCGTGACGGCATCGACGGCGAGGTCCTCGTCGGCCCGGGGTACGCGGTCCAGGAAGGCCCGCTCCCCGCGACCCCCTTCACGGACATCGCCGACCTGTGGGCGGCGCCGCTGAACAAGCTGTACATCCAGCATCCCGGCCTCGGGGACGACGCGCTCACCGACGTGGCACGTCAGGTCGCGGGCGATCTGGTCGGCGTGACCATGGCGGGCGAGGGCATAGTCGAACTCCTGCCGCTCGGCCTCTCCAAGGCGACGGGCCTCTCGCTCGCGGCGCGACGCCTGGGCGCGAAGGCCGTCGACACGATCGCGTTCGGCGACATGCCGAACGACATCCCGATGTTCGCCTGGGCGGCGCACGGCGTGGCCATGGCCAACGCCCACGAGGAGCTCAAGGCGGTCGCCGACGAGGTGACGACGTCGAACGAGGCGGACGGCATCGCCGTGGTGCTGGAGCGGTTGCTGGGCTGAGGCCCACTCCGGATCTTCTCCGGCTGGGGCTTTGGCCCCCTCTGGGGGGGCGGCCCGCGCAGCGATGCGGATTCTGCGCGCTCGAAGCGGCCGCCCCGGGCAGCTCCCCCGTGCGCGGACTCGACGGAGCGAATACCTGCTCCGGAGCCTCTCACGGCTGCCCTGCGGGGAACTCGACGGACCGTACGGAACGGTCGTGCCGGCTCCTCTCCCAGAAGGTGAGCGTCAGATGTTCCTGACGCGGTGTGGCACCAACTACTGTGCCTGCGGCCCGACTTCACCGCCACCGAATAAAAACCGGTCACTTCTTTTGGAGGCCGGTCACTCCTCGCCCGCCAGCGTCAGCGAGCGGAGCTTCTGGCCCGCGTACCAGGTGGCGGCCGCCGTGACCGCGAGCAGCAGGACCGCCGCGGTCGTCAGGCCGACGTCCGAGGTGATCAGGTCGCCCTTGCCGACCTTCTGCGCCACGGCGAGGGACCACTGCTGGACGCTGAGGGTGCGCGCCCCGGAGACCAGCGATCCGAAGAGGGCCTCCCACACCAGGGCGTAGACGAGGCCGAAGACCACGGCGTGCCGGGTGATCGTGCCGAGGAGCAGGAAGATCGCGGCGTACGTGATGGAGGCGACCAGGGCCGCGATCGTGTAGGCGATGGCGATCTGCTGGCCGTTGCCGTTGAGGATCATTCCGGCGATGAACGTGGGGATCGCGGAGAACGCCATGGTCACGGCGATGGCGACGATCAGCTTGGTGAAGATGATCGTGGGCCGCTTGATGGGCTTGGAGAGCAGGTAGACGACCGAGCCGTCGTCGATCTCCGGGCCGATCGCGCCGGTGCCCGCGATGACGCCGATGATCGGCACCATCGTGGCGAGCGCGAATCCACCGAGGACGTCGACGGCCACTTGGTCGTCGGCGCCGCTGAAGCCGCGTACCGCCGCGGAGATGGCGATGAGCAGGACGGGCAGGGCGAAGAGGATGAGGGCCCGGCGGCGGCCGAGCAGGGCCCGGTAGGTGAGCCGGGCGACAGTGGGGTCGTACATGAAAGGCTCCCTTCAGGCCGCGACGAGGTAGGAGAAGACCGACTCGAGGGACTCGTCCGAGGGCGAGACCGTCAGGAGCCGGATGCCGTGCTCCCGGGCGACCCGGGGCAGCAGTGTCGTGAACCGGCCGAAGTCGACCGCCTGGACGCGCAAGGCGCCCTCCTTGAGGTCCACTTCGATGCCGGCCGTCGACGGGTCGGCGATCAGTGCGGCGGCCAGGGCGCGGTCGTCGCTGGAGCGGATCAGATAGCGGTGGGGCCGGTCGGTCATCAGCCGCCGGATCCGGCGGAAGTCGCCGCTGGCCGCGTGCCGCCCGGCGACGATCACCTCGATGTGGGAGGCCAGTTGCTCGACCTCTTCGAGGATGTGCGAGGAGAAGAGGACCGTGCGGCCCTGGCCCCCCATGGTCCGCAGGAGCTCCATCAGCTGCATGCGCTGGCGCGGGTCCATGCCGTTGAAGGGCTCGTCGAGCAGCAGCACGGCCGGATCGTGGACCAGGGCGGACGCCATCTTCACGCGCTGGCGCATGCCCTTGGAGTACGTGGAGATCTTCCGGTCCTGCGCGTACTCCATCTCGACCGTGGCCAGCGCCTTCTTGGCGGCCCGCTCGTCGAGGCCGTGCAACTCGGCGTTGGCGACGACGAATTCGCGACCCGTCAGGAAGTCGTACATGGCCTCCCTCTCGGGGACGATGCCGATGTCCTTGTAGATCTGCTCGTTCCGCCAGATCGGCTTGTCGTCGAGGGTGACGCTGCCGGTGGAGGGGGCGAGGAAGCCGCCCATCATGTTGATGAGGGTCGACTTGCCGGCGCCGTTCGGGCCGAGGAGGCCGGTGACGCCCGGACCGATGTTCATGGTGATGTCGTTGACGGCCACCACGTTCCCGAACCAGCGGGAGGCGTGGTCGATCTTGATCGTGCTCACAGCCCGACCTTTCGGTAGCGGCGCATCATCGCGCCGTAGCAGCCCGCGATGAGGCCGAGGACGACGACTACGTAGACCACGCCCACGCCGGACGAGGGGCCTTCCCCTCCGGGGAAGGCGGAGGTCGCGCCGAGGAACGCCGTCTGGACGCCGTCGATGAGCGTGATCGGCGAGAAGAGTCCGAGCCAGCTGATGGCGTCCGCGCTGCTGCCCTGTTCGTACGCGATGGCCTGGACCGTGGACACCGCTCCGTAGGTGATGGTCAGGACGGCGATGACGGCGGCGATACCGAATCCGCGGCGGGGCGTGATCGCCGAGATGACGAGGGCGATGCCGGAGAAGAGCAGGGAGAGCAGCGCCACGGAGACCAGTCCCTGCGCGAATCCCTTGCTCTGGTCGGCGAAGTCGAGCTTGGCGAGCAGCGCTCCCACGTAGAGCACGAGGAGCGGGGCTGCCGTGAGGACGAAGAGCGCGGAGGTCATCGCGGCGAACTTCGCCAGGACGTAGTCGCCGCGCTCGATGGGCCGCGAGAAGTAGAGCGGGACGGTCTTGAAGCGCAGGTCGCGCGAGACGGTCTGGGGCGCCTGGGCGGCGAGGAAGAGGCTGATGACGGCCTGCATGACGATGGCGTAGCGCGTGTAGTCCAAGGGGAGGTCGTCGGCCTTGGTGGCCACCGCGACGGCCACCATGATCGCCGCGGGCACGCACATCACCGCGAAGAGGATCATCGGCAGGACCTTGGACTTGGCGGAGCGCCCGAGTCCGTACGCGCCGCGCACGCTCTGGGAGAAGAGCGAACGGCGGGCGTAGGCGCGGCCGAGGCGGGGGCCGTCGTAGTTCCGGTAGCCGATGTTGTGGATCTGGGTGGACTCGGTGCTCATCGCGCCCCTCCCTCCTTCTGCTGTGCGGCGGCAGCCTGCTGAGCGGCGCCGGCCTGCTGTGCGGCGGCCGTGGCCGCCCAGGCGGCCGCGCGTTCGGTCACGGGCTCCTGTCCCGGCTCGTCCTTGAAGACCTCCGCGATGTGGTGCCTGCGCTGTTCCATGCGGACGAGGCCGAGGCCGAGGTCGGCGACGAGGTCGCGCACGACGTCGTACGTCTCCTCGCCCTCCGCGGTGAGCAGGATCGTGTGCCCGGCGCCGGGCAGTTCGCCGCCGGTCTCCGTGTCGATGCCGCGCGTCCGCAGGGCGTCGCGCAGGGCGGTGGTGCCGTCGGGGTGTTCGTCGTTGTCCGTGACCTCGACGGCCAGCGTCGTCGTGGTCTGGGTGAAGTCGGTGGTGGAGCTGGACCGCAGGAGCTTGCCGCCGTCGATGACGACGACGTGGTCGCAGGTGCGCTCCAGCTCGCCGAGGAGGTGCGAGGTGACCAGGACCGAGATGCCGAAGTCGGTGTGGACGCGGCGGATCAGGCCGAGCATCTCGTCGCGTCCGACCGGGTCGAGGCCGTTCGTCGGCTCGTCGAGGAAGACCAGCCGGGGGTCGTGGACGAGCGCCTGGGCGAGCTTCACGCGCTGCTTCATGCCGGTGGAGTAGCCGCCCATGGGGCGGTACCGCTCTTCGTAGAGCCCGACGTGGCGCAGGGTGTCCGCGGTGCGTTCGCGGGCCGCGGTGGGCGGAAGTCCTGACATGCGCGCCATGTGGACGACGAACTCGGTGGCCGAGACGTCGGGCGGCAGGCAGTCGTGCTCCGGCATGTACCCGACGCGCTCGCGGATCTCGCCGCCGCGGGTGGCGACGTCGAGTCCGAGCACGGCGGCGCTGCCCTCCGTGGCCGGGGACAGACCCAGCAGGATCTTGATCAGTGTGGACTTGCCGGCTCCGTTGGCTCCGACGAGTCCGGTCACACCGGGCCCGATATCCATGGAGAGCCGGTCAAGCGCGGTCACCCTCGGGAACCGCTTGCTCAGGCTTTCGGTCGCGATCACAGTCACGGTTCGACCGTAGTGGCGCAGCCCACATCGGGTCGTCAGACCATGGGCTTGGCCTGCCCTCACTCTGGAGTATTACGGGCCCGTAAGGGTCGTCCTGAAGTCGCCCCTTGAGGGTTCTTCCGGACCTTCCCCGCAGGGTTGGGCAGAACTATTGACGTAGCCGCCGGGCATTGTCACATTCATCAGTGTCAAGTTACGACCGCGTACGGCGATGGACCGGACACGGGAAGACCGGACTCGGGACGGACGGTGGCATGACCTCAGCAGTGGCAGGCGAACTCTCCGCGGAACTGCGGGGGTTCAGAGAGGTTCAGACTCTGGCGTACGCGTGCGCGGAAGCGGTCGCGGCCCAGCTCAGGCCGGGTGTGACGGAGCGCGAGGCGGCGCGGATGCAGCGCGAGTGGCTGCGCGAGCGGGGCGTGCGGGACTGGTTCCACCTCCCCTTCGCCTGGTTCGGCGACCGTACGGCGTTCGTGAACTTCCGTGTGCCGCTGCAGTTCTTCCCGACCAACCGCAGGCTGGAGCCGGGGATGCCGTTCATCCTCGACATGGCCCCGGTCTACAGAGGATTCACAGCGGACATCGGCTATTCAGGCTGTCTCGGCCTCAACCCCGTGCACGACAAGCTCCTCGCCGACCTGGAGGCGCACCGCGAGCTGATCCTGCGCGAGGTCCGCGAGCGCAGACCCCTCCGCGAGATCTACGAGAGCGTGGACCGCCTCATGGTCCGCCAGGGGTACGCGAACCGGCATCGGGCGTATCCGTTCGGCGTCATCGCGCACAAGGTCGACCGGGTCAAGGAGCGCCGTCTGACCCCGCACCTGTTCGGGTTCGGCACGCAGTCGCTGAAGGGCCTGGCGAGCGACGCCCTGCACGGACACCGGGACGGCTGGTCGCCCCTGTGGTCCCCGTACAAATTCTCCGACCACCCGCCCCGAAAGGGGCTCTGGGCGGTCGAACCGCACCTCGGCTTCAGGGGTACGGGCGCGAAGTTCGAGGAGATCCTGGTCGTCACCGACTCCAAGGATCCCGAACAGAGCGCGTTCTGGCTGGACGACGATCTGCCGCATGTGCGGCGCTGGGCTGAGGAGAGGGCCGCCGCATGACGACCGGAGACATCGCCAAGGGCACCGGCAGGGGCACGGACAAGGGCACCGGCAAGGGCCTGCGGGACGCGCGTGAGCGCTGGGTGCGGACGGGCGGCGTGGAGCTGTGCGTCGCCGAGCTCGGCGACCCGGAGCGGCCCACGGTCCTGCTGGTGCACGGCTATCCGGACTCCAAAGAGGTGTGGTCCGAGGTGGCGGAGCGTCTGGCCGACGACTTCCACGTCGTGTTGTACGACGTCCGGGGCCACGGCAGGTCGACCGCCCCGCGGCCGCTGCGCGGCGGCTTCACTCTGGAGAAGCTGACCGACGACTTCCTGGCGGTCGTCGACGCGGTCAGCCCGGACGGGCCGGTGCACGTGGTCGGGCACGACTGGGGCTCGGTGCAGTCCTGGGAGTTCGTCACGGTCAAGCGGACGGAGGGCCGCATCGCGTCCTTCACGTCGATGTCGGGGCCCTCGCTCGACCACTTCGGCCACTGGATCAAGAAGCGGATGACACGGCCGACCCCGCGCCAGGTCGGCCAACTCCTCGGCCAGGGCGCCAAGTCCTGGTACGTGTACATGCTGCACACCCCCGTCCTCCCCGAGCTCGCCTGGCGCGGACCGCTCGGCAAGCAGTGGCCGAAGATCCTGCAGCGCATGGAGAAGGTCCCCGCGGGCGACTACCCGACGGCGTCGCTCCCCCAGGACGCCGCGCACGGCGCCTGGCTCTACCGGGACAACGTGCGCGCACGGCTGCGCAGGCCGCGCGCCGATGCGTACGCCCACGCGCCCGTGCAGCTCATCACGCCCTCCGGGGACATCTTCCTGTCCGAGCGGCTCTACGACGAACTGGAGCTGTGGGCCCCGCAGCTGGTCCGGCGCACCCTGCCGGCCAAGCACTGGGTGCCGCGCACCAGGCCCGACCGGCTGGCCGCGTGGATCGGTGAGTTCGTCACGGCGAACGAGGACGGCTTGCCCTCCCAGGCCAGTTCGGCAACCGGGAAGCACGCCGACCGGTTCGGCGGCCAGCTCGTCCTGGTCACGGGGGCGGGCAGCGGCATCGGGCGGGCCACCGCCTTCGCGTTCGCCGAGGCGGGCGCCCGCGTGGTGGCCGTCGACCGGGACGCGGAGAGCGCGGCCCGCACGGCGGAGATGTCCCGCCTGATAGGCGCCCCGGACGCCTGGGGCGAGACGGTTGACGTCTCCGACGAGCAGGCCATGGAGAAACTCGCCGCCCGGGTCGCCGCGGAGTACGGCGTGGTGGACGTCCTGGTGAACAACGCGGGCATCGGCCTCGCGGGCTCATTCCTCGACACCACGGGTGACGACTGGAAGAAGGTCCTCGACGTCAACCTGTGGGGCGTGATCCACGGCTGCCGGCTCTTCGGCAAGCAGATGGCCGAGCGCGGTCAGGGCGGCCACATCGTCAACACCGCGTCGGCCGCGGCGTACCAGCCGTCCAAGGCCCTGCCCGCCTACAGCACCTCGAAGGCGGCGGTCCTGATGCTCAGCGAGTGCCTGCGCGCGGAGCTCGCGGACCAGGGCATCGGCGTCTCCGCGATCTGCCCGGGCATCGTGAACACCAACATCACGTCGACGTCCCGTTTCGTGGGCGTCGGGGCGGAGGAGGAGAAGCGCCGCCAGAAGAGGTCCGCCCGGCTGTACGGCCTGCGGAACTACCCGCCGGAGAAGGTCGCCGACGCGATCCTGCACGCCGTGGTCAAGAACCAGGCGGTCGTCCCGGTCACCCCCGAGGCGCGCGGCGCCCGCTTCATGTCGCGCTTCAGCCCGAAGGCCCTGCGTGCGATCGCCCGATTGGAGCCGCCGTTGTGAGCACGGAGAAGGAGACCGGCACACACGCCGAGGAGCACTACGCGATCGTCCCGCGCCGCGTCTCGTTCGACTGGCACGGGACACCACTGCACTGGATACCGGACGAGCCGACCGCCACGCACGTCATCAACGTCCTGCATCTGCTGCTTCCCGCGGGGGAGCGGTGGTTCGTGAAGGTCTTCAAGGAAGGCCTGCCGCTGATCACCGATCCGGTGCTGCGGGGCGACGTGAAGGGGTTCATGGGCCAGGAGGCCACGCACAGCGTGCAGCACGCGCACGTGCTGGACCATCTGGCGGCCCAGCGCCTGGACACCGCCGCCTTCACGAAGTACGTCGACTTCCTCTTCGAGAGGCTCCTCGGGGAGAGGCCGCCGCTGGGGGCGCCGGTGCCGACGCAGGAGTGGCTGCGCTTCCGGCTGTCGGTCATCGCCGCGATCGAGCAGTTCACGGCGGTCCTCGGCGACTGGGTCCTGCACGCCGAGGGCCTCGACCGCGCGGGGTCCGACGAGGTGATGCTCGACCTGCTGCGCTGGCACGGCGCGGAGGAGGTCGAGCACCGCGCGGTGGCCTTCGACATGTTCCAGCACTGCGGCGGGCGCGGCCTGCCCCGGTATGCCCGGCGCATCGCGGGCATGACGGTCACGGCTCCGGTGATGCTGTACCTGTGGGTGTGGGGGACGGCCTATCTGATCCGTCACGACCCCCAACTCGCGGGCCGCTTGCGGTACTCACTGGCGGAGCACAACAGGGCGGTCGGGAAGGGCCTGCTGCCCACCTGGCGGGAGCTCGGCACGGCGATACCGCGCTACCTGCGACGGTCGTACCATCCCTCGCAGGAAGGCTCGTTGCGCAAGGCCGTCGAGTATCTGGCGCAGTCGCCCGCGGCGCGGGTGGCGGCGGGCGCGATCGGCAGGACGGCCACCGCCTAGGGCCTGTGTCGGAAGTCCCGTCGTCCGCCCGGAGGGCGGGCCCCGCGGCGTCCGGTGCGTGCGATCGCAAGGCGGAGGGTCGCCCCGATACTGGTTGTATCGGGGTGTGCCCGACAACGCGGCGAGCGTGCGTGCCGGGCGTCGCGGGGCAGGCGGGACTTCCGACACAGGCCCTAGGCCCATCACGGAGGACGAGCAGCGTGGAGTACCGCATCGAGGACCTGGCGCACCACAGCGGTGCCACGGTCCGGACCATCCGCGCCTATCAGGACCGCGGTCTGCTCCCCCGCCCGGAGCGCCGCGGCCGGGCCAATGTGTACGGGGACGCGCACCTGGCTCGGCTGCGGCAGATCGCGGACCTGCTGGACCGCGGCTACACCCTGGCCTCCATCAAGGAGCTCCTGGAGGCCTGGGACGCCGGGCGCGGGCTCGGCGGGGTGCTCGGTCTGGTCGCCGAGGTCGACGGGCCGTGGACGGACGAGAAGGCGGACCGGATCACCCGGGCCGAGCTCGACGCGGCGTTCGGCGGCACTCCGGACGAGGCGGCGGTGGCCGACGCGGTCGCTCTGGGCGTGCTGGAGCCGGTGCCGGGCCGCGAGGACGAGTACCTGGTGCCGAGCCCTCAAGAGTTGTCCGTGGCCGTCGAGTTGTACGCGGCCGGTGTTCCGCTGCTGGCGATCTCCGGGCATTTGCGCGAGTTGAGGGTCCAGGTCGAGCACATAGCCTCGCGTTTCCTGGAGTTCACGACCGAGCACGTCTTCGCGCGCTATCTCGATCATCATCCGCCGACGGAGGCGGATGCGGCCGAGGCTGCGTCCCTCGTGCGCAAGCTGCGACCGCTCGCCCAGCAGTCGGTCGACGCCGAACTGGCGCGCGCGATGCGGATGTTCGCAACCAAGCACCTGCGGCAGCATCTGGAGTCGGGTGCGGTGCCGCCAGTGGCGGAAGAACCCCAGTATGTGGCTCTGCCTGTTTCCACAATGCGGGCTGTGCAGGCGCTTGTTGGCGAGGAGAACGCGGCGGCTTTCATCGCCGCGGCTGCCGAACGTGAGGTGCAGACACGGACATTGGACGCCCTTTCCGCACATAGCCGTAGCAGTAGTTAAGTTGGGCAAATGCCCTTTCTCGGTTGCGAGTTGTCCACAGAATCGTCAACTGGCCTGTGGATAACCGGACTTGGTTGTGGATCAAACATGCGAGCCGGAATCTTTCGATGAAAAGCCGGTGGACAAAAATCGAGTGCGCGGAGAACGGGTGAGCGCGACGCTGAGCGCATGAAAGAAGGACGTCCCACAGAAGAGGGACCCCGTGCAGCGGACGAACAGCGCACCGTGAAGGTGTCCAAGTACCTGTCGAAACACCTGCGCCACAGCCCGCACCGGATCGGACTCACCCTCGACGCGAACGGCTGGGTGGAGATCGACGCGCTCCTCGCCGCGGCCGCCGCCCACCGCTTCCCGTTCACCAGGGCCGAGCTCGACCACGTGGTGACCGTCAACGACAAGCAGCGCTTCGCCATCGAGGGCGACCGGATCCGCGCCAGCCAGGGCCACTCCGTCGAGGTCGACCTCGACCTGCCCCCGGCCTCCCCGCCCGCGTACCTCTACCACGGCACCGTCGCCGCCCACCTGGCCGCGATCCGCGCCGAAGGCCTGCGCCCCATGAACCGGCACGCCGTGCACCTCTCGCCCGACCGCGAGACAGCGACGCGCGTAGGCGCCCGCAGGGGAAGGCCCGTCGTCCTGTCCGTCGACGCGGGCACGATGCACCGCGCCGGGCACGTCTTCCAGGTCAGCGCCAACGGCGTCTGGCTCACGGCCGCGGTGCCGCCCGGCTTCCTGCGGCTTCCCGAGCCGCGCTGAGAACCCTCTCGGGACTCGGCCTCAGCCGAGCTGGGCGATCGCCTCCGTGGCGATCTGCTCGAACACCGACTGGTCCGCGGCGAAGTCGGACCCGGGAATCGGCCAGTGGACGGCGAGCTCGGTGAAGCCGAGCTCCTGGTGGCGCCCCGCGAAGTCCACGAAGGCGTCCAGCGACTCCAGCGGACGGTTGCGGTCCGGGGTGAAGCCCGTCAGAAGGATCTTGTCCAGTTCGGCCACGTCGCGGCCGGCCTCCGCGCACGCCTTGCCGAGCTTGTCGACCTGGCCGCGGATCGCCTCGCGGGACTCCTCGGGCGTGCCCGACTCGTAGAGCTTCGGGTCCCCCGTGGTCACCCACGCCTGCCCGTGCCGGGCCGCGAGGCGCAGACCGCGCGGGCCGGTGGCCGCGACCGCGAAGGGCAGCCTCGGCCGCTGCGCGCAGCCCGGGATGTTGCGCGCCTCACGCGCCGAGTAGAAGGTCCCCTCGTACGTCACCGCGTCCTCGGTGAGCAGCCGGTCGAGCAGCGGCACGAACTCGCCGAAACGGTCGGCCCGCTCACGCGGGGTCCACGGCTCCTCGTCGCCCTTGAGCAGCGTCGTCGCGTCGAAGCCGTTGCCTCCGGCGCCGATGCCGAGGGTGATCCGGCCGCCGGAGATGTCGTCGAGCGAGATGAGTTCCTTGGCGAGCGTCACGGGGTGCCGGAAGTTGGGCGAGGTGACGAGCGTGCCCAGCCGCAGCCGCTCGGTGACCGTCGCGGCGGCCGTCAGGGTCGGCACGGCGCCGAACCACGGGCCGTCGCGGAACGTGCGCCAGGCCAGGTGGTCGTACGTGTACGCCGTGTGAAAGCCGAGCTCCTCGGCCCGCAGCCACTGTTCGCGGCCACCTTCGTTCCAGCGGTGCACGGGGAGAATCACGGTGCTCAGGCGCAGACTCATGCCTCAGAGCTTACGGGGGACAGCAGCGCGCCGGCCCACTCAGATGTGCGCCCCAGCGCACGCCCGTGCAGACATGTGCGGGACAATCGACGGCGTGACCTCAGCTACCCCTGGGCCCCGGACCCCGGCCCCCTCCGCCCCCGCAGCCAGCAGCCCGGCCGCACCGCGGCCGCGGCCCCGGCTGATCGCGACGGACCTGGACGGCACATTGCTGCGCGACGACAAGTCGGTCTCCGACCGCACGGTCGCCGCCCTCGCCGCCGCCGAGGCCGCCGGGATCGAGGTCTTCTTCGTGACCGGTCGCCCGGCGCGCTGGATGGACGTCGTCAGTGCCCACGTCCACGGCCACGGCCTCGCCATCTGCGGCAACGGCGCCGCGGTCGTCGACCTGCACGGCGGCCCCGGCACCCACAGCTTCGTCAAGGTCCGCGAGCTGACGCGGGAGTGCGCCCTCGACGTCGTGCGCCGGCTGCGCGCCGCCGCGCCGGGCACGTCCTTCGCGATCGAGCGGACCGGGGGACTGCACCACGAGGAGACGTACCCACCGCTCCACATGGAGCCGGGCGAGAGCGTCGCGCCCGCCGAGAAGCTGCTCGCCGAGACCCTCGCGGACTCCGCGGTCGCCGAACAGCCCGTACTGAAGGTGCTCGCATTCCACCCCGGTCTCGCGCCCGACGAGTTCCTGATCCTCGCCCGCGCGGCCATCGGCGACCGCGCGACGGTCACCCGGTCGAGCCCCAGCGCCCTCCTGGAGATCAGCGGCCCGGGCGTCTCCAAGGCGAGCACCCTGGAGCTGTACTGCGCCGAGCGCGGCATCACGCCCGCGGAAGTCGTCGCCTTCGGAGACATGCCGAACGACATCGAGATGCTCACCTGGGCGGGTACGTCGTACGCGATGGGCAACGCCCACCCGGACGTCATCGCCGCGGCCTCCGGGCGCACGGTCGCCAACAACGACGACGGGGTGGCGGTCGTGATCGAGCAGATTCTGGCGGACCGGCGGGCGTCGGACGGCGTCTGACACCAGCCCCACGTTCGACGTCTGACATCAGCCCCACGTTCACAAGGCGACCCCTCGCTCCGCCAGCCACTTCCGCGGGTCCACCCCCGACCCCAGGTAGGGCGTGAGCCGGACCTCGAAGTGCAGGTGCGGCCCTGTGGAGTTGCCGGTCGTGCCCGCCTGCCCGACCCACTGCCCCGTCCGTACCCGGTCCCCCTGGTCGACGGTGACGGCCGCGAGGTGCGCGTACTGCGTGAAGTACCCGCCCGCGTGCCGCACCACGACCTCGATGCCGAAGCCCCCGCCGCACGACACGCTCTCCACCCGCCCGGCACCGACCGACCGCACCGGCGCCCCGATGCCGACGGCGAAGTCCTGCCCGGTGTGCCGGTGCGCCCAGCGCTCACCGGCGCTGTCGAACCCCGCCGAGAGCTCGTACGACTCCACGGGCGTCACCCACGCGCGCGTGACGGGCGTCCGCTGCTGCGTCAGCCGTACGGCACCACGGCACCGCCCCGCGGCGACCGACCGGTCGGCCTCGCCCTGCAGGGTCCACCGCGCGGTCTCCAGCTTCCGTTCGATACCGCGCTTGAGGTCGCCCAGGCGCGCGTTGCGCCGGTCCAGGGAGCGTTTGGCGCGGTCCGCCCTGCGCTTGGCGACGGCGAGGCCCGACGCCGCACGCCGGGTCTTGGCGACGGCACTGTTGACGGCCAGGTCCGCCTGCAGCATGGCCTGCTTGCCGCGCATGAAGGCGTCCGGGCTTTCGGCCAGGAGGAGCTGCACGGTGTAGGGCAGTCCGCCTCCTGAGCGGTACTGGGCGCTGGCCAGCCTGCCCAGGTCCGCGTGCAGCACCGCCATGTGACGCCGCTTCGCGACCAGGAGTCGGTCCAGTTTCCGGACCTTCTTCTTCTGGACGCGCGCCGCCCGACGGCCCTCTACATAGCGTGCGGTCGCGGCGGAGGCCTCTTCGTAGAGCCGCGCCACGTCGGCGCTCGCACTAGGGCCTGTGTCCGAGGAATCCGAGGAAGAGGAGGCGGCGGGCGGGGCGGGTCCGAGCAGCGCGCACAGCAGCACCGGCACACAGACGAACGGGTGCGGACGGCGGCGGCGCAGAGGCATGACACGGATCGTTTCCCGCCGGGCGGCACGGGCCCTGTGGGACTCGTGTACCGGGGGACGCGGTGCCCCGTACGGCCCAGACGCGTACCGCCGAACAGGGCGGTGGTCACCTCCGAACAGGGGCGGTCAGTACGGCGCTTCCCACACCACCGTCGTCCCGCCCCCCTCCTCGCCGATGCCCGGCCCGTACCAGCTGTCGCCGCCGAGCGACTCGGCCCGCCGCTTGAGGTTCTTCAGGCCGCTGCGCCGACCGCCCTCCGCGATGCCCACGCCGTCGTCGGCGACCGTCAGACGTACGCCGTGCTGCCCGTCCGCGAGGACCACCGTCGAGTCCACGACGACGTCGATACGGGCCGCCTGCGCATGCCGGAACGCGTTGGACAGCGCCTCCCGGAGCGCCGCGATGAGGTTCTTGCCCGTCAGTTCGCCGACCACCGCGTCGACGGGGCCCACGAAGTGGTGCGAGGGCTTGAAGCCCAGCGGCACGGCGGCCATGTTGATCTCGCGCAGGACGCGGGTGCGCAGCCCCGACGGCGCCTCCGCGGGACCCTGCTGCAGCGCGAAGATCGCCGTGCGGATCTCCTGGATCGTCACGTCCAGCTCGTCGACGGCCCTGCCGACACCGACCTGCACCTCCGGCACGACCGACCTGCGCTGCGCGCTCTCCAGCATCATCCCGGTCGCGAACAGCCGCTGGATGACGAGGTCGTGCAGGTCCCTGGCGATCCGGTCGCGGTCCTCGTACACCGCGAGCCGCTCCCGGTCCCGCTGGGCCTCGGCCATCATCAGCGCGAGCGCGGCCTGCGAGGCGAACTGGGTGGCGAGGGTCCGCTCCGCCTCGCTGAAAGGGCGCGCCCCACGCGCGCGGGGCGTCACGAGCGTCCCCAGGACACGGCCGTCGCTCTGGAGGGGCAGCATCATGACGGGGCCGTAGGCGCGGGCGATGTCGGTCATGATGCGGGGGTCGGACGCCGCGTCGTCGACGAAGACCGACTCTCCTTCCAGGAGGTCGGCGACGATGCGGCTCTCCGGAGGGACGATCACGCCGAGCGCCCCGCTGGGCTCGTCGGAGGAGACGGCGACGACCTCCATGCCGCCCTCGTCGTCGGGCAGCAGCACGATGCCGGCGGCGGAGTCCGCGAGGTGCCTGGCCTGCTCGGCGACGACCGCGAGTGCTTCCTCGGCGTCGCTGCCGGACAGCAGTGCGGTGGTCACCGCCACGGAGCCGTCGATCCACCGTTCGCGCTGTTTGGCCGCTTCGTAGAGGCGCGCGTTGCCGATGGCGATGCCCGCCTCCGTGGCGAGGACACGGACCATGTGCACGTCGTAGTCGTTGAATTCCGCGCCGTCGCGCTTCTCGGTCAGGTAGAGGTTTCCGAAGATCTCGCCCTGGACGCGGATGGGGACGCCGAGGAACGTCCGCATCGGCGGGTGGTGGGCCGGAAAGCCGCAGGAGCGCGGGTCGGCGGAGAGGTCCGCCAGACGCAGCGTCCTCGGCTGGTGGATGAGGGCGCCGAGGAGCCCGCGGTGTCCGTCCGGAAGGCGCCCGATCCGCTCCGCGGTCGCTTCGTCGATGCCGTGGTAGACGAAGTCGGAGAGGCCCTCGCCGTCCTCGGCGACGACGCCGATCGCGGCGTAGTGCGCGTCCGCGAGCTCGGCGGCGGTCTCGCAGATGCGGTCCAGGGTGGTGTGCAGTTCGAGCCCGGTGCCGACCGATCGCATGGCTTCGAGCAGCTGCGGCACCCGCGATGTCAGCTCGGGGGACAGCCCTTGGAGGCTGCGGGTCGCCCGCCCCGCCGCGGCTTCCACCATGTCCGGTGAGCCGTCGGGGAGCGGGGAGTCGGCTGAGGCCGAGGGTACTGACATGCCTTTGAGCCTAGTAAGTCCTATTTACCGGGGAAAGTCGAAGCTGTACACGTCGGGCCACTCGAGACCGTGCGCACCGGGCCGCCTTCACCCGGCCACCAGCAGATCTGCCGCCCTCTCGACGTCCAGCATCCGCCGCAGCGGCCCCTCCTCCGCCGCCAGTTCCGCGTACGTGCCGCGCTGCGCCACCCGGCCCGCGTCCAGGACGATCACCTCGTCCACGGCGTCGAGCCCGGCCAGCCGGTGGGTGATGAGCAGCGTCGTGCGCCCCTCGGTCGCGGCCAGGAGGTCCGCGGTCAGGGCGTCGGCGGTCGGCAGGTCGAGGTGCTCGGCGGGCTCGTCCAGTACGAGGACGGGGAAGTCGGCGAGGAGCGCGCGGGCCAGCGCGAGCCGCTGCCGCTGCCCTCCGGAGAGCCGCGCGCCGTGCTCGCCGACGAGCGTGTCGAGACCGTCGGGCAGCGCGTAGGCCCAGTCGTCGAGCCGCGCACGCTCCAGGGCGTCGCGCAGTTCGTCGTCCGTGGCGTCCTTCTTGGCGAGCAGCAGGTTCTCACGCACGGAGCTGTCGAAGATGTGGGCGTCCTGCGCGCACAGGCCGACCATGCGCCGCACGGTGTCGCCGTCCAGCGCGGGCACGCCGCCGCCACCGGCCGCGCCCGCCCCACCGGCCACGTGCGTTCCACCGGCCGCGCCCGTCGTCCCACCGAGCGCGTCCGTCCCACCGAGTGTGTACGTCCCTTCGTACGCTCCGAGGAATCGCAGCAGCACCTGCGCCAGCGTCGTCTTGCCGGATCCGGACGGCCCGACGACGGCGATCCGGCGTCCGCGCTCCAGCGTGAGGCCGACGCCCGCGAGGGCGTCCCGGTCCTGACCCTCGTAGCGTGCGCGCAGCCCCTCGACACGCAGCGGGAAGGGCGTCTGAGGCGCCTGTGCGGGCTCGGCGGGCTCGGGTACCGGCACGGGTGCGTCGAGGACTTCGTAGACGCGCTCAGCGCTCTTCAGGACCCGCTGGCGGTACTGCACGGCGAGGGGCAGCCCCATCACCGCCTCGAAGGCGGCGAGCGGGGTGAGGACGACCGCGGCGAGGGCGACGCCGCTGAGCCGGCCGTCATGGACTGCCTGCACGCCGACGAGCGCGGCCGCGGCCACGGTGAGCCCGGTGACGAGGGCGCCGAGTCCGTCGCCGAGCGCGGTGGCGGTGGCGCCGCGGGAGGCGATGCGGGTCAACTCGGCATCGGCCTCACCGGCCCTGGCGGTACGCCGCTTCAGCGCACCCGCGACGGTCAGCTCCGCGGTCCCCGTGAGCAGGTCGGCCACACGCGTGGCGAGCACCCCGCGCGCGGGAGCCAGCTTTCGCTCCGCGCGGCGGGCCACGGCGCCGCTCACCAGCGGCACGGCGACACCCGCCGCGAGCAGTCCGGCGGCGAGCACGGCACCCGCCTCGGGCAGCAGCCAGGCGGTGAACCCGACGGCTCCCGCGCCGACGACGGCGGCGGAGGCGGCCGGGAGCAGCCAGCGCAGCCAGTAGTCCTGGAGCGCGTCGACGTCGGCGACCAGCCGGGTGAGGAGGTCGCCGCGCCGTGCGCCGCGCAGCCCTGCCGGGGCCAGCCGCTCCAGGCGGCGGTAGACGGCGACCCGGGTGTCGGCGAGCATCCGCAGCACGGCGTCGTGCGAGACGAGGCGCTCGGCGTACCGGAAGACGGCGCGGCCGATGCCGAAGGCGCGGGTCGCCGTCACGGCGATCATCAGGTACATCACCGGGGGCTGTTCCGAGGCGCGCGAGATCAGCCATCCGGAGGTGGCCATGAGCCCGACGGCGCTGGCGAGCGCGAGGCTTCCCAGGAGCAGCGCGAGCGCCAGCTGTCCGCGCCGCGCCTGGGCGGCGTCCCGGACCCTGGCCAGCACCCCGGCGCCCGAACGCGACGGCTCACTCGTGGGCTCGCTCTTCGGAGCGTCGGGCCTCATCGCGTCACCGGCCACGCCCTCCGTGCCGCGGGCGGCCGGACCGGCCTTGCTGCCGGCGACCGGGTGGGCAACGCCGTCGCCCACCTCCAACCGCACCACGCGGTCGGCGACGGCCAGCAGCGCGGGCCGGTGCACGACCAGCAGAACCGTCCGCCCGACGGCCAGTCGGCGAACCGCTTCCACCACGCCCGCCTCGGTCCCGCCGTCCAGCGCCGCCGTCGGCTCGTCGAGCAGCACCACGGGCCGGTCCGCGAGGAACGCGCGGGCCAGCGCGAGCCGTTGCCGCTGCCCGGCGGAGAGTCCGGTGCCGTCCTCCCCGAGGAGGGTCTCCACCCCGTCGGGCAGCGCGTCCACGAACTCCAGCGCACCCGCGTCCCGCAGCGCGTCCCGCAGCAGCGCGTCGTCCGCGTCCGGCCGCGCCAGCCGTACGTTCTCCGCGACGCTCCCGGCGAACAGGTGCGGCCGCTGCGGCACCCACGCGACGCGCTCGCGCCACCGCTCGGGCGAGACCTCCGCCAGATCGACGCCCCCGACGCACACCCGCCCCTCGACGGGCCGCACGAAGCCGAGCACCACGTTCAGCAGCGTCGACTTGCCCACCCCGCTGGGGCCCACGAGCGCCACGGTCTCCCCGGGCGCGACCTCGAGGGACGCCCCGGAGACGGCGTCGGCCGTCCGCCCCGGGTACCGGACCGTCACGCCCTCCACGCTCAGGACACCCGAAGGCGCCGCCCCGGTCCCGGCAGCCGGCACCGGGGTCTCCAGGACCTCGAAGATCTCCTCGGCGGCCGAGAGCCCCTCCGCCGCCGCGTGGTACTGCGCGCCGACCTGCCGCAGGGGCAGGTAGGCCTCGGGAGCGAGGACGAGGACGACGAGTCCGTCGTACAGCTCCATCTCGCCGTGGACGAGCCGCATGCCGATCGTGACCGCGACCAGCGCGACCGAGATCGTCGCGAGCAGTTCCAGGGCGAACGACGACAGGAAAGCGATGCGCAGCGTCCGCATCGTCGCCTGCCGGTACTCACCGGTGATCTTGCGGATCGACTCGGCCTGCGCTTTGGCACGGCCGAACACCTTCAGGGTCGGCAGCCCCGCGACCACATCGAGGAAGTGCCCCGACAGGCGCGAGAGGAGCCGCCATTGGCGGTCCATGCGGTTCTGCGTGGCCCAGCCGATCAGGATCATGAACACCGGGATGAGCGGCAGCGTCACGACGATGATCGCCGCCGACACCCAGTCCTCGGTGACGATGCGGGCGAGCACCGCCACCGGCACCACCACGGCCAGCCCCAACTGCGGCAGGTAGCGCGAGAAGTAGTCGTCGAGCGCGTCCACGCCGCGCGTCGCGAGCGAGACGAGCGAACCGGTCCGCTGACCGGTCAGCCACCCCGGGCCGAGCTCCCCCGCCCGCTCCAGAAGCCGTCCCCGCAGCTCGGACTTGACCGCCGCGCTCGCCCGGTGCGCGGCGAGCTCGGTCAGCCAGGAGACCAGCCCCCGTCCTGCCGCGACCACCGCGAGCAGCACCAGGGGAGTGCCCAGGTCACCTACGGAGTGCCCGTCCTGGAAGGCGCCCACCACGATCTCGGCGATGAGCATCGCCTGTCCGACGACCAGGCCCGCTCCGGCCAGCCCCAGGACCACGACCGCGACAAGGAAGAAGCGAGTGGCGCGGGCGTACCGGAGCAGACGCGGGTCGATCGGTTTCACGTGAAACACACCCTCCGAAGAGCAGGGAACGGGCAGTTCGTAGCGGTCTCAGTGCGCGGCGTCCGCGATGTGCTGCGTCCCGATCCGCTTGCGGAACACCCAGTACGTCCACGACTGGTAGAGCAGCACGACCGGCGTCGCGATGCCCGCGCACCACGTCATGATCTTGAGGGTGTACGGGCTGGACGAGGCGTTGGTGACCGTCAGGCTCCACTCCTCGTTCAGCGACGACGGCATGACGTTCGGGAAGAGCGTGAGGAAGAGCATCGCGACGGCCGCCGCGATCGTGATCCCCGACAGCGCGAACGACCAGCCCTCACGGCCGATCTTGATGGCCGCGATGGCTCCCACCAGGGCGACCACCGCCACGATCATCGCGATCAGGCTCTTGCCGTCCCCCTTGTCGGCCTGGGTCCAGATCATGAAACCGAGGGCGAGAACAGCGGTGACGAGCCCCAGGCCGAGCGCCGTCTTCCGCGCCCGCATCCGGATGTCGCCCACGGTCTTCAGCGAGGCGAACACCGCGCCGTGGAAGGTGAACAGCGTCAGGGTGACCAGGCCGCCGAGGATCGCGTACGGGTTGAGCAGGTCCCAGAAGTTGCCCACGTACTCCTTGTGGGCGTCGATCTTCACGCCCCGCACGATGTTGCCGAACGCGACGCCCCACAGCACCGCCGGGATCAGCGAGGTCCAGAAGATCGCGTGTTCCCAGTTGGTCTGCCAGCGTTCCTCCGGCCGCTTGGCGCGGTACTCGAAGGCGACGCCGCGCACGATCAGGCAGATCAGGATGATCAGCAGCGGCAGGTAGAACCCGGAGAAGAGCGTCGCGTACCAGTCGGGGAAGGCGGCGAAGGTCGCGCCGCCCGCGGTGAGCAGCCAGACCTCGTTGCCGTCCCAGACGGGCCCGATGGTGTTGATGAGGACCCGCTTCTCGACCCGGTCACGGGCGAGCAGCTTGGTCAGAATGCCGATCCCGAAGTCGAAGCCCTCCAGGAAGAAGTAGCCGATCCACAGGACGGCGATCAGTACGAACCAGACGTCGTGAAGTTCCATGTCCGCGTCACTCCTTCCTTCAGTACGAGAAGGCCATGGGCCGGTCGGCGTCGGAATCGGAGTCGGAGTCCGAGCCGGTGCCCTTGCCCGAGCCGGGTCCGCCGATCTTGGTGGGCGGGTTGAGGTCCGCCTCCGTCAGCTCGGGCGGGCCCTTCCTGACGTACTTGAGCAGCAGCTTCACCTCGATCACGGCGAGGATCGCGTAGATCAGCGTGAACCCGATGAGTGAGGTGAGCACCTCGCCCTGCGAGACCCCGGGGGAGACCGCGTCCCGGGTGCGCAGGACTCCGTAGACCACCCAGGGCTGTCGTCCCGTCTCGGTGAAGATCCAGCCCCAGGCGGTGCCGATGAGGGGGAAGATCAACGTCCACTGCGAGAGCCGCCACCACCAGTTGCCGAGCTTCGGCGACAGCTCCGTGTTCTTGGTGAGCATCAGCTTGGGGACGTCGTCGGCACCGGTGCGGTGCTCGGGTGCGAGCCAGAACTTCTTCCGCGTCAGCCACAGGCCCGCGGTGCACAGCGCCATCGAGACGCCGCCGAAGCCGATCATCCAGCGGTACGACCAGTAGGTGGTGGGGATGTTGGGCCGGTAGTCGCCGGGCCCGTACTTCTCCTGCGCCTGCTTGTTGAGGTCGTTGATGCCGGGGATCTCGGCGCTGAAGTTGTTCTTGGCGAGGAAGGACAGGACGCCGGGCACCTCGATGGCGACGTCGTTGTGTCCCTTGGCGACATCGCCGTACGCGAAGAGCGAGAACGGCGCCGGCTTCTCGGTCTCCCACAGCGCCTCGGCGGCCGACATCTTCATCGGCTGCTGCTCGTACATCACCTTGCCGAGGGTGTCGGCGCTGACGACGGTGAGCAGGGTGCCGACGAACGCGGTGACCAGGCCGAGCCGCATCGACATCCGCATGGTGCGGATGTGCTGCTTCTTGCGCAGGTGGACGATGGCGATGCCGGTCATGAAGGCGCCGCCGACCAGGATGGCCGCCGAGATGACGTGGAAGAAGTTGACCAGCGTCGTCTCCTGGAAGAGCACCTTCGCGAAGTCGGTGAGCTCCGCGCGCTTGGTGCCGTCCCGCTCCACGATCTTGTAGCCGACCGGGTGCTGCATAAAGGCGTTGGCGGCGATGATGAAGTACGCCGACAGGACCGTGCCGATGGAGACGATCCAGATCGTCGCGCAGTGCAGCTTCTTCGGCAGCTTGTCCCAGCCGAAGATCCACAGGCCGATGAAGGTCGACTCGAAGAAGAAGGCGATCAGCGCCTCGAAGGCGAGCGGCGCCCCGAAGACGTCACCGACGAAGCGGGAGTAGTCGGACCAGTTCATGCCGAACTGGAACTCCTGCACGATGCCGGTGACGACACCCATGGCGATATTGATCAGGAACAGCTTTCCCCAGAACTTCGTCGCCCTGAGGTAGTGCTCCTTGCCCGTCCGCACCCATGCCGTCTCGAGGATCGCCGTCAGGGCGGCGAGCGAGATCGTCAGGGGGACGAACAGGAAGTGGTAGACGGTCGTGATGCCGAACTGCCATCGCGCCAGGGTTTCCGGCGCCAGAGCCAGGTCCACTGCGTCTCTCCTTACTCGCCGTGCCCACAGAGACCAGTCGCCCCATTTTTCCCACCCATCTCGGGACGAAACGGGGCACGCTTGTGAACGCGTTCACATTCACAAGCATTATGTCGTACTGATGACCGGAGCCCCAAAGGGGGGTCCCTCTTACCGAGGGAAACGCCTCGGGCGCGAGAAAAGGCCCCGGACGGATACGCCCGAGGCCTTCCCTGGAACTTCAACATATTGTTGAATCCGCGCCATGCAGATACGGATCTCCTGGCCCGCAGGCCACCTCACCGCGACCCTCGCCGAGACTCCGACCAGCCAGGAGCTCGGCAAGGCCCTGCCGCTCTCCGCCACCGCCAACACCTGGGGCGAAGAGGTCTACTTCGACACGGGCGTCAGCGTCCCGCGCGAACCCGACGCCCAACAGGTCGTCGAGCCCGGCACGGTCGCCTTCTGGACCGACGGGGACGCCCTCGCACTCCCCTACGGGCCGACCCCGATCTCGCGCGGCGACGAATGCCGCCTCGCGAGCCCGTGCAACCTCCTGGGCCGGATCGACGGCGACCCGGGGAAACTGGCCTCCGTGCGCGCCGGCGACCCCGTACGGGTCGAACTCGTCCAGGACTAGGGCGCACCCAGCGAAGACGCACCCGGCGAGGACGGCCTAGAGCTCCTTGCGGAAGGCCTCCGCCGCCTGTAGGAAGAGGTCGTTGGCCTCGGTCTCGCCGATCGTGGCCCGCATGCCCTCGCCCGCGAAGGGCCGCACGACCACACCGGCCTTCTCGCACGCCGTGGCGAAGTCCGTCGTACGGTCCCCGAGCCGCAGCCACACGAAGTTCGCCTGCGTCTCGGGCACCGTCCAGCCCTGCCCCCGCAGCGCCTCGACCACCCGCGTGCGCTCGCCGACCAGCGACCCGACCCGGCCCATCAGCTCGTCCTCGGCACGCAGCGACGCCACCGCCGCGTCCTGCGCCAGCTGGCTCACGCCGAAGGGCACCGCCGTCTTGCGCAGCGCGGCGGCCACCGGCTCGTGGGCGACCGCGAAGCCGACGCGCAGCCCCGCGAGGCCGTACGCCTTCGAGAACGTCCGCAGAACGCAGACGTTCGGGCGGTCGCGGTAGATCTCGATGCCGTCCGGCACCTCGGGGTCACGGATGAACTCGCGGTACGCCTCGTCCAGGACGACCAGGACGTCCTTCGGCACACGGTCGAGGAACCGCTCGAGCTCCGCCCTGCGGACGACGGTGCCCGTGGGGTTGTTGGGGTTGCAGACGAAGATGAGACGGGTGCGGTCGGTGATGGCGTCGGCCATCGCGTCGAGGTCGTGCACCTCGCCGTCCGTCAGCGGCACCCGCACCGACGTCGCGCCGCTGACCTGCGTGATGATCGGGTACGCCTCGAAGGAGCGCCACGCGTAGATCACCTCGTCACCCGGCCCCGAGGTGGCCTGCAGCAGCTGCTGGGCGACGCCGACGGAACCGGTGCCGGTGGCGATGTGCGACGCGGGCACTCCGAAGCGGTCGGCCAGCTCGCTCATCAGGGCCGTGCACGCCATGTCGGGGTAGCGGTTGAAGGTCCCGGCGGCGGCGAGTGCGCTCTCCATCACGCCGGGCAGCGGCGGATAGGGGTTCTCGTTGGAGGACAGCTTGTAGGCCGCGGGACCGTCGGCCGCCGCAGCGGGCTTGCCCGGCTTGTAGGTGGGGATCCCCTCCAGCTCGGCGCGCAGCCTCGGGTTCGTCTCGCTCACCGCAGTCCTCCTCTAGCCATGCACACTCGTGCCGTCACATCAGTTCGAATACTGCTCACCTTATGAGGATTCGGCCCCGCTGCAATGGGCTGCCGGAATCCGCGTACGAACCCTCCGGATCCGTCCCCCGCGCAAGGCGCGCGGAGAGGGGGGAGCGCCCCATGCTCCCCCATGCGCCGGTGGCTCGCTCCGTGGCGCGCGTCCCTCGTGAAGGTGAGTTGAGACCTCTTCGAGACCTGACACCTTTGGCAGGCCCGTGCGGGACGATCAGGGGCAGCTACCCCTTGAACCGTTCAACTCCCTTGCATTCCAAGGTCATTGACCCTCTTCCGCCATGCAGAAACGTGCCTGTCAACGAGTGAATATGCGCCCCTGCTACCCACCCTCATGAGCCCTACTATCGGCTCGCCATGACAGCAGCAGGGAAGCACCAGGTGAGCCGAGCGGAGACCGCACGCCGGGGCAACCGGCAGAGTCGAGCGGGCATCAGAGACGTCGCCGCCGCCGCCGGTGTCTCCATCACGACTGTCTCCGACGCCCTCAACGGCAAGGGTCGGCTGCCCGACGCCACCCGACGCCACGTCCGCGAGGTCGCAGAACGGCTGGGCTACCGCCCGTCCGCCGCGGCCCGCACCCTCCGTACCGGCAAGTCCGGCCTCATCGGCCTGACCGTGACGACGTACGGGGATGAACCTTTCACCTTCACCGAATTCGCCTACTTCGCCGAGATGGCCAGAGCCGCCACCTCGGCCGCCCTCGCCCGGGGCTACGCCCTGGTCATCCTGCCCGCCACCTCCCGCCGCAGCCCCGTCGACGTGTGGTCCAACGTCGCACTCGACGGCACCGTGGTCGTCGACCCCTCCGACCACGACCCCGTGGTCAGCGAGCTGGTCCGACAGGGCCTGCCCGTGGTCTCCGACGGCCGCCCGGCAGGGTCCCTGCCGGTCACCGCCTGGGTCGACAACGACCACGAGGCCGCGGTCCTGGAGATCCTCGACCACCTGGCCGCCGCCGGCGCCCGCCGGATCGGCCTCCTCACCGGCACCACCACGGACACGTACACCCACCTGTCCACGACCGCGTACCTGCGCTGGTGCGAACGCGTCGGCCAGGACCCCGTCTACGAGTCCTATCCCGCACACGACCCGTGCGCGGGCGCCGTCGCCGCCGACCGGCTGCTCGCCAGACCCGACCGGCCCGACGCCGTCTACGGCCTCTTCGACCCCAATGGCACCGACCTGCTCGCCGCCGCCCGGCGGTACGGCCTGCGCGTCCCCGACGACCTGCTGCTCGTCTGCTGCAGCGAATCGACGGTGTACGCCACCACGGAACCGCCCATCACCACGCTCTCGCTCAAACCGCGGCGCATCGGCACGGCCGTCGTCCAGCTCTTGATCGACGCCATCGAGGGCCTCGATTCGGGCCGTCCCGTCGAGCAGGTGATACCGACCGAACTGATCGTGCGCACCTCGTCCGAGCGACGGCCCCCGCGCACGACGGTCAGCCCGCCCCGCTCGCCCGGCTCCGGCTGATCGCTCCCGCCCGCCATCCCCGACGCGGGCAGAGGTAGGCGTCCAACCCGCCACCAGCGGGGAAACCTCTGCCCAATTCGGGAGAAAAGCGCGGCGAATCGTGCTCCGGCACCGATTCACCACCCCTGGTGCACCACACAGCGGGAGCCGCATTCCTATGATGGGCGGACGACACCGCGGGCCGCTGCGACCAAGCAGTCCGATCTCGGTGCAGATGCGGCGCAATGGTGGTGGAGGGGTCGATGACTCAGGGGGCCGGTCAGGGACCCGATGTGCGGACGGCGACGCTGCGCGACTTCCGCGTTCCCGCGTACATCCATGAGACGACCGGACCCGCCCCGGCGAGCCCCGGCGCACCGGTCGCCGCGCCGGACGAGGGATACACCCCGACCCAGCGCGACCTGCCGGTCATCAACCGCGGCGACACCGTCCAGGTGCAGGTCATGCCGGAGCCCCCGCAGCCGCGGGCGAGCGAGGAGTACGGCCCGCTGTTCGTCGTCGGCGACGTCCACGGTTACCTGGACGAGCTCGTCGCGGCCCTCCAGGAGCAGGGCCTCCTCGACGCCGAGGGCAACTGGTCCGCGGGGAACGCGCGCCTCTGGTTCCTCGGCGACTTCACCGACCGCGGGCCCGACGGCATCGGCGTCATCGACCTCGTGATGCGGCTCTCCGCGGAGGCCGCCGCCGCCGGTGGCTACTGCAAGGCGCTCATGGGCAACCACGAGCTGCTCCTGCTCGGCGCAAAACGCTTCGGCGACACCCCGGTGAACTCGGGCGCCGGCACCGCCACCTTCCAGGCCGCCTGGCTCCTGAACGGCGGGCAGAAGACCGACATGGAGCGCCTGGAGGACCACCACCTGCAATGGATGGCCCGCCTCGACGCCATGGAGGAGGCCGACGGCCACCTGCTCGTGCACTCCGACACGACCGCCTATCTGGATTACGGTGACTCGATCGAGGCGGTGAACGACACCATCCGGGAGACCCTCACGCGCAACGACGCGGACGAATGCTGGGACCTCTTCCGCAAGTTCACCAAGCGCTTCGCGTTCCGCGACGAGTCGGGCCCCTCCGCCGTGCGCGAACTCCTCGACATGTACGGCGGCACGCGCATCGTCCACGGTCACAGCCCCATCCCCTACCTCCTGGGCGACGTCGGCTCCGAGGACGAGTCGGACGGCGCGGGACCGGTCATCGAGGGCCCGCACGTGTACGCCGACGGTCTGGCCATCGCCATGGACGGCGGAGTGACCATGGCCGGAAAGCTGCTGGTCTGCCAACTCCCGCTATCTGTCTGAGCGTTAAACAAGACACCGCCCCCCTACACGATCACGCTGGCCAGGGGGGCAATTTCCGGAAACCCCCTGTCACCGCGTGCCGTCACGGCTCTACCATCGGCTTATCCGTAGCAGGCTCCCCTCCGTTTCTGCCCAACGGCTCGTAGCCATGCGAGCCTCAGCCCTACGGAGCATCGGGGGATGCACATGAACAGCGCTCCACACCTGCTCAATGAGGACCGCCCCGAGTACGAGCGGATCCTCGACGAGGCGCTGCGCACCGCACCTGACCGTCCCGAACTCGCCGCAGTGGGCCGGCGGCTCAACACCGAACAACTGCGCACCATGGCCCTGAACGCGACAGCACTGATCACGGCCGCGGCCGCGGCCGAGTACGCGCACTACGTGAAGGTTCGCGAGGAGTTGCGCGAACCTCGACCGACATCCACCTCGATCCGCGAAGGGAGCGGACAGAGCGCCGCGGAGTCGGGCTCCGGCGGCGTCGGCCTCGCCACCACGATGGGCGAGGTCGCCGAACCGGCGGCAGCGGCGGGCGCCGGAGCGATCGCCGTGGTCGCGGTCCTCGCCCCCGTCCTCGCGGGCACGGCCGCCGCGATCTTCCTGCTCGTCGGCTACATCCTGAAGATGCTCAACCCCGAGCCCGCCTTCGCGGACACCCTGCTCACCGCGGGATGGCTGTTCGGCGCGCTCACCGCGGGGGGCATCCTGGTCGCCGCGGGCGGTCTGCTCCTGACCGCCCTGCGCAACGGGTCCACCTCGCTCCCGGCGGGGCTCCACGGCGAGCGGCACGAGGAGGTGTCCCGAGCCAGGGAAGACTGGGGCCGGGCGCTCCTCGAGCGGGGCGTCGTGCCGTTCCTCCGGGAGGCCCTGACGGAGCCCGGCGGCACTCCCGCCGGTCGTACGCCGTCGGGGAAGTCGAGCGGCGCAGGCGCCAACAGCCGCATGCCTCAACTCGGCTATCACAGGCCGGGGTTCAGCAGCCCGGACGGCGGCCCGGCGGGACCGCGCCCGAGCTACTCGAGCCCCGACTTCTCCAGCCCCGACTTCGGCGGTCCCGACCACAAGCCGGAGTAGCGGACCGGCCGAACCGAACCGCTTCGGGGCTGTACCACCGCTTCGGGGCTGTACCACCGCTTCGTGGCCCCGCCGCCCATCAGGGGCGGGACCACGGAGCCATGGGTCACGGGTGCCTCAGTCGGCGATCGGCAGGTAGACCCGGTTGCCCGCGGCTGCGAACTCCTTGGACTTCTGCTCCATGCCCGCCTCGATGTCCTCGGAGCCGAGGTCGCCGCCGTGCTGGCGCCGGATGTCCTGCGAGATCTTCATCGAGCAGAACTTCGGCCCGCACATCGAGCAGAAGTGCGCCGTCTTCGCGGGCTCGGCCGGCAGCGTCTCGTCGTGGAACTCCCGCGCCGTGACCGGGTCGAGGGCCAGGTTGAACTGGTCCTCCCACCGGAACTCGAAGCGCGCGTCCGAGAGTGCGTCGTCCCAGTCCTGTGCGCCGGGGTGACCCTTGGCGAGGTCCGCCGCGTGCGCCGCGATCTTGTACGTGATGACGCCGGTCTTCACGTCGTCGCGGTTGGGCAGGCCCAGGTGCTCCTTCGGCGTGACGTAGCAGAGCATGGCCGTGCCCCACCAACCGATCATCGCGGCGCCGATGCCGGAGGTGATGTGGTCGTAGGCGGGCGCGATGTCCGTGGTCAGCGGGCCGAGCGTGTAGAACGGCGCCTCCTCGCAGATCTCCTGCTGGAGGTCGATGTTCTCCTTGATCTTGTGCATCGGGACGTGACCGGGGCCCTCGATCATCGTCTGTACGTTGTGACGCTTGGCGATCGTGTTGAGTTCCCCGAGCGTCCTGAGCTCCGCGAACTGCGCCTCGTCGTTGGCGTCCGCGATCGAGCCGGGGCGCAGGCCGTCACCGAGCGAGTACGTCACGTCGTACGCCGCGAGGATCTCGCAGAGCTCCTCGAAGTGCTCGTAGAGGAAGCTCTCCTTGTGGTGCGCGAGGCACCAGGCGGCCATGATCGAACCGCCGCGCGAGACGATGCCGGTCTTGCGGCGCGCGGTGAGCGGTACGTACGGCAGGCGCACGCCCGCGTGGACTGTCATGTAGTCCACGCCCTGCTCGGCCTGCTCGATGACCGTGTCCTTGTAGATCTCCCAGGTCAGTTCCTCGGCCTTGCCGTCGACCTTCTCCAGTGCCTGGTAGAGCGGGACGGTACCGATCGGCACGGGAGAGTTGCGCAGGACCCACTCGCGGGTGGTGTGGATGTTGCGGCCGGTGGAGAGGTCCATGACCGTGTCGGCGCCCCACTGGGTCGCCCAGGTCATCTTGTCCACCTCCTCCTCGATGGAGGAGGTGACCGCGGAGTTGCCGATGTTCGCGTTCACCTTCACCAGGAACTTCTTGCCGATGATCATCGGCTCGATCTCCGGGTGGTTCACGTTGGCGGGGATCACCGCGCGGCCCGCGGCGACCTCTTCCCGCACGATCTCCGGGTCCATGCCCTCGCGGATCCCGATGAACTCCATCTCGGGCGTGATCTCGCCGCGCCTGGCGTACGCGAGCTGCGTCACCGCCTGTCCGTCGCGGCCGCGTCGCGGCTGGCGGGGGCGGCCGGGGAAGACCGCGTCGAGGTTCTTGAGCCCGCCGCGGGGCGAGGTGTGCTTGATGCCGTCGTCCTCGGGGCGCGGCGGGCGGCCCACGTACTCCTCCGTGTCGCCGCGGGCGATGATCCAGTTCTCCCGCAGCGGCGCCAGTCCGCGGCGGACGTCGGTCTCGGCCGACGGGTCGGTGTACGGGCCCGAAGTGTCGTACAGGGTGACGGCCTTGCCATTGGTGAGGTGCACCTGGCGGACCGGCACACGCAGGTCGGGGCGCGAACCCTCGACATACGCCTTGTGCCAGCCGATGGACTTCCCGGCCTCGTCGCTCTGGTTCTGCGTCGAGGCAGGCGTGCGTGCGTCCGATGTGGTCATGAGACCTACTCCCTACGCCGGCATTACCCGGTAACAGGTTCGGCGGTCGACGCAGCGAATCCCGTACGGCTCGTGCACTTTTTGTGCCGCTTCGTACGGAGGTCAGCGCCCTCTCAGCCCGGTGCTCCGAGCTCCCGCGATTGCAAAGGTGGCTCCACGCTAGCGTCATGTCGGGCGCGCTGAACAGAGGGCCCCTCCCGTTCTTGCGATGATCGGGCAGTGACCACCACAGAGCCGCCGCCCCCGCAGCCCCCGCAGCCGCCCGTCTCCGGGACGCCTCCGGAGGGTCATGGACACGGCCACGGACACGGGCATTCGCACAGCCACGGCCCGGCCGCACCGGTCTCCCGGCACCTGCGCAAGGTCATCGCCGCCGTACTGATTCCCTTCGCCACCGCGGTCGTCGTCGGCCTGGTGGTGCTCTGGCCCGGTGGCACGCCGAGCCACGAACGCACCGGCGTCGGCTTCGACCGGCAGACCCAGTCGGCGAAGGTCACGAAGGTGCAGGAGCTGCCTTGCAAGGACCTCAGCCCCTCGCAGACCCCGCCCAACGGCGACACCTCCACCGCCGAGGGCCAGTCCGCGCAGTCCACGGCGACGGGCACCTGCAAGAAGGCGACGGTCGAGGTCGCGAGCGGCGAGGACAAGGGCCGCACCTTCACGGAGATCATCCAGCCGGACTCGCCGCGCCAGCTGAAGCAGGGCCAGGAGGTGGTGGTCGCCTACGAGCCCAAGGCCCCCGAAGGGCTGCAGTACTCCGTCACCGACGTGAACCGCAAGATCCCGATGGCGCTGCTCGCCGGCATCTTCGCGCTCGCCGTCGTCGTCGTGGGCCGGCTCCGCGGCGTGATGGCTCTGGTCGCCCTCGCCATCAGCTTCATGGTGCTCACGTTCTTCATCCTGCCGGCGATCCTCCAGGGCTCGAATCCCCTGGTCGTGGCGGTCGTCGGGGCGAGCGCCATCATGCTGATCGCGCTCTATCTCTGCCACGGCCTGACAGCCAGGACCTCGGTCGCGGTACTCGGCACGCTCATCTCCCTCCTCCTCATCGGCCTGCTCGGCTCGCTCTTCATCGGCTGGGCCGCACTGACCGGCAACACGGACGACAACACCGGTCTCATCCATGGCCTGTATCCGTCCATCGACATGAGCGGTCTGCTCCTCGCGGGCGTCATCATCGGCTCGCTCGGTGTCCTCGACGACGTGACGGTCACCCAGACCTCGGCGGTCTGGGAGCTGCATCAGGCCAACCCGACGATGGGCTGGCGCGGCCTGTACCGCGCGGGCATCCGCATCGGCCGCGACCACATCGCCTCGGTCGTCAACACCCTCGTCCTCGCCTACGCGGGTGCCGCCCTGCCCCTGCTGCTCCTCTTCTCCATCGCCCAGTCCAGTGTGGGCACGGTGGCCAACAGCGAGCTGGTCGCCGAGGAGATCGTGCGCACCCTGATCGGCTCCATCGGCCTGGTCGCCTCGGTACCGGTGACGACCGCGCTGGCCGCCCTGGTCGTCTCCGCGGACCGCTCCAGCTCGCCCGTGGGCGCCGCGGCGGGCGGTGCGGGCGGGGCGACCCGGGCTTCCCGCGGCGGGAAGGGCCGACGCCGCAAGCGTTAGCGTCGGCTCGCGAAATGCACCAAAATGCCGTCAACCCTGGCCCGTTGAGCCAGCGGGTCAACCCGCGTTCTGCTCCTCCGCGAGGATGCGGTCGAGCGTCTCGTCGAGGTGCGCCTCGAAGTCGGCGAGCGCCCGCTCCTGCCCCAGCGGCACCAACTTGTCCGTACGGTCGAGGAAGGCGAGCAGCGGCGGGATGCCCACCCTGAACAGCGCCTGATCAGCGCCGACCTGAAGCCTGATCAGGGCCTCGTCCAGCATCAGGGAATCGGTGGGCTCGACGCGCACATCCCCGTCCCCACATGGCCTGCCCACCCCGTCGATCAACAGCTCCCGCCCGAAGGCCCAGGTCACCGGGGCGTCCCCCGGCAAGTGAAACGTCAGCCGCACGGCATAGGGATCCCCGAGCTCGTAGCGCAGCTCCACCGGGATGCGAAACGACAGCTCCTCGGAAACAAGGAAGCTCATCATGACCTCTGCCTGAACCGTCTCGCCCATCGCGCCCTACCCCGTCACTTGGCCCCTGGGGCCATCGAGTCGCCAGGAACCAGCTCCCTGACACCCCTCGCATCTTGCTTAACGTGAGCACCAGATCACAAGGAGTGAGTTTTCAGATGCTGATAGAGAAAGCGAGTGTCCCTAGTAGCTTTCCGATCTCCCGCTGCAACTTCTCGGCTGCCGGAAGCAGTCGGTCGGCCTGCGCGGAGGGGACGGAAATGGCCATGGTCGCCGCGGTGTCGCCGGCCATGATCGGGACGGCCGCGCACAGGGTCCCGAGCGCGTACTCCTGACGCTCCACGACGGGCCGCATGCGCTCCATCGAGTCGAGCCGCCGCAGGAGCGTGCGGTCGTCCCGGACCGAGTAGCGCGTGATCGACTGGACCGGGTAGCGATCGAGGTGGTCCTGTCGTGCCTCGTCGTCGAGCTGGCCCAACAGGCACTGCCCGATGGCGTGGGCGTGTCCGGTCTCGCGGAAGTCCGCCCACTCCTCGACGGCGGGGTTGCCCGGGGTGTCCGCGACGGACACGACGTCGATCTCCCCCTCTCGATAGACGGCGAAGTACACGGGGACGCCCAGGGTGTCGCGCAGGTGGGCCAGGGACTCGTTGATGCGTGCGCGCCGATTCTGCTGTGCTCCGCTGCTGCTCAGCCGCTCGGCTGCCTCGCCGAGCACGAACAGACCCTTGTCCCTGCGCAGATATCCCTCGTGGGTCAGGGTGCGGAGCAGGTGGTAGGCGGTGGGGAGCGCGAGGCCCGCTTCCCTCGCCAACTGCTTTGCGGGTGCCCCGCTCTGGTGCGAAGCGGCGGCTTCCAGGAGCCGCATCGCCCGCTGCACGGAACCGATGAGGGTGGGGCCGACGGCGGGGTCGGTGCTGGTGTCGACCGATGAGCTGGTGGTGTCGACCGCGGCCAAGGTTCACTCCCGAAGCGCGTGGAAGCCCGCCCGTGCCCGGGTAGCGAGGGAAGAGCGGTGCACGTACGTACGCCCGTCCGCGGGGATCGACCCCCACGTCGGATTCCGGACTCTAATCCTCGGCAACCGTCCTACGGCGCCCCACCGGGAAACTTCCCCCGCCCGAGGGAACTCTCACGAAAATTCACCAGTCCGTGCGCGACGAGGACGAGCCGGATATGAACTTCCGTACGACATAGATGAGTCCGCCGACCAAGGCCACAAATATGAGCGCCTTGAAGAGCAACCCGACCACGAATCCGACCACGGTCGCAATCAAGCTGCCGAACACGACGAGTGCGACGACCGGAACGGCCACCCACTTCACCCACCACGGCATTCCCGCAAAGATCTCCTTGGTTGCCATCGTCCTTACCTCACTCCGCTCTGTTTCCTGAATCTCCGCAGGTTCCCGGCTTCTTGCATTCGATGCTAGAGCGCCGAAGGGCTCCGCGGGGGCCTCGGAGCCCTTGTCCCCCCCTGATCCGACCCCTAGGGAACCCCGAGGTCGCAGCCCTGATGAGGTCAGCCTGCGGGGGGAGGGGAACGGGCTGGGGAGGGGGAGGAGGAACGGGCTGCGGTGGGCGCGGCAGAGCGGTCAGGACTCCGGGGGAGAGAACACCACGAGCACCCGCAAGTCCTCGCTGATGTGGTGGAACTTGTGGGCGACACCGGCCGGCACATAGACGACGCTGCCCCGCGCCACCTGCGTCGTCTCCATGCCGACGGTGATCGCCGCACGGCCGCTGACGACCATGTACACCTCGTCCTGCCCGTGCGGCTGCTGCGGATCGGTGTCCCCGGCATTGAGCGCGTACAGCCCGACCGACATGTTTCTCTCGCGCAGGAACTGCAGATACGCGCCGTCGTTCGCGGCACGCTCCGCCTCCAGCTCGTCCAGTCGGAAAGCCTTCATCGCCTTCGTACACCCCTTGCTGGTGACCGTGTTGCCGCTGCTCGCCCGGGCTGCCCGCCCGTGGCTTCTCGCGGTCCTTGGTGGGTCTTCGCGGGCCGACCGTTCCCGGCCCGTGTCTGCCACGATCAGACACATGAAGAATTTCGTAGTCAAGACGATCGCCAACGCCGCGGCCCTGGCCGTCGCCGTATGGCTGCTCGACAAGATCACTCTGACCGGGGACAGCACGGGCAAGAAGGTCGGCACGCTCATCGTCGTCGCCCTGCTCTTCGGACTGGTGAACTTCCTGGTCAAGCCGTTGGTGAAGGTCCTCACCTTCCCGCTGTTCATCCTGACCCTCGGCCTGATCACCCTCGTGGTCAACGCCCTGATGCTGCTGCTCACCTCGTGGCTCGCCGACAAGCTCGACGTCAGCTTCCACGTCGAGGGCTTCTGGACCGCCGTTCTGGGCGGCCTGATCATCTCGATCGTGTCCTGGGCCATGAACGTCGTCCTGCCCGACGACGACTGATCGAGCAGCCCGGGGCGTGTCCGAGAATGGTGGAGGCGTCGAGCGAAGGCCTGCTCGACGCTGTACGTGCAGCAGTGGAAAGGCGGGCGGCATGACGGAATCGGGACGCGTGGACGGCAGCGGAGCCGGTATCGGTGACGGCGGCGGAGCCGGCGTCGGCCACGTCAGCGGAGCCGGTATCGGTGACGGCACGCGGGCCGTCCGGGTCGGGCTGCCCGAGCCGGTGAAACACGAGCCGACGCTTCCGGGACCGGTCTTCGCCGCGCACTTCCACCTGCCGGGTGACCCCACGGGCGGCTACGCGTACGGGCGCGACGAGAACCCCACCTGGACGCATCTGGAGCGGGCCATCGGCGAGCTCGAGGCTCCGGACTCGGAGTCGGACGTCGAGACTCTCGTCTTCGCCTCCGGCATGGCGGCGATCTCGGCGGTCCTGTTCTCCCAGCTGCGCGCGGGAGACGTGGTGGTGCTGCCGGACGACGGCTACCAGGTCCTTCCGCTGGTCCGCGAACAGCTCACGGCGTACGGCATCGAGGTGCGCACCGCCCCGACGGGCGACGACGCGCAGCTCGACATCCTGGACGGCGCCAAGCTGCTGTGGATCGAGACGCCGTCCAACCCCGGCCTCGACGTGTGCGACGTGCGGCGGCTCGCCGAAGCGGCGCACGCGCGTGGCGTGCTGGTGGCGGTCGACAACACCCTGGCGACGCCACTCGGCCAGCGCCCTCTCGAGCTCGGCGCGGACTTCGCGGTGGCCAGCGGCACCAAGATGCTCACCGGTCACGGCGACATCCTCCTGGGGTACGTCGCCTGCCGTGACGCGGAACTGACGGCGTCGGTGCGGCGCTGGCGCAAGATCGTCGGGGCGATTCCGGGCCCGATGGAGGCCTGGCTCGCGCACCGCTCGCTGGCCACGCTGCAACTGCGTGCCGACCGGCAGAACGCGAACGCCCTCGTCCTCGCCGAGGCCCTGCGCGGGCGCGCCGAGGTGACGGGGCTGCGTTATCCCGGGCTGCCCGACGACCCCTCGCACCAGGTGGCCTCGCGGCAGATGCGCCGCTTCGGGTGCGTGCTCTCGTTCACACTGCCCACGCGCGCGCGTGCCGAGCGCTTCCTCGAAGCGCTGCGACTGGTCGACGACGCGACGAGCTTCGGCGGTGTGCGGTCGACGGCCGAGCGCCGTGGACGCTGGGGCGGCGACGCCGTTCCGGAGGGCTTCATCCGCTTCTCCGCGGGCGCCGAGGACCCCGACGACCTCGTGGCGGACGTGCTGCGCGCGCTGGACGAGGCGGCCGCAGCGGACGGCTGACCGGCAGCGGCGTCCTCGCGCCGTCCGGCGAGGTTGCCGATCGGCGCGGGGCACCCGCCCCGGCTACGTACAACGAACGGCCCGAGCCTCCCCCCTCGTGGCTCGGGCCGTTCCGGTTCTGCGCGCGAAGAACCGCGCCAACTAGGCTAGTTGACTCTGTGTCAGTGTCCAATCACAGTAACGACAGAAAGCTATCGGCATATTTATAGTTGGGCGCACCCTGTGGGCACGAAGGGGAGGCGCGTCGCCATGGACCTGGCCCTGCTGCGCACTTTCGTGACGGTGCACCGGGCCGGGTCCTTCACGCGTGCCGCAGCTCTTCTGGGGCTCTCCCAGCCCGCGGTCACGTCACAGATACGCACGCTGGAGCGGCAGTTGGGGCGGCCCCTTTTCCTGCGACAGGCCCGTGGGGTGACTCCCACGACCATCGGCGACGAACTCGCGCACAAAGCCGCGCCCCATCTGGACGCCCTGGTCGAGATCGCCGAGACCGGACTCGACGAGGACTCGTCCGTACGCACCCTCCACCTCGCGGGCCCCCCGGAGTTCACCGCCGAGCGTGCCCTGCCCGCGCTCACCGCCCTGACCGGCCAGGACGGCCACAGCCACGCCCTGCGCGCCTCGTTCGGCAATGCGGAGGAGGTCCTGGAAGGACTGGCCGCCGGCCACCACGACCTGGCCATCGCCACGGTCCGGCCCCGCGGTCCGCTGCTCACCACGACACCGCTCTGCGACGAGGAGCACGTCCTGGTCGCGGAGGAGCGGTGGGCGGCCCGTGTCGCGGCCCGTGCCGAAGGCGGCGGGCTGCGACACCGGACAGCGGCGTCGTTACGGGACATCCCCGTGGTCGAAGTCCACGAGTCACTGCCGTTCGTCTCCCGCTACTGGACCGCCGTCTTCGACGCCCGGCCCACGGCGTCGGGCGCCGTCATCGTGCCGGATCTGCGAGCTGTCCTCGCCTGCGTGACCGCTGGTGCCGGTCTCGCCGTTCTGCCCCGCTACCTGTGCGCACCAGCCCTGGCACGCGGCGACATCGTGACTCTGCTCGACCCCGCCGTACCCCCTTTGCGTACGTACTTCTTGGCAGTGCGCACCGGGACACTCGTCATGCCGCACATTGCGCGGGCGCACGAGTGGTTGGTGCGTGCCGCCGTCGACTGGGCTTGATGGGGGGCGCGGCTGGTTCACGATGTTTCACGTGGAACAGTCCGGGCCACATTTCCCCCATGACCGTCCGACCCGTGGTCAAGCGCACCGCACGCGCCGTCCTGCTGGACGGCGACGACCTGATTCTGATCAAGCGCAGCAAGCCGGGCGTCGATCCGTACTGGATCACACCGGGAGGCGGGGTGGAGGCAGAGGACGACTCCGTCGTCGACGCACTCCATCGTGAGGTGCACGAAGAACTCGGTGCCAAGATCACCGACGTCGTACCGTGCTTCGTCGACACCGTCGAGCACATCGGCGAGGACGGCGGCGCGACCGGCGTCAAGGTGCAGCACTTCTTCGTCTGCCGCCTGGAGTCCATGGACCTCGACCAGCGGCACGGCCCCGAGGTCGAGGAGCCGTGCGGCGAGTACGAGATCGTGCACGTGCCGTTCACCAGAGTCGGCATCGCATCGGTCCACCTCGTGCCGCTGTCCCTGCGGCACTACTTGGACGGCAACATCGAGGGCGTCCGCGCGATGCACGCCCCCGATCTGGGCTAGGACCGCCTAGTCCGAGGCCACCAGTTCCTCTACCGAGTCGTGACGGATCCGGCCCTCCGGGATGCCGATGTCCCGCAGGGCGTCCACTCCGTTCCGGATCATGCCGGGCGGTCCCGAGAGGTACGCGTCGTACTCGTTCCACGGTCCGTACTCACGTACGGCGTCCGGCAGTTGTGCCCGCTGGTCGACGATCGGCCGGACGGCGAGCCAGGGGTGGGACTGCTGAAGGCGGAGCATCGTGTCGATGTCGTACAGGTCGTGGTCGGTGCGTGCTCCGTAGAAGACCTCCATGGGGCGCCGTCTGCCGTGCTCGGCGACGTCCTCGACGAGGGCCTTGATGGGGGCGATGCCCGTGCCGCCGCCCAGGCAGAGAAGGCCGCTGTCGGTGGTGTGGTCGACGGTCATCGAACCGGTAGGCGGGCCCAGCCGCAGGATGTCGCCGGGGCGGGCGTGGTGAACCAGGGCGTTGGAGACCCAGCCGGCCGACACGGCCTTGACGTGGAAGGAGAGCAGCCCGTCCGGGCGCGGGGCAGAGGCGAAGGAGTAGTGGCGCCAGACCCGGGGCCACCAGGGGGTCTCCAGGCTGGTGTACTGCCCCGCGAGGAACGGGTACGGCTGGTCGGGCCGGACCGTGACGACAGCGATGTCAGGCGTCCTGAGGTCGTGCGAGACGACTTCGGCGAACCACCAGGCGGGGGCGCGCATCTCGTCCTCGGCAGCCGCGTCGATCATGGTCTGGGAGATCGTCGTGTACGTCCGGACCCAGGCGGCCTCGGTCTCCTCGTCCCACGTCGTACTCGCGTACCGGCTCAACGAGCCGATCAGGCATTCGCCGACGGCCGGGTAGTGCTCGGCCTGGGTGCCGTACTTGCGGTGTCCGCGCCCGAGGTTCTTCAGGTAGGCGACGAGCACGTCGGTGTGGTCGATGTGCTCGGCCGCGGTCAGCAGCGCCTTGAGGATGCGGTCCCGCTGGGTGTCCATCGCCGCGGGGAACAGGGCGCGGAGCTCCGGGTGACGGGTGAAGAGCAACGCGTAGAAGTACGACGTGACCTTGTCGGCGACAGGCGCGATCTCGGCCATCGTGCGCTGCACCAGCAGGGCATCGGCGGAGGCCTTCCGTGCCGGCTTCGCCTGCTCGACGGATATCGGGGGCGCGGTGGACTGCGCGTGCGGGGGCGGCGCCTGGTGCTGAGACGCTTCCGGACCGGTGGGTATTCGCTCGTCCTCCGGCCCCTTCGGCGGCTTGCGCGGAGTGAACCAGCCGCTTCCGTCTCCGGACGTGCCGTCATCGGCCGACGTGGTGGTCGGAGCGTCCATGTTGTGCCTCGCCTCGAACATCTCTCGGTCGGTCTGGGCACTCCCTGACGGAAGCTGCCTGCTGTCCCCGCTCTGCGCCAGTTGCCGCTCTGCGCCTGTCCTCGCTCTTCTGCCTCGATGGCCGATATGGCCACATTGAACCCCGGCTCCCCGGACCCTACGGACAAGTAGGTGGAGAATGTGACATTGGCCGCAGTCCCCTCATCGCAGCATCCCATTGCTCGCAGCCGCGTCAGCCGCATAACAGGAAGTACGGGTTCTGGATCTCTCTGCCCCGTTAGGCTTCATTCACCTGCGCGCCGCGCTCCGGAGTGTGGAGGGACCCACCCGGCGCGGACCTTGATCGACCATACCGGCAGCCGCCGAACGCACAAGTCCCTCTCCCCTGGGCCCCGAATTCGCGGGGCTCGCCTGCCAATTGCCTCAATTACCGGTCGTGCCGGACCAATTCGTACGCCTTACGCAGATCACGCCCGACATAAGAGTGGGTGGCCAGGCTCACCAGCCGTTGATCCGCATTGACGGCCACCGATAGCGGCACCGCTCCGAACAACTCCAGGTCGGAAAGCGAGTCCCCGTACGCGACGCAGTCGCTCCTGTCCACCCCGAACTCTTCACAGAGACGGTCCGCGATCTTCACCTTGGCCGCGGCGTCGAGAATGCCCGTCGGATTCACGGGTTCGGTGAACGGCACGGCCGGGAAGAGCGACCCGTGCGCGGCGTGCGCACCCCACCCGGCGAGCCGCTCCACGAAGAAGGACGGCGAGAGGGAGATCACCGCGCAGTAGTCTCCGCCGTCACGGATCTCGGCCCAAGTCTCCTGGATGCCGTCGAGCCAGGGTGCCCCCTCGAAGGCCGCCGTCACGTGCGCCTCCGTGAGCTCCGCCCACAAGGCGTGCACCCGCTCCGCGTACTCGGGCGATCCCAGATGCCCCGCCACGAACTCGCGCTCGAGTTCGGCGATCTCCGTGTCCAGACCGAGTTGTCGCGATATCTCCACCGGGGCTGCCGTGCCGTGCAGCAGCGTCCCGTCCAGGTCGAAGAGGTGTAGGCGTGCCATGTGGCCGAGGCTAGTGCCCGTGGCTACCGCTCGTCGGCGTGTTTCACGTGAAACGAGAAGCTGAACCGTGGCCGAAAGCTACGTGCTTCTGCCCACAAACGGCTGGACGCCGAGGATGTACGTCAGACAGCCTGGCCCGCGTGTCGACACCTTCCCTCTCCGCACCGCCCATCCGCCGACTGACCCCCCGCGATCTGCAGGTCTGCGCCGATCTGTCCGAGGACCGGGGCTGGCCGCGTGAAGAACACAAGTGGGGCCTGTTGCTGTCGGCCGGAACGGGCTACGGCATCGACGCCCCTGACGGCAACGGCCTCATGGGTGCCTACGTAGTGACCCAGTACGGCCCTCCCGGGCGCCCCGCCCTCGCGGCGATCGGCATGGTCCTCGTAGCCGAGCGGTACGCCCGCCAGGGCATCGGACGCAGACTGATGCGGAACGCCGTCGACGAGGCGGGCTCCACCCCTCTGACCCTCCACGCGACCCCGAACGGCCGGCCTCTCTACGAACAGCTCGGCTTCAAGGTGATCGGTCGGGCCGAGATGGTCATGGGGCGCTTCACCCCGGCGGGCGGTCCAGGAGCTCTGCCCGCTGTCGCCACCCGTCCGGCCACCGCGGAAGACCTGACTTCCATCCTTCGGCTCGACACCGAGGTCTTCGGCCACGACCGCATGCATGTGATCACCAGACTCCCCGCCTTCACGGACCAGCTGCGGGTCGCGGAGGCCGACGGAGAAGTCATCGGATACGCGGGGGCCTGGCCCAACATGGCAACTCACGTCGTGGGCCCGCTCGTCGCACGGGACACCGAGACCGCGAAGGCCCTCATCGCCTCCCTCGGCGCCGGTACCGACCGGCCGCTGCGCACCGACATCGACGTACGGCACGAGGAGCTGCTGGCCTGGGTGAAGGAGAGCGGCCTGGAGACCGTCGCCTTCAACGCCGTGATGGCATACGGCGTGCCGGAGCTGCCGGGTGACTGGACGCGCCGTTTCGCACCGCTGACCGTCGCGGCGGGTTGACCCACCGCGGACCGCGAACCACTGCAGACCGCGAACCACGGACCACCGCAGAAAGGCCCGCTCCCGGCGTTGCCGGGAGCGGGCCTTCTCGTACGCCCGTACGCGTACGCCTCGGACCGACTACACGAGGGTCTCGACGGCCGCCGTCGCGAAGCCGTGGTCCTGCTCGGGCGCGCCGCCGCCGACGCCGACCGCACCGATCAGACGGCCGTCACGGTGGACGGGGACGCCGCCCGCGATGAAGAGCAGGGGGCGGTCGAGCGCGGTGGGCAGGGTGTGGAAGAGGCCACCGGGCTGAACCGCGTCGACCAGATCGGCGGTCGGGGCGTTCAGCTGGAGGGCGGTGTACGCCTTGCGGGTGCTGGTCTCACCGGAGATCAGGACGGCCCGGTCGTCGCGCCGGAAGGCGAGGAGGTGGCCGCCCGCGTCAAGAACGGTGACGCTGACCGTGACACCGGCTTCCTCGGCTGCCCGGCGGGCCGCGGTGACGAGGGCCTCGGCGTCCCCGATGGTCAGGGGGGCGACGGCGGTGGGGTTGGTGGTGCTCATGAGGGGGTTCTCCTTGCGGGGTTGTGCTTGGGGGCTTGAAGGGGGATGGGGGATGGGCGCCCAGGGGATTGGGGGTAGGCGCCCAGGAGGTTGGAGGCAGGCGCCCAGGGGGCTGGGTGCCTGGGTCAGTGGTGGACGGGTGTCCGCTGCTCGACAGGGGCCACGCTCGCCACAGCCGGGGCGGGGGGCGCCGGGCGACGCTCCAGGGCGGCCGACACGAAGGCCAGGACGAGGGCGGAAGCGGCGAGCACCGCGCCGACCCAGTTGGGGGCGGTGTAGCCGAGGCCCGCGGAGATGACGAGGCCACCGAGCCAGGCCGACAGCGCGTTGCCCAGGTTGAAGGCGCCGATGTTGACGGCCGAGGCGAGCGTCGGGGCGCCCGATGCGTGGTCCAGGACGCGCTTCTGCAGCGGCGGCACCGTGGCGAAGCCCAGCGCTCCGATCAGCAGCACCGTCACGGCGGCCGCGACCTTGTTGTGCGCGGTGAGGGTGAACAGGGCGAGGACCAAGGCGAGGGAGCCGAGCGTCACGTACAGCATCGGCATCAGCGCACGGTCCGCGAACCGGCCCGCGACGAGATTCCCGCCGACCATGCCGAGCCCGAAGAGAACGAGCAGCCAGGTGACGGAGGAGTCCGCGTAACCGGCGACGTCCGTCATCATCGGCGTGATGTAGGTGATGGCCGCGAAGACGCCGCCGAAGCCGAGCACGGTCATCGCCATGGCGAGCAGCACCTGTACGTTGCGGAAGGCGCCGATCTCGTCGCGCAGCCGTACGCCTTCGGGCTTGGGCAGGTCCGGTACGAGCCGGGCGACGCCGAACAGGCCGACCACGCCGAGGGCGGCGACGATCACGAAGGTGATCCGCCAGCCGATGGCCTGGCCCACGAGCGTGCCGAGCGGCACGCCGACGACGTTGGCGACCGTGAGGCCGGAGAACATCATGGCGATCGCTCCGGCCTTCTTCTCGGGTGCCACCAGCTCGGCCGCGACGACCGAGCCGATGCCGAAGAAAGCGCCGTGGGCGAGGGAGGCGACGACGCGGCCTGCCAGCATCACGCCGAAGACGGGAGCCACGGCGGAGAGCAGGTTGCCGACGACGAAGAGGCCCATCAACAGCATGAGCATCCGCTTGCGCGGGATCCGCGTGCCGAGGGCGGTCATCAGGGGGGCGCCGAGCACGACGCCGAGGGCATAGCCGGTCACGAGGAAGCCGGCCGTCGGGATGGAGACACCGAAGTCACCCGCGACCTCGGGAAGCAGCCCCATGATCACGAACTCGGTGGTTCCGATTCCGAAAGCCCCGATCGCGAGGGCCAGAAGCGCGAGAGGCATGGATCTACCTTCCAGACGATTGCAGGTGCGCTTAACGTGCGTCCACAATAGTTGCAGACGCGGGCTATATGCAACCGCCGGATATTGCACCGGTGGACTACCCTGGGTGCAGCCGCTCCGGGACGGAGGACCAAGAGCCATGACAGCGACAGACCCCGCACTGACCGCGCTCGCCCAAAGCTGGTGCGCCCTCTCCCTGCTCCACGGGAAGATCGAGGCCCACGTCGAGCGCGCCCTGCAGGCCAAGCACGGCCTGAGCGTGCGGGAGTACGGCCTTCTGGACGTGCTCAACCGCCAGCACGACGGCGAAGGGGGCCATCTGCAGATGAAGCAGGTCGCCGACGCCGTGGTGCTGAGCCAGAGCGCGACCACGCGCCTAGTGACCCGGCTCGAGGAGCGCGGTCTGCTGGCCCGGTATCTGTGCCCCACGGACCGTCGCGGCATCTACACCGACGTCAGCGAGGCCGGTGCCGCGCTTCTCGCCGAGGCGCGTCCCACGAACGACGCGGCCCTGCGCGAGGCGCTCGACGAGGCGGCACGGAACCCGGAGCTCGCCCCGCTGGTCAACGCCGTCGAAACGCTGCGCGCGTAGAGGGCGCGCTGTGCGCGCACAGGGTCCGTACTGTGCGCGCATAGGCTGGGTCGCATGGGAGATCTTGAGATACGCCCCGCCATCGCCGCGGATCTGCCCGCCATCGTGGGCATGCTCGCCGACGATCCTCTGGGCGCGACACGTGAGTCGCCGGACGACCTCGCTCCGTACGTCACGGCGTTCGAGCGCCTTGACGACGACCCCAACCAGCACCTGGTCGTCGCCGAACGCGAGGGCCGCGTCGTGGGCACGCTCCAGCTCACGATCATTCCGGGGCTCTCCCGGAAGGGCGCCACGCGCTCGATCATCGAAGGCGTGCGCGTGCATGCCGACGAGCGGGGCAGCGGGCTCGGCACGCAGTTCATCGAGTGGGCCGTAGCGGAATCCCGGCGTCAGAACTGCCAGTTGGTGCAGCTGACGTCCGACGCCACGCGTATCGATGCCCACCGCTTCTACGAGCGACTCGGGTTCCAGGCATCGCACGTGGGCTTCAAGTTGCCCCTCTGAGGCTGCGATCCACCGCGATCGGCTTATGGCCGGGGCCTGTTTCACGTGAAACAGGCCCCGGCCTCCGGTCCCTAGCCCTCAGCCCTTATCTCTCAACCCTCTTCCGCGAGTCGATCGAGAGAACTAGAAGCCGCGCCATCCCTGCGGGTCCACGCCGCCCGGGATCGGCGCTCCTTCGTCGTACGGCTTGCGGGTGAAGACGAACGACCCCAGGTCAAGGTGGCTCACCGATCCGTCGGGGCGCCGCACTGCCTTCAACAGCTCCCCCGCGTAGTACCCGTTGAGCCCCGTCCAGGTGCCGTCACCGTTGGGCCGGAACCGGGCCTGCCGCCCCCACCCGGACAACGGCCCCAGCTCCACACCGCCATCGGCCGTCAGGCGCAGCACGAGCACCTGAGTCCCCCAGTACCAAGGGCCTGCCAGCTCCAGCACCTTCTGGTCGACTTCGGGCAGCGGCCGCCACGGCTCGGGAATCCGGGGCTCGGCCTCGGAGAGGATCTTCACCAGGTCGATGGCCAGCGCCGCCACCGGCGGCCCGGACGTGCAGTTGGCGAGCGCGACCGCGGCCACCCCGTCCGCCTCACTCACCCACAGGGCGGCCAGGAAGCCCGGCAACGACCCGCCGTGCCCCGCCAGGCTGCCCTTGTCCCACCGCAGCAGGTCCACCCCCAGGCCGTACGCCCTGTCCCATTCACCCGTCGGCAGCGGCGCCGACGGAGTCCGCATCTCCCGTACGGAATCCGCACCGAGAACCCGGTCGTCACCCACGACCAGGAAGTGCCCGAACCGCACCAGGTCGGCCGTCGTGGACCACAGCTGTCCGGCCGGAGCCATCAGGCCCAGGTCCTCGGCGGGCTCCGGCATCATCACGTCCGCCCACGGGTGCACGGCCCAGCCGCCGGCGTGCGGAGCCTGCGGCTGCGCACTGGTACGGGTCAGCCCCAGCGGTTCGAGCACTTCGCGGCGCAGCACGTCCTCCCAAGGGGCGCCCCGCAACGTCTCGACGAGTGAACCCAGGAGCGTATAGCCGGGGTTGGAGTAGTGGTGGCGCCTGCCGACGGGGTGCTTGAAGGGCTCCTCACCGAGGACATCCGAAAGCTCCGGGCGGGTCGTCCCCGGTGTGCGCTCCCACCACTCCCCGGGTGTCTCCGCCGCCAGCCCACCGGTGTGGGCGAGGAGTTCGGCGATCGTGGCCTCGCCCGCTCCGGTGCCCGGCAGGTGCTTCTCCAGCGGGTCGTTGAGATCCAGTACGCCCTCGTCGCGCAGCCGCATCACGAGTACGGCCGTGAAGGTCTTGGTGATCGAACCGATGCGGTACTGGACGTTCTCGTCCGGCTCGTGCCCGTCCACCATGCTGCGGCCGCCGGCCCAGACCAGTTCGCCGTCCCGGGCCACCGCGGCCACCAGCGAGGGGGACCGGCCTTCCGTCTGAGCGGTGGCGAGGCGGTGCAGCAGGGCGCGGCGGGTGGAGGGGAGCAGCTCTTCACGAGGTGTTGTCATGGGTCCAGTTCACCTGGGAGGCGCCCGTGCGTCGAGTGAATTCGACCCCTGTCAGCACTCCCAGGGCTGCGAGCCCGCGTGGCGCCGCGTGATGATGTTGATCCTGTTGAGCATGTTCGCCACGCCGATGGCGAGAACGAGTGCCGCCAGTTCCTGCTCGGTGAAGTGCCGCGCGGCCTCGTCCCAGATCTCCGCCGGCACCGGATCGGGCCGGTCGGCGAGCCGGGTGGCCGCCTCGGCGAGGGCGAGGGCGGAGCGTTCCGCGGCCGTGAAGCAGGAGAGGTGCCGCCAGGCGGCCACCGACGCACACTGCTCGTCCGTGGCACCCGCCGCCACGGCACTGCGTACGTTCCCCTCCACGCAGACGCTGCTTCCGTTGATCTGGCTTACGCGCAGTTGCACCAGCTCGATCGTCGCCTGAGGCAGTCCCTGCCTCCTGGAGACCCCGGACAGGCTGAGGACGGCCTTCATGGCCTCAGGGAAGATCGTGGCGGGGTTCTGCATACGAGCCTGCATGAGTGTTCTCCTCAAGCGTCTGCCCGACGCCGCTGTTGGCCGCAGCGGCGTCGTTTTGGTCCGTCATTCCACCGACGAATCGCGGCGCGGAGTTGTGAGCGGACGCGGCGACCAGAGGCCGGCGGCCGTCCCGTCGCGCAGGTGCTGCTCGTAGGTGGTGACCTTGCCGTGGATGACCTCCAGGCAGGCGTTCAGGTCGTCGATCTTCGCGCGTACGTCGCGCTCGTGCTCCTGGAGCAGCGCCAGCCGCTCCCGCTCGTTGCCGGGTCCGGATCGTACGAGCGCCGCGAACCTCTTGATCGTGGCGATCGGCATGCCCGAGACACGCAGCCGCCCGCACAGCAGGAGCCAGTCCACATCCGCCTGTTCGTAGAGCCGCTGTCCTCCACCGGTCCGCGGGATCTCGCGCAGGAAGAGCTCTTCCCGCTCGAAGAACCGCAGGGCGTGCACGCTCAGGCCGGTCGCCTCGGCGACCTTCCCTATGGACAGCCCGCCCCCGTTACCGCCGCTCTCCTCGGGCACAGCGCCCGGACGCTCACTCATGACGAGACCGTACGCCGCGTGGCAATCGAGGCTTGACCTAGCGCACGCTCTAGGTTTTAGCGTCGAAATCATGATCACCGAACAGCGGAAGCTCGGCACGGGCTTCGGCGCCCACAGCACGGCCGACGACGTCCTCGCAGGCATGGATCTGGCGGGCACAACGGCCCTCGTGACCGGCGGCTACTCCGGTCTCGGGCTCGCCACGACCCGCGCTCTCGTCCACGCAGGCGCCCACGTCGTCGTGCCGGCCCGACGCCCGGAAACCGCCGAGAACGCTCTGCGCGATCTCCCCCGGACCGAGGTGCACGCCCTCGACCTCGCTGACCTGGTGAGCGTTCGTGTTTTCTCGGAAGGCTTCCTCGCCACCGGCCGTTCGCTCGGCATCCTCATCAACGGCGCGGGGGTGATGGCCTGCCCGGAGACACGTGTCGGCCGTGGCTGGGAGGCGCACTTCGCCATCAACCATCTCGGGCACTTCGCGCTGGCCCACCGCCTGCGTCCCGCCTTCGCGCCGGAGGGCGCCCGCGTCGTCGCCGTCGCCTCCTCCGGACACTTCCTCTCCGACATCCGCTGGAGCGACCCGCACTTCGACACCGGCTATGACCGTTGGCTGGCCTACGCCCAGTCCAAAACCGCCAACGCCCTCTTCGCCCTGCACCTGAACGGCCTCGGCGCCGACCACAACCTGCGCGCCTTCGCCGTACACCCCGGCAGCATCCTCACTCCGCTGCAGCGCCACATCCCGCGGGACGAGTGGCTCGCGCAGGGTTGGATGACTCCGGACGGAACACCTGCCGTCGGTTTCAAGAGCCCCGAACAGGGCGCGGCCACGGCTGTGTGGGCGGCGACCTCGCCGCTGCTGGAGGGCCGGGGAGGGGCCTACTGCCAGGACTGCGACATCGCAGAGCCGGCCACCAGCGACGACATGCTGGTCGGCGGCGTCAAGCCCTGGGCCGTCGACCCCGACGCGGCGGCGCGACTCTGGGACCTCTCCTGCGAACTCACCGGGCTCAGCGCGTTCTGAGCCCTCAACGGCGTCTCCAGGACTGAACACCCAGGTCAGGCGGCGTCCCAGGCCGCCTCGATCATCCGGAAGATCTCGTCCACGGCGGCCTGCGGGTCGGACGCCTCGCGAGCCAGGGCGTAGGCGTCGACCACGAATCGCGCGATCGTGCGGCATGCCGTCGTGGTCCGGGCGAACTCGGGATCGGCGGCGATGGCTGTCGCCAGGGATTCCGCGTAGCGCAGCCGCATCGACTCCTCGTACTCCCGCAGGGCACGGGTCTCGTCGATCATGCGATAGATCGCGGCGGAGCCGTCCGCCGTGCAGTGCCGGACCATCGCGTGGACCTCGTCGCGCAGCGCGGGGATGAGCGGCTCGTGCGGCGTCCTGCCGGTGACCGTCTGCGTGAGGCGCTGCTCGAAGTGGTCGTCCTGCTCGAAGACCAGGGCCTCTTTCGAGGCGAAGTGGGAGAAGAGCGTGGTGACGGCGACGTCGGCCTCGGCCGCCACGTCCCGGATGCCCACCGAGTCGTACCCCCGCTCCAGGAAGAGCCGCATGGCGGTGTCGGCGATCCTCTGACGGGTCGCGGCCTTCTTGCGTTCCCGGCGCCCGGGCGGCGTGCTCGGGCCGGGGGGCGTGGCTGATCCGGTCGGCGAGTTCGGTTCGGTCGGCGTCGTCGGGACGGTCATGAGGCTGACGCTATCAAATCCAAAGGTGTAACGGTTCCAAAAAGCTAACCGTTAGTGTTAAGTTCGGCGGCATGAAGAGAGTGAGCTTCGCCGAGTACGGCGGCCCTGACGTCCTGCACCTCACCGAGGCCGAGGAGCCCCACGCGGGCCCCGGCCAGATACGTGTCGCCGTACGCGCGGCGGGCGTGAACCCCGTCGACTGGCGGATCCGCGAAGGCCAGTTCCGTCAGGCCCAACAGTTCCCGCAGACCCATTTCTCCGAGCTGCCCTCCGGGACAGGGCAGGACGCCGCCGGCGTGGTGGACGAAGTCGGCCCGGACGTCACCACGGTCGAGGTCGGCGACCGTGTGTTCGGGCGAGGATCCAGCACGTACGCCGAGTTCGCCGTGCTGTCGGCCTGGGCCCGGATACCCGAAAGCCTGACCTTCGAGGAAGCAGCCGGTTACCCCTCCGTGGTGGAGACCGCGCTGCGCATCATCCGCCAGTCCGGCGTGCAGTCCGGGCAGACGCTGCTGGTCAGTGGCGCGTCCGGAGGTGTCGGGTCGGCGGTGCTGCAGATCGCCCGCGACCGCGGCATCAAGGCGATCGGCACGGCCGGGGCCGCCAGCCAGGACTACCTGCGCGGCCTGGGCGCGCTCGCCACGACGTACGGAGAGGGCTGGGTCGAGCGGGTCCGACAGCTCGGCCAAGTCGACGCCGCGCTCGATCTGGCCGGCTCCGGCGTGATCCCCGACCTCGTCGAACTGACCGGCGATCCGCAGAAGGTGATCTCCATCGCCGACCTCACCGCGCCGGAACACGGCGTCCGCTTCTCCGGCGTGACCGGGAACGTGCCGCAGGCCCTCGTCGAGGCCTGCGACCTGATCGCGCGAGGACGACTCCACATCCCGGTCGCGAAGACGTACCAACTCACCGAGGCGGCCGCGGCACAGGCGGACAGCCAGGCCGGACACACACGCGGACGCCGGGTCATCGTCATCTGAGCCGCTGCCCGCCGCGCATCCCGAAGCAAGCATTCCCGCACGGAGGTTGTCTGTGTTTGCCATGCGCTATCACCGCTACGGCGGCCCCGAAGTCCTCTGCCTGGAGGAGGCCGAAGAGCCGCACGCGGGGCCCGGCCAGGTCCGCGTCGCGGTGCGGGCCACCGGCGTCACCCCCGCCGACTGGTACCTGCGTTCAGGGATGCTGCGGGACATCGCACCCCTGGACTTCCCCCACATTCCCGGGATGGATGCCGCCGGGACGGTCGACGAGGTGGGAGAGGGGGTGGTCGGCACCGCCGTGGGAGACGCGGTCTTCGGGCTCGTCCCCTTCGCCGATCGGGGAGGGGCCGCGGCCCGGTACGCCGTCCTGGAGGCCTGGGCCCACAACCCCCGGGCGTGGTCCTTCGAGGAAGCGGGCGGCGCCGCGGGCAATGTCGACACGGCCACGCGCGTGCTGGAGGCCCTCGAAGCCACCGAGGGCATGACCCTGCTGATCGAGGGCGCCGCGGGAGGCGTCGGGACCGTCACCGCGCAACTCGCGCGGGCTCGCGGCCTCTCCGTGATCGGCACGGCGAGCGAGGGCAACCACGGCTTCCTCGACCGGCTCGGCGTCGTTCCGGTCACTTACGGGCCCGGGCTCGCCGAACGCGTCGCCCCGCTGGCTCCGCACGGCATCGATGTGGTGCTGGACGCGGCCGGCAAGGGCTCGCTCGCCGAACTGGTGGCGATCACCGGCGACCCTCGTCGCGTGATCACCATCGCCGACTTCGACGCGGACCGGCACGGAGTGCGGTTCTCCCGCTCCGAGGCAGGAGCGTCACCGGGCTGGGCCGGGCTGCCACTGGCGGCCCGGCTCGCGGATCAGGGCCAACTCACCATCCCGCTGCACGCAGTGTTCGCGCTGAAGGAGACGGCATCGGCGCACGAAGCCAGCGCCGCCGGTCATGCCCGCGGAAAGATCGTCATCACCGTGCCCTGAACCGCCGTGTGGCCCCTGGACCGGGGTGGTCCGGGGGCCGTGCGGGGCCCGTCAGGTCTGTGCCATGTCCACGAAGCGCGAGTAATGGCCCTGGAAGGCGACGGTGATCGTCGCCGTGGGGCCGTTACGGTGCTTGCCCACGATGATGTCCGCCTCGCCCGCGCGCGGCGACTCCTTCTCGTACGCGTCCTCGCGGTGCAGCAGGATCACCATGTCCGCGTCCTGCTCGATCGAGCCGGATTCACGCAGGTCGGAGACCATGGGCTTCTTGTCGGTGCGCTGCTCGGGACCACGGTTCAGCTGCGAGAGGGCGATGACCGGCAGCTCCAGTTCCTTGGCGAGGAGCTTCAGGTTTCGCGACATGTCCGAGACTTCCTGCTGGCGGCTCTCGGACCGCTTGGATCCGCCCGACTGCATCAGCTGCAGATAGTCAATGACGACGAGCTTCAGGTCGTTCCGCTGCTTGAGGCGGCGGCACTTCGCACGGATCTCCATCATCGACAGGTTCGGGGAGTCGTCGATGTAGAGCGGGGCGGCCGAGACGTCCGGCATGCGGCGGGCGAGGCGCGTCCAGTCCTCGTCGGTCATCGTGCCGGAGCGCATGTGGTGCAGGGCCACGCGTGCCTCGGCGGAGAGCAGACGCATGGCGATCTCGTTGCGCCCCATTTCGAGCGAGAAGATCACGCTCGGCATGTTGTGCTTGATCGAACAGGCCCGCGCGAAGTCGAGGGCCAGCGTCGACTTACCCATGGCGGGACGGGCCGCGATGATGATCATCTGGCCCGGGTGCAGACCGTTGGTGAGCTGGTCGAGGTCGGTGAAGCCGGTCGGCACGCCGGTCATCTCGCCCGACCGCGAGCCGATCGCCTCGATCTCGTCGAGAGCACCCTCCATGATGTCGCCGAGCGGAAGGTAGTCCTCCGTGGTGCGCTGCTCGGTGACCGCGTAGATCTCGGCCTGGGCGCTGTTGACGATCTCGTCGACGTCGCCGTCGGCCGCGTATCCCATCTGGGTGATCTTCGTGCCGGCCTCGACGAGGCGGCGCAGCACCGCCCGCTCGTGGACGATCTCCGCGTAGTACTCCGCGTTCGCCGCTGTCGGCACCGTCTGCACGAGCGTGTGCAGATACGATGCGCCGCCGACCTTGGTGATCTCGCCCCGCTTGGTGAGCTCGGCCGCCACGGTGATGGGGTCGGCCGGCTCGCCCTTCGCGTAGAGGTCGAGGATCGAGGCGTAGATCGTCTCGTGCGCGGGCCGGTAGAAATCGTGGCCCTTGAGGACCTCGACGACGTCGGCGATCGCGTCCTTGGAGAGCAGCATGCCGCCGAGCACCGACTGCTCCGCGTCGAGATCCTGCGGGGGAACGCGCTCGAACGACGAGCCCCCACCGTCCCAGCCGCCCTCGCGGCCACGATCGTGCTGTTCGTCGCGGCTCCGGCCACCACCGCCGTCGCGGCGCTGGCGGGAGACGGGCAGACGGTCACTGGGACCGCTGTCGGCCCAGGGGTCGTCCAAAGGCTCGGAGATACTCACCGGGCCACCTCCTCCCGTCCGCCGCGCGGACCTCGCCGTGCCTCTCTTTCGTACGGCACGACACTGACAAATAAGCGGGCCCAACTCCGGTTCTGACGCGTCGGTTTTCCGGGGTTTCCGAGGTCGTACGACGAGGCGGGCGCCGGACCACGGTAGGCCTGTGGGCACCGTCAGCCAATCTGGTTATCCACAGGCGGTGTGGATGACGGGCCCGATGCTGTGGAGAACTCCGCCAAACCTGTGCACGGGCCGGTGGACAGGCCTGTGAACAAGCCCTCAGCAGGTTATGGAAACATCACCTGACCTGCACCTTTCCCGTCCACCGGCTGTGCAGAAGAAAAACTTTCCCAGTCGGACCAAGATCTCCGCAAACGGCTCGTGACGGCGCACCCGGCAGCCGGTCAGGTAAGGGTCCCAATAGCATTGCATCTCTTACCTGTGGAAGATTAGATTGGTGTGCATGACACAGGCTCCCGCGGCACCCAAGGCCGCACGGCGAAGGCATGACCGAGAGATCATCGCACTCGCCGTCCCCGCTTTCGGCGCGCTCGTGGCCGAGCCGCTCTTCGTGCTCGCCGACAGCGCCATCGTCGGGCATCTCGGCACCGCACAACTTGCCGGCCTCGGCGTCGCCTCGGCGCTCCTCACCACCGCGGTGAGCATCTTCGTCTTCCTCGCGTACGCCACCACGGCCGCCGTCGCCCGCCGAGTCGGCGCCGGAGATCTCCAGGCGGCCATCCGGCAGGGCATGGACGGCATCTGGCTCGCGCTGCTCCTCGGCGCCGCCGTCATCGCCGTCGTCCTGCCGACCGCCCCCGCTCTCGTCGACCTCTTCGGCGCCTCCGACACCGCGGCCCCGTACGCCGTCACCTATCTGCGGATCTCCTCGCTCGGCATCCCCGCCATGCTCGTCGTGCTCGCCGCCACCGGCGTACTGCGCGGTCTGCAGGACACCCGCACCCCGCTGTACGTCGCCATCGGCGGCTTCGTCGCCAACGGCGTCCTCAACGTCGGCCTCGTCTACGGCGCGGACCTCGGCATCGCAGGATCCGCCTGGGGCACCGTCATCGCCCAGTGCGGCATGGCTGCCGTGTACCTCTACGTCGTCGTACGGGGCGCCAAGCGCCACGGCGCCTCCCTGCGTCCCGACGCCGCCGGGATCCGGGCCTGCGCACAAGCCGGTGCACCGCTTCTCGTCCGTACGCTGTCGCTGCGCGCCATCCTGATGATCGCGACCGCCGTCGCCGCCCGCCTCGGCGACTCCGACGTGGCCGCCCACCAGATCGTGCTGTCCCTGTGGAGTCTGCTGGCCTTCGCGCTCGACGCCATCGCAATCGCCGGACAGGCGATCATCGGACGCTACCTGGGCGCCGACGATCCTGACGGAGCCCGCGCCGTCTGCCGACGCATGGTCCAGTGGGGCATCGCCTCGGGGGTGGTCCTCGGCCTGCTGGTCGTCCTCGCCCGGCCCGTGTTCATCCCGCTCTTCACCGGTGACGGCGACGTCCAGGACGCGGCCCTGCCGGCTCTCGTCGTCATCGCGCTCGCCCAGCCCATCTGCGGGATCGTCTTCGTTCTGGACGGCGTCCTGATGGGCGCGGGCGACGGCCCGTACCTCGCCTGGGCAATGATCGTCACGCTGGCCGCCTTCACCCCCGTCGCCCTGCTCGTACCGACCTTCGGCGGCGGTCTGACCGCGCTGTGGGGAGCGATGACGCTGATGATGGCGGTCCGGATGCTGACCCTGTGGCTGCGCTCCCGCTCCGGCCGCTGGCTCGTCACGGGCGCCACGCGCTGAGGACAGCAGGCGCGGTCGGCAAGCCTCAGGCAGCGAGCGGCAGGCGGTGTGCGGCGAGCGGCAGGCAGCGGCGGCCTGGCTCTGTTTCACGTGAAACAAGCCGCGCAGCACGCACGCTCCACAAAGCGCGTTGGGCCGCACCCCGGAGGGTGCGGCCCAACGTTTGCTTCAGCTCTGCCAAGCGCAGTGCTTAGGCGGAGACGACCTCGACGTTGACCTTCGCGGCAACCTCGGGGTGCAGACGCACGGACGTCGTGTGGGCGCCCAGGGTCTTGATCGGCGAGCCCAGCTCGACACGACGCTTGTCGACCTTCGGACCACCGGCAGCCTCGATCGCCGAAGCGACGTCGGCCGGGGTGACGGAACCGAAGAGACGACCGGCGTCGCCGGAGCGGACGGCCAGACGGACCTTGACGCCCTCGAGCTGGGCCTTGATCTCGTTGGCCTGCTCGATGGTCGCGATCTCGTGGATCTTGCGAGCACGACGGATCTGCTCGACGTCCTTCTCGCCACCCTTGGTCCAGCGGATCGCGAAGTTCCGCGGGATCAGGTAGTTGCGGGCGTAGCCGTCCTTGACGTCTACGACCTCGCCGGCGGCACCGAGGCCGGAGACCTCGTGGGTGAGGATGATCTTCATTAGTCGGTCACCCTTCCCTTATCGCGCGGTGGACGTGTAGGGCAGCAGCGCCATCTCACGGCTGTTCTTCACGGCCGTGGCGACGTCACGCTGGTGCTGCGTGCAGTTGCCGGTCACGCGGCGGGCACGGATCTTGCCGCGGTCGGAAATGAACTTCCGCAGCATGTTCGTGTCCTTGTAGTCCACGTACGTGACCTTGTCCTTGCAAAAAGCGCAGACCTTCTTCTTAGGCTTGCGCACAGGCGGCTTCGCCATGGTGTTTCTCCTGTGTGATCAAGAAGTGGGGTTACGGCCCACCCTCGGCCCGAAGGCCTGAAAAGCCCTGGGGCTTAGAAGGGGGGCTCGTCCGAGTAGCCGCCACCGGAGCCGCCGGAGCTTCCGCCCCAGCCGCCACCGCCGCCGCCCTGCTGCTGACCGCCGCCGGCCGGCGCACCGGTCGCCCAGGGGTCGTCGGCGGGAGCACCGCCGCCACCCTGCTGCTGACCGCCGCCGGAGCCACCGCCCCAGCCGCCGCCCTGCTGGCCGCCGCCACCGCCGCCGTAACCGCCCTGGCCGCCTCGGCCGGTGGTCTTGGTGACCTTGGCCGTGGCGTTCTTCAGGCTGGCGCCGACTTCCTCGACGTCCAGCTCGTAGACCGTGCGCTTGATGCCCTCACGGTCCTCGTAGGACCGCTGCTTCAGTCGGCCCTGCACGACGACGCGCATGCCTCGCTGAAGCGACTCCGCGACGTTCTCCGCCGCCTGACGCCAGACCGAGCAGGTGAGGAAGAGGCTCTCGCCGTCCTTCCACTCGTTCGTCTGGCGGTCGAAGGTGCGGGGGGTGGACGCGACACGGAACTTCGCGACCGCCGCACCGGAGGGGGTGAAGCGCAGCTCGGGGTCGTCGACAAGATTGCCGACGACCGTGATGACGGTCTCGCCTGCCATGGGGGAACCTCTCGGCGGGTTTGCTGCTGGCTGCTTGTTGCTGCTACTCGATTCCCGGGTGCTGCTGAGCTAGAAAGCTCAGTGCATCTCGGGACGGAGGACCTTGGTCCGGAGGACCGACTCGTTCAGGTTCATCTGTCGGTCGAGCTCCTTGACGACCGCAGGCTCGGCCTGCAGGTCGATGACCGAGTAGATGCCCTCGGGCTTCTTCTTGATCTCGTAGGACAGACGACGACGGCCCCAGGTGTCGACCTTCTCGACCTTTCCGTTGCCCTCACGGACGACGGAGAGGAAGTTCTCGATCAGCGGGGAGACAGCGCGCTCCTCGAGATCGGGGTCGAGGATGACCATCACTTCGTAGTGACGCATGTGGAACCCACCTCCTTTGGACTCAGCGGCCACGGTCGTTCCGTGGCAGGAGGGTCGTGATGCGTACGCAACGGTATCGGCCGCCACTGACAATCGACTCCCGCGAGCGGGGGTTCATGACGTGGCCAGGGCAGACACCGGTGCAGACGGTACAGAGTACCCGCACCGAGGCTTCCGGTTGAAATCCGGCGGGGGACGGGCAGAATCTGTACACATCGGGTGTCTATGGCGCTACGATGCGCCGCCTTCCGCAGGAGGTGCCTCTCATGGCACAGGCAATGCGACCGAACTCCGCCACTTCCCTCTTCGCCACGGATGGAAAGGCCCATCCGCTCCAGGACACGCTGCTCGGCGTGACCCTGGTGCTCGGCGCCATCGCCTTCGTCACGGCGATGTTCCACAACCTGCATCTGATCAGCTCGTGGACAGGCCTGGCCGGGATCGCCACGGGTGCGTACGGCCAGTTCATCTCGGTGACCACGCGTGAACGCTTCGGTCTGATCCTGGGCCTCGGAGCCTCCGCCGTCGGCTTCTTCTTGGGCATGGCACACGGCGGACTCTTCGGCGGCGTCGTCGGCTGACGCCCTCGACGCACCCCCGGTCGTGCCTGCGGCCGGGGCCTTACTTCCGTACGCCCAGACGGGTCGCTCGCAGGGCGCAGTAGGCTTCGGCGCGAGAGCCGGAGCCCCTGAACCCATGGGGACACACCAGCCCGAGGAGCGCCCCGAATGAGTCTGACCCTGAGGACCATCAGTCGCGAGCAGCATCTGGCGTATATCCAGACACTGCCGTCGGCAAGTCATTGCCAGGTCCCGGCATGGGCTGACGTGAAGAGCGAATGGCGCTCGGAGAACCTGGGTTGGTTCGACGACCGGACCGGCGAGCTGGTCGGTGCGGGCCTGGTGCTCTACCGGCAGCTGCCCAAGCTCAAGCGTTATCTCGCGTACCTCCCCGAGGGCCCGGTCATCAACTGGTACGCCCCGAACCTCGACGAGTGGCTGCAGCCGATGCTGGCGCATCTGAAGCAGCAGGGCGCCTTCTCGGTGAAGATGGGTCCGCCGGTCGTGATCCGCCGTTGGGACGCTCCGGCGATCAAGGCGGGCATCCAGAACCCCGACGTGAAGCGGCTGCGGGACACCGAGGCCACGTACATCGAGCCGCGCGCCTTCGAGGTCTCCGACCGGCTGCGCCGGATGGGCTGGCAGCAGGGCGAGGACGGCGGCGCTGGCTTCGGTGACGTGCAGCCCCGCTTCGTCTTCCAGGTGCCGCTGGCCAACCGCTCCCTGGACGAGGTCCAGAAGGGCTTCAACCAGCTGTGGCGGCGCAACATCAAGAAGGCCGAGAAGGCCGGCGTCGAGGTCGTCCAGGGCGGCTACCACGACCTTCCCGAGTGGCAGCGTCTCTACGAGATCACCGCGGTGCGCGACAAGTTCCGCCCGCGGCCGCTCGGCTACTTCCAGCAGATGTGGCAGGCCCTCAACTCCGAGGACCCGAACCGCATGCGGCTGTACTTCGCGCGGCACAACGGCGTGAATCTGTCGGCCGCCACGATGCTCGTCGTCGGCGGGCACGTCTGGTACTCCTACGGCGCCTCGGACAACATCGGGCGCGAGGTCAGGCCCTCGAACGCGATGCAGTGGCGGATGCTCCGCGATGCGTACGCCATGGGTGCCACCGTCTATGACCTGCGCGGCATCTCCGACTCCCTGGACGAGACCGACCACCTCTTCGGTCTGATCCAGTTCAAGGTCGGCACCGGTGGCGAGGCCGCCGAGTACATCGGCGAGTGGGACTTCCCGCTCAACAAGCTGCTGCACAAGGCGCTGGACATCTACATGTCGCGCCGCTGATCCCGCACAATTTCCTTCCATAACTCTGATACACCGCAGACACGAGAAAGGTTCCGGGATCCAGCCATGGCGCTCACGCTCTATGTCGACACCGCGCGCTGGCGGGCACACCAGAAGCACATGCTGGAGCAGTTCCCGGGCATCGTCCCGGTCTGCAAGGGCAACGGCTACGGCTTCGGTCATGAGCGCCTCGCCGAGGAAGCCACGCGCTTCGGCTCCGACGTGCTCGCCGTGGGCACCACCTATGAGGCCGCTCGGATCAAGGACTGGTTCAGCGGCGACCTGCTGGTCCTGACCCCGTTCCGGCGGGGCGAGGAGCCGGTGCCGCTGCCCGACCGCGTCATCCGTTCCGTGTCGTCGCTCGACGGCGTGCACGGCCTCGTGGGCGCCCGCGTCGTCATCGAGGTCATGTCCTCGATGAAGCGTCACGGCGTCAGCGAGCAGGAGCTTCCGCAGTTGCACGCCGCCATCGAGGACGTACGCCTCGAAGGCTTCGCGATCCACCTGCCGCTGGACCGCACCGACGGCTCCGACGCCGTCGAGGAGGTCATCGGCTGGATGGACCGCCTGCGCGCGGCCCGCCTGCCGCTGCACACGATGTTCGTCAGCCACCTCAAGGCCGGTGAACTGGCCCGTCTGCAGCAGCAGTTCCCGCAGACGCGCTTCCGTGCCCGCATCGGCACGAAACTCTGGCTCGGCGACCACGAGGCCACCGAGTACCGCGGTGCCGTCCTCGATGTCACCGCCGTCGCCAAGGGCGACCGCTTCGGCTATCGCCAGCAGAAGGCCGCCTCCGACGGCTGGCTGGTCGTCGTGGCGGGCGGCACCTCGCACGGAGTGGGCCTGGAGGCCCCGAAGGCGCTGCACGGCATGATGCCGCGGGCCAAGGGCGTGGCGCGGGCAGGTCTCGCGACCGTCAACCGCAACCTCTCGCCCTTCGTCTGGGCGGGCAAGCAGCGCTGGTTCGCGGAGCCGCCGCACATGCAGGTCTCGATCCTCTTCGTGCCCTCGGACGCCCCGGAGCCGAAGGTCGGCGAGGAGCTGGTGGCGCATCTGCGGCACACCACCACGCAGTTCGACCGCATCATCGATCGCTGAGGCGGATCGATCCAGCAGGCGCGTCCAGCACGCGGAAGGGCCGGTACGACGACGTCTCGTACCGGCCCTTCCGCGTGTGTGCGGCTGCCTCAGCGCGGCGCGTCGGCCGCCGACCCCCACTTCACGGTGGGGGCCTGTGCGGTGTGCAGGGCGGCCCTGCCCGCGTAACGGGCGGTGCCCAGCACGAAGACGTCCCGCGAGCCGTCCAGGACGCCTCCAGAGGGGTCGTCGTCCCCGGACGACCGCACGACGTCCCGCTCAGGCATCAGAACGTCTCGCACCACCACGGCGCACAGGTACAGCGTGCCCAAGAGGTGCACAACGATGGCGAGCTGGTACCCCTCCGTCGGGAGTCCCTTGTGGGCGTCCCCGCTCGTCGTGTACGCCAGGTAGAGCCAGATCCCCAGGAAGTACGCGACCTCGCACGCCTGCCAGATCAGGAAGTCGCGCCAGCGCGGCCGGGCCAGAGCGGCGAGCGGGATCAACCACAGGACGTACTGCGGCGAGTAGACCTTGTTGGTGAGGATGAAGGCGGCGACCACCAGGAAGGCCAGCTGTGCGAAGCGCGGGCGGCGTGGCGCGGTGAGTCCCAGGGCGCCGACGCCCAGACAGGCGACGAGCATCAGCGCGGTGGCCAGGGTGTTCACCGTGTCGGTGCTCAACGGGGAGTCCATCCGCTGCGAGAGGATCAGCCAGAAGGATCCGAAGTCGACGCCGCGTTCCTGGCTGAACGTGTAGAACTTCGACCATCCGTCGCTCGCGAGCAGCATCACCGGCAGGTTCACGACCAGCCAGGCGCTCACCGTGCCCAGCAGCGCGGTGCCGAAGGCCCGCCATCTGCCCGCACGCCAGCACAGGATCAGCAGCGGTCCCAGGATCAGCACCGGATACAGCTTGGCGGCCGTGGCGAGCCCGAGGAGCACGCCGAAGGCGACGGGGCGCGAGCGGGACCACATCAGCATCGCGGCGGCCGTGAGCGCCACGGCGAGCAGGTCCCAGTTGATGGTGGCGGTCAGCGCGAAGGCCGGCGCTAGGGCGACAAGGAGTCCGTCCCAGGGGCGGCGCCGGTGGGTGCGGGCCACGCACACGGCGACGACCGCGGTGCAGGCCATCAGTATCCCGGCGTTGACCATCCAGTAGATCTTCTCCTGGTGCTGGATGGATCCGCTGCCGGGCGTCACCCAGGACGCCATTTCCATGAACACGCCGGTGAGGACCGGGTACTCGAGGTACTCCATGTCGCCTGGCAGCCGGTCGAAGTACGGCACCAGGCCGTCGGCGAAACCGCGTCCCTGATAGAGGTGCGGGATGTCGGAGTAGCACGCGTGCGTGTACTGCGAACTGGCGCCGAGGAACCAGGCGCCGTTGTAGCACGGCATCTTCTGGACCATCCCGAGCGCGAACATCCCGAGCGCGACGAGAGCGATGATGCGCACGGGGGTCCACCAGGACGCCGCGAACAGCACTCTTCGGCCGACCGGGCCGCCCATCAGCTCACTGCCGGACCGGGCTACCTCGTCCTCCCTCGTGGGACGGACCGGTTCCTGCTCCTGCGGGCTCACAGGCTCGTACGCGCTCGTGCGCGGCGTCTCTGCGCTGGGGTCTGCACTGGGCATGCCCGACATCCTGCCGTACGCGACTGGGAACGCGGAGAGGGTCGCCGCACCCATCGGTGCGACGACCCTCGTTTCACGTGAAACATCCGCGGGGGAGCGCCCCTGTCGGCCCGCCGGGGTGTCCCGGCGGCCTCGGCTCAGTCCGATGGCCCGCCGAAGATTCCGCCCCCTCCGTTGCCATTGCCATTGCCGTTGCTGCCGCCACCGCCGACCGGATCCTCTGTCGGAGGTGGCGACTCCCCACCGGGCCCGCCGTCGACGCCACCGTCGGCTCCGCCGTTCTGCTGGCCACCGTCGTGGTTGCAGTCCCAGTCGAACGGGTCGCAGGTATCGGTGGGGTCGGGCGAGTGCGTCGGCGGCTTCGAGGGCTCGGTTTCCGTGGGCGTCGGAGAGGTGGTCTCCTCCGGCTCCTCGGTCTTCGTCGGGGTCGGCGGCGGAGGCGGCGTCTCACCGACGACCTTGCCGATCGGACCGGGCACCGGGAAGTTCACGACGGACTTCCCCTTGAGCGCCTGCTCCATGTAGTCCTGCCAGATCTGCGCGGGGAACGAGGCACCGTGGATCTTCTCCTCGCCACCCGTGCCGAACATCTCCAGGAACTTGCGCTTCTTGTTGGTCTCGTCGTCGTCGAGCCGGTACATGCTGACCGCCGTCGACAGCTGCGGGGTGTAGCCGACGAACCAGGCGGACTTGTTGCCGTCGGTCGTGCCGGTCTTACCGGCGACCTGGCGGCCCGTGAGCTTGGCGGAGGTACCGGTGCCCTTCTCCACGACGGTCCGCAGCACGTCGGTCACGTTGTCGGCGACCTCGGCGCTGAACGCCTGCTTGGTCTCCTTCTCGTGCCGGAAGACCGTGTCGCCCTCGTGCTCGACCTCGCTGACCGAGTACGGCTCGTTCTGCTTGCCGCTCGCCGCGAACGTGGAGTACGCGCCGGCCATCCGGATCGCGCTCGGTGACGAGGTGCCCAGCGAGAAGGACGGGTAGGTGGCACCGGCCATCGAGCTGTCGTCCTTGAGGCCGGCCTCCATGGCGGCCTGCTTGACCTTCTCCAGGCCGACGTCCATGCCGAGCTGCACATAGGCCGAGTTGACCGACTCCCTCATCGCCTCACGAAGATCGATCTGGAAGCTGGGACGGTTGTAGGACTGGTTGCCGTCGTTCTTCTGGTTCCACTGCTTGCCGTCACGGTCCGTCCAGATCTGACCGTTGTACTTCTGGATCTTCAGCTCGTTCTTGCCGCTGTAGAGACTCTTCGGGTTGACGATGGTGCGCTCGGCCTCGGACTGCTCCTCCGGCCCGTCCGGGTCACGCACGCCGTACTTGAACGCCGCGGCCAGCACGAACGGCTTGTACGTCGAACCGACCTGGGCACCGGTCTGGTCGGCGTTGTTGGTGAAGTGCTTGGTCGCGTCCTCACCGCCGTAGATGGCCTTGATCGCGCCGGTCTTCGGGTCCACGGAAGCCCCGCCGAACTGAACGTGCGTGTCCTTCTCCGGACGCACCTTCGGCTTGATCTTCTCCTTGCGGACCTTGTTCACCGCCTTCTCGAGCTCGTTGACCTTCCTCCGCTCGAAGGTCGTGTGGATCTCGTAGCCGCCCCGCTGGAGCTGCTCGGCAGTGATGTTGGTGTTCCTGATGACGTACGCCTTGGCCAGGTCCACGAGGTAACCGGTCTGGCCCGCCAGGTCCATGTTCGACCGCGGGTTCTGGAGCTTCGGGAACTTCGTGAACTGGGCCCGCTGCTCGCTCGTCAGACGGCCGTCCTTGACCTCCTCGTCGAGGATCCACGCCCAGCGCTTCTTCGCGCGCGCGGTGTTGTCCTGCTTGTTGGCCGCGGGATCGATCTCGGGGTAACCGGCGGGGTCGTAGTACGTGGCGCCCTTCAGCACGGTCGCCAGGAAGGCACACTGGCTCGGGTCCAGCTTGCTGGCTTCCTCGTTGAAGTACGCCCGGGCCGCCGCCTGGATGCCGTAGGCCCCACGACCGTAATAAGCGGTGTTGAGGTAGCCGGCCATGATGTCCTCCTTGGACACCGTCCGGCCGACCTTTATCGAGATGAAGAGCTCTTTGAACTTCCTGGTGAAGGTCTGCGACTGATCGCCGAGTCGCGCGTTCTTCACGTACTGCTGGGTGATCGTGGAGCCACCCTGCGTCTGCCCGCCCTTGGCCATGTTGACCACGGCCCGGGTGATGCCCATCGGGTCGACGCCCTTGTCCTTCTCGAACGTCTTGTTCTCCGCCGACATCACGGCGAAGCGCATCTCCTTGGGGATGTCGTCGTAGTCGATGATCTGGCGGTTGCGCTCACCACCGGTCGCGACCATCTGCTTGCCGTCGGCCCAGTAGTAGACGTTGTTCTGGGCCTTGGCCGCCTTGTCGACCTCCGGCACCTCCACCAGGGCGTACGAGATGCCGGCGACCGCCATCAGACCGCCGAAGAAGCCCAGGAACACGCCGGTGACCAGACGCCACGAGGGGACCCAGCGGCGCGCTCCGGACTTGCCCGCTCGCGGGTAGTCGATGAAACGCTTCTTGCGGGGCGGCTCCGCGCCACGGCCCCTGCCACGGCCGGGACCGGACGATCCGCCGGACCCGCCGCCGCGACGGCCGCCACCGCCGCCCGCGCGTCCGCCGCCGTCCGGCGCCCTGCGGCGTCCGCCGCCCGCGCCGACCGAACCGCTGCGCTGTGCGGCGCGCCGGGCCTCGGCCCTGCCGCCATAGGGGCGGTCACCGTCGTCGGGTGCCCCGGAACCGGGCCCCGGTCCTCCGTAGGAGGCAGAGGGTGATCCTGTGTCGCCCCGTGGTGCCGCGCGTCGACCGGACGGCGCCCCTGGGGTGCCGCGCCTGGCCGCGGCGCGTCCGCCGCCCTGCGGCTGCGGCGGTTTGCGACGGTGCTCGCTCATCGAACGATTACTCCTCGGGCAGGCGCAGCTGTCCACGCCTGGAAACGGCGGCTGGTTTCCGGTCCCCCCGAAGTGCGGAGGCGCCCGTTCCTGAACGCGCCCGCACTACACCGGGGACCACGACGCTCCCTGACGTCACTTGGTTCCCGGCGGCATGCATGGCGCACAGACTACGCACCGTCAAAACCCTCCTAGAGCCGAAGTTCACCCCAAATCAGGCAAGTTACTTCCTACGAATCGGTGATGTGACGCCGTTCACCGTGCCCCCTCTTGTCTCAACCGGATCGCCGTTCTATCGTCTCGATGTATCGAGTCGATACATCAGCTCGGCATAAAGGCCGTACTGAGGGACCGCGGCAGACGGGAGGCGAAGATGAGCAGGCGCTCCGGCATCCTGGAATTCGCTGTCCTCGGTCTGCTCCGCGAATCCCCGATGCACGGCTATGAGCTGCGCAAACGACTCAATACGTCGCTGGGAGTGTTCCGCGCCTTCAGTTACGGGACGCTCTACCCCTGCCTCAAGACGCTGGTCGCCAACGGCTGGTTGATCGAGGAATCGGGCGGCACTCCCGAAGACGCCCTCGCGGCTCCGCTCGCGGGACGTCGCGCCAAGATCGTCTATCGGTTGACGGCGGAAGGTAAGGAGCACTTCGAGGATCTGCTCTCGCAGACCGGCCCCGACGCGTACGAGGACGAGCACTTCGCCGCCCGTTTCGCCTTCTTCGGGCAGACCTCGCGAGATGTCCGGATGCGGGTGCTCGAGGGCCGCCGCAGCCGCCTCGAAGAGCGCCTGGAGAAGATGCGCGCCTCCCTGGCCCGTACCCGGGAGCGCCTGGACGACTACACGCTTGAGCTGCAGCGGCACGGCATGGAGTCCGTGGAGCGCGAAGTGCGCTGGCTGAACGAGCTCATCGAGAGCGAGCGAGCGGGACGGGACCAGCAACGGTCCGCTCCCGGCAGCTCCGCTCAGCAGAACAGCACATCTGGGGAGTCGGCGGGCCTGCCCCGGCGGCGGGAGAACGACCCGCCGCCGGATCCGTCCGATGACCCCGCCAAGTGAGACCCAGCGTTCCGCAGGGTTTCATCCGGAATACCGAGATCACACAGGGAGCAACCGGAATGGGTTCGGTTCGCGTAGCCATCGTCGGCGTGGGCAACTGCGCCGCCTCGCTGGTCCAGGGCGTCGAGTTCTACAAGGACGCCGACCCGGACACCAAGGTCCCGGGTCTGATGCACGTCCAGTTCGGCGAGTACCACGTCGGTGACGTCGAGTTCGTCGCCGCGTTCGACGTCGACGCGAAGAAGGTCGGCCTCGACCTCTCGGACGCCATCGGTGCCAGCGAGAACAACACCATCAAGATCTGCGACGTGCCGAACTCGGGCGTGACCGTCCAGCGCGGCCACACCTACGACGGCCTGGGCAAGTACTACCGCCAGACCATCGAGGAGTCCGACGAGGCCCCCGTGGACGTCGTCCAGATCCTCAAGGACCGCCAGGTCGACGTCCTCGTCTGCTACCTGCCCGTCGGTTCCGAGGACGCCGCGAAGTTCTACGCGCAGTGCGCCATCGACGCCAAGGTCGCGTTCGTCAACGCTCTCCCGGTCTTCATCGCCGGCACCAAGGAGTGGGCGGACAAGTTCACCGAGGCCGGTGTCCCGATCGTCGGCGACGACATCAAGTCGCAGGTCGGCGCCACCATCACGCACCGCGTGATGGCGAAGCTGTTCGAGGACCGCGGTGTCCGTCTCGAGCGCACCATGCAGCTCAACGTCGGCGGCAACATGGACTTCAAGAACATGCTCGAGCGCGACCGCCTCGAGTCCAAGAAGATCTCGAAGACGCAGGCCGTCACCTCGCAGATCCCGGACCGCGAGCTGGGCGAGAAGAACGTCCACATCGGCCCGTCCGACTACGTCGCGTGGCTCGACGACCGCAAGTGGGCGTACGTCCGCCTCGAGGGCCGCGCCTTCGGCGAGGTCCCGCTGAACCTGGAGTACAAGCTCGAGGTCTGGGACTCCCCGAACTCGGCCGGTGTCATCATCGACGCCCTGCGCGCCGCGAAGATCGCCAAGGACCGCGGCATCGGCGGCCCGATCCTCTCCGCGTCCAGCTACTTCATGAAGTCCCCGCCGGTCCAGTACTTCGACGACGAGGCCTACGCGAACGTCGAGAAGTTCATCAAGGGCGAGGTCGAGCGCTAAACAGCTCTCTCCTTGTTGCTTGTCGAGGGTCCCCGGGCATTCCGCCCGGGGACCCTCCTCGTATGTGAGGCTGTGATCCATGGCTGTCGTCGGTGACCTGCGGATACTGCTGCGGCTGCGGGACTTCCGGCGGCTGCTCGCCGTACGGCTGATCTCCCAGGGCGCGGACGGCGTCTACCAGGTCGCGCTCGCCACGTACGTCGTCTTCTCCCCCGAGAAGCAGGCCTCGCCCGGAGCGATCGCCTCCGCCATGGCCGTACTGCTCCTCCCGTACTCCCTGATCGGCCCCTTCGCGGGCGTCCTCCTGGACCGCTGGCCGCGCCGCCAGGTCTTCCTCCACGGCAACCTCCTGCGGGCCGCCCTGGCGTCCCTGACCGCCGTCCTGATGCTGAGCGGCGTACCCGACTGGCTCTTCTACGCCTCCGCCCTCTGCGTCACGGCCGTCAACCGCTTCGTCCTCGCGGGGCTCTCCGCCGCGCTGCCTCGGGTGGTCGACGCCGACCGCCTGGTCATCGCGAACTCCCTCTCACCGACCGCGGGCACGCTCGCCGCGACGCTCGGCGGCGGCCTCGCCTTCGTGATCCGTCTCGCGGCCTCGGACTCGGATGCGGCCGTGGTCCTCTGTGGCGCCACGCTGTACCTCTGTGCGGCGCTCGCCTCGCTCCGCATGGCGCGCGAACTCCTCGGACCCGACCCGGACCTGGTCCAACCGCGCCTGACGACCGCCCTGGCCGGCACGGCACGCGGTCTGAGAGCGGGGGTGCACCATCTGACGCAGCGCCCCGCGGCCGCCCGCGCGCTGGCCGCGATGACGGTGCTGCGGTTCTGCTACGGCGCGCTGACGGTCATGGTCCTGATGCTGTGCCGGTACGCCTGGACGTCGACGGAAGCCGACGGGCTCGCGCTGCTCGGACTGGCCGTGGGGATCTCCGGCGCGGGGTTCTTCGTGGCGGCCGTGGTGACGCCGGCGGCGGTGGGGCGGCTGGGCCCGGGCGGCTGGATCGTCACCTGCGCGGCCACGGCGGCGCTCCTCGAACCCGCACTCGGCCTCCCCTTCGAACCCGTCCCTCTCCTCATCGCCGCGTTCTTCCTCGGCCTGACGACCCAGGGCGCGAAAATCGCCACGGACACGGTGGTGCAGTCCTCGGTGGACGACGGCTTCCGCGGGCGGGTCTTCTCGATCTACGACGTGCTCTTCAACATCGCGTTCGTGGGCGCGGCGGCAGTGGCGGCCCTGATGCTGCCACCGGACGGCCGATCGGTCCCGCTGGTCCTGGTGGTGGCTCTGCTCTACGCGGCGGTTGCTGGCGGTATGGGCCGTTTCGGCGCGCAATAAGTGTCACATCAGTGACACAGAGCCCCTCTGGACTACAGAGATGTCGGTGGACCCGGATAACTTACGGGCGTCGTATTCGCGCCATCGCGCTCTCGTTCGAGGGGGACCCCCAAAGTGACCACTCCGCCGCCCCAGGGCCAGACTCCGTACCCGCCCCAGGGCCAGAACCCCTATGGCCAGCCCCAGGGCGGCGCCGCTCCGTACGGCCAGGCTCCCCCGGCCCCGTACCCGCCGCAGCAGGGCCAGCCGGGCGGCCCGACGGCCCCGTATCCGGCCTTCAACCAGGGCGGCCCCGTGCCCCCGCCGCCCGCCCCCCGTCGCGGTGGCGCCAAGAAGCTGCTCCTGCGCATCGGTGGCTTCATCCTGGTCGCGATCCTCATAGCCGTCGGCAAGTGGTACATGGGCAAGAGCGATGCCGAGTCCACCAGCGTCGGCAGCTGCATGCACAACAAGGGCACCGAGATTCGGCCGGATCTGGAAGAGGTCGACTGCTCCTCGAGTGACTCCGAGTTCGAGGTCGTCGAGAAGTTCGACGGTACGAGCGACAGCTCCAAGTGCGAGACGGTCAAGACGTCTGAGATCGCCTACTACCAGTCCGGCAAGGGCCACAACGTCGTGCTCTGCCTGAAGAAGGCATAGCAGGCAGCAGGAACCATCGAGGGGCGTTGTTTCACGGTTTCACGTGAAACAACGCCCCTCGGCGTATCCAGCCAGCGGGTGTTTCACGTGAAACACCCGCCGGTTCAGCTCAGTTCTGCGCCGCCCACCACTCCTTGAGCGCCGCGACCGCCGCGTCTCGCTCCATCGGGCCGTTCTCGAGGCGCAGCTCCAGCAGGAACTTGTAGGCCTGGCCGATGACCGGGCCCGGTCCCACGTCAAGGACCTTCATGATGTCGTTGCCGTCCAGGTCGGGGCGGATCGAGTCCAGCTCTTCCTGCTCCTGGAGGCGGGCGATGCGCTCCTCCAAGCCGTCGTACGCCTGCGACAGGGCATTCGCCTTGCGCTTGTTGCGGGTGGTGCAGTCGGATCGGGTCAGCTTGTGCAGGCGCTCCAGGAGAGGGCCCGCGTCGCGTACGTAACGGCGTACGGCCGAGTCCGTCCACTCTCCCGTGCCGTAGCCGTGGAAGCGCAGGTGGAGCTCGACCAGGCGCGAGACGTCCTTCACGAGCTCGTTGGAGTACTTGAGCGCCGTCATGCGCTTCTTGACCATCTTGGCGCCGACCACCTCGTGGTGGTGGAAGGAGACTCGGCCGTCGCCCTCGAAGCGCCGGGTCTTCGGCTTGCCGATGTCGTGCAGCAGCGCCGCGAGCCGCAGCGTCAGATCGGGGCCGTCCGTCTCCAGAGCCATCGCCTGTTCGAGGACGATCAGCGAGTGGTCGTACACGTCCTTGTGACGGTGGTGCTCGTCCCGCTCCAGACGCAGGGCGGGGAGCTCGGGGAGGACCCGCTCGGCGAGGCCCGTGTCGACGAGGAGAGCGAGGCCCTTGCGCGGGTGAGCGGAAAGGAGCAGCTTGTTCAATTCGTCCCGTACGCGCTCCGCGGAGACGATGTCGATGCGCTCGGCCATCGCCGTCATCGCGGCGACGACGTCCGGAGCCACCTCGAAGTCCAGCTGCGCGGCGAAGCGCGCGGCCCGCAGCATGCGCAGCGGGTCGTCGGAGAAGGAGTCCTCGGGGGTGCCGGGGGTACGCAGAACACGGTCCGCGAGGTCATCGAGCCCGCCGTGGGGGTCCACGAACTCCTTTTCGGGCAGCGCCACGGCCATCGCGTTCACGGTGAAGTCACGGCGCACGAGGTCTTCCTCGATCGAGTCGCCGTAGGACACCTCGGGCTTGCGCGAGGTCCTGTCGTACGCCTCCGACCTGTAGGTGGTCACCTCGATCTGGTAGCCGTCCTTCTGGCTGCCGACCGTGCCGAAGGCGATCCCGACCTCCCAGACCGCGTCGGCCCACGGCCGGACGATCTTCAGTACGTCCTCGGGGCGGGCGTCCGTCGTGAAGTCCAGGTCATTGCCGAGCCGGCCCAGCAGGGCGTCCCTGACCGAGCCGCCGACCAGGGCGAGGGAGAACCCGGCCTCATGGAAACGGCGGGCGAGGTCGTCCGCGACAGGGGACACACGCAGCAGTTCGCTGACCGCGCGGCGCTGCACCTGGCTCAGGGCGTTGGGATTGTCTTCGTTGGCGTTCGGCACAACAGAAAAGGGTACGTGCCCCGCGCGCCCCCGGCCGACCCGATTACCTTCCGCCCGCCGGTACCGTGCGGCCGCCCCGGCGCGTCTTCCGATCACGTGGAGCAGTCCGCGGCACTTCGCCACAGCGCGCATCGTTACCATGCGTGGACGCACAACCGACGACCACTGACGACGAGGGACGGGCGAACGCGTGGCCGAGGCGGCAGACTTTCCGGGGACGAGCCCCTCACCTGCCCGCCGGTGGCTGCGGCGCACCGCAGCACTGCTGGTGGGTACCCCTTTGCTGGCCGGGCTGCTGCAGGCACCGGTGGGCCCCGTGGCGCATGCCACAGGGCCCGGCGCGAAGGCGGAAGCCGCCGCGTCGCGCGTGAAGGCCGACGCCACCGGGTCCCGCACGGTCGACGTCTCCCTCGACGCACTCACCCCCACCGCTCCCGGTGAGGACGACACCCTCACGGTCTCCGGCACGGTCACCAACAACAGCAAGCAGACGGTGACGGGGGCGCAGGTCGGGCTCCGCGTCGGATCGCCCCTCGGCAGCCGCAGCGAGATCGACAGCGCCGCGAAGCGCACGGGCTTCCAGCCGGGTGCCGACGGCTCGGAGGTCGGCGGGAAGTACGTCGAGAAGATCGCCAAGCTCACACCCGGCGTGCGACAGGACTTCAGCATCTCCGTGCCGGTGAAGGCGCTGTCCCTCAGCACCAGCGGCGTCTACCAGCTGGGTGTCACCCTCACCGGCCAGAGCGCCGCCCAGCCCTACCCGCAGGTGCTCGGCATCGAGCGGACCTTCCTGCCGTGGCAGCCCGACGCCGCGGACACGAAGACGAAGACCACGTACCTGTGGCCGCTCACCACCACCACGCACCTCACGGCGAGGACCGGCTCCGACGAGCTGCAGACGCCCGTCTTCAAGAACGACGACCTCGCCGACGAGCTGGCCCCGGGCGGACGTCTGGAACAGCTCCTGTCCCTCGGCAGCCGCCTGGACGTGACGTGGGTCATCGATCCGGACCTGCTCGCCTCGGTGGAGGCGATGACGAAGAGCTACCGGATCGAGAACCCCGACGGAAAGACCACCAGGGCGGGCAAGCAGCAGTCGGTCGCCGGCCAGTGGCTCAACGACCTCCAGACCGCCGTCAAGGGCAAGAAGGTCGTCGCTCTCCCCTTCGCCGATCCCGACCTCGCCTCCCTCGCGCACACCGGCAAGTCGGTCAGCGGCTCCCTCGGTCACCTCAAGGAAGCCACCGACGCGGGGTACAAGGCGGTCACCACGATCCTCCAGGTGAAGCCCAGCACGGACTTCGCCTGGCCCACCGACGGAGCCATCGACCCGTCCATCGTCGATGTCGCCACCTCCGCGGGCGCGCACACGGTGATCGCCCGCAGCGACAGCCTGCGCGAGACCAATGGCCTTCAGTACTCACCGTCCGCGGCCCGGCCCATCGGCGGCGGTACCACCGCGGTCGTGGCGGACGCGCGCCTGTCCACGGCGTTCGAGGGCGACATGACCGGGGCCGAGAGCTCCACGCTCGCCGTCCAGGAGTTTCTCGCCCAGAGCCTGATGATCAACCTGCAGGACCCCGACAGGCAGCGGAGCATCGTCGTCGCTCCGCAGCGCATGCCCACGGCCAGCCAGGCGCAGGCCATGGAGAAGGCGCTCAGCTCTCTCGCGGGCGGGAAGTGGTCGCAGTCGCAGGACCTGGCAGCCGCCGCGAAGGCCAAACCGGACCCGCAGGCCACCACGCGGGTGCCTTCGGCCGCCGCCTACCCCGCCGCACTGCGCAAGCAGGAGCTCCCGCGCACGGCCTTCGAGAAGATCCAGAACACCAAGAGCGCGCTCGAACGCTTTCAGGTGATCCTCAGCGAGAGGGACCGCGTGGTCACCCCGTTCGGGAGGGCCATAGACCGTGAGATGTCGACGTCCTGGCGCGGCCGCCCGGCGCAGGGGGAGGCCTACCGGCAGAGCGTCTGGGCGTATCTCCAGGAGCTCACCCGGCAGGTATCGTTGATCAAGCGGTCCGACGCGAAACTCTCCGGCCGCAGCGCGACCATTCCGATCTCGGTGCAGAACAACCTGGTGCAGCCCGTCGACCACCTGGTCCTGCGCCTCTCCTCCAAGAACCCCACCCGTTTGAAAATCGGCGACGGGCAGTTCGAGGAGAAGCAGATCAAAATCGCGGGCGGTCATTCCCAGTCCGTGAAGTTCACCACCACGGCCAACGCCAATGGCCCGGTCCCGGTGTACGCGCAGCTCTTCACCGAAGACGGAGAGCCCTACGGCGAGGCCGTGCGCTTCGACGTCAACGTCACCGAGGTCACCCTCACCGTGATGCTGGTCATCGCCGGCGGACTCCTGCTGCTCGTCCTCGCGGGCTTCCGGATGTACACCCAGCGCAAGCGCGCGGCCCGCAAGCGCGCCGAGGAGGGCCCGGACGCAGGCCCGGAACAGGGCTCGGAGGACGGCCCGGACCACGGTCCCGAGGGTGAATCCGGTGACGGTCCCGGAACGGGCGACCCCGAGCACCCGAGTGACCCGACACCGGACACCGCACCGGAAAGCACCGACCCGTCGGACACGGGTGAGAGAGTGGACCGTTGAGCGATGTCGTGGCCGGTGGGCCCGGGGACGATGAGGTGGGGTAACCATGAACGCGCCGTACGACGGTGACCGTGGCCAGGGTTCGGGCGGCTCCGCCTCGCCCGGAGGCCCGCCGCCCGGCTCCCCCGAGCACGGGCAGGTACCCCCGCAGCCCGCGCCGGACATCTATCTCCAGGACGCCTACGACCAGGATCCCTACCGGGCGCAGGACCTCTCCGCCCAGGACCCGGTGGCCGAGGCGCTCTACGACCGTGCGGCGCACCCTCCGCCGCCGCCCGGCACCTATCAGCAGCAGCCTCCGCTCTACGCCCAGCCGCCCTCCCCGCACCACGCCCCCGACCCGCGCGTGTGGGCGCAGACCCCGGCCCCCGAGCCGGAGGGCCCGACCCGCCACCTCCCGTACGGCGACGACGCCCGCACGACGCAGTTCGTGGGCGTCGACGACCTGGTCACCCAGGCCGGCGAGGAGCACCACGAGCCGGACGCGTTCGCTCACCTCTACCGCGACCAGCAGCCGGGCGGATACCGCGGCCAGCAGTCCGCCTACCAGCAGGACGAGTACCAGCAGGGCGGCTATCAGCAGGCCGGGTATCAGCAGGGCGGCTACCCGCAGGGCGCGTACCAGCAGGGCGGCTACCCCGAGAACGACGGTTACGGGCAGGGGGACGGCAACGGCTCCCCCCAGAACAACGGCTACCCCCAGGGCAACAGCTATCAGCAGGGCAACGGCTACCAGCAGCCCGCCCAAGGCGGATACCCGCCGGCCGACCAGCCGATGGTCCCGAACCCCGCGGGCGCCCCGGCAGCCGCCCCCGTGGCCACCCCCGCTCCCGCGGCCGCGCCGGCACCCGCGGCCAAGGCGGGCGGGCGCGCGTCGAGCCTGCTGAAGTCGAGCGCGCTCATGGCGGCGGGAACGATCGTCTCCCGCCTCACCGGCTTCCTGCGCACCCTCGTCATGGCCGCCGCGATCGGCGTCGGCACGCTCAACGACTCGTACCAGGTCGCCAACGTCCTCCCGACGATGATCTACGTACTCGTCGGCGGCGGCGCCCTGAACGCCGTGTTCATCCCGCAGCTCGTGCGGGCCATGAAGAACGACGAGGACGAGGGCGAGGGCTACGCCAACCGCCTCCTGACCCTCGTGATGGTCCTGCTCGCGGCCGTCACCGTCATCTGTGTGATCGCGGCACCCGCACTCATCCGCATGATGTCGCCGACGATCGCCGACAACCCAGCGAAGATGGACGTCGCCGTCACCTTCGCCCGGTACTGCATCCCCACGATGTTCTTCATGGGTCTGCACGTCGTGCTCGGTCAGATCCTCAACGCCCGCGGCCGCTTCGGCGCGATGATGTGGACCCCGGTCCTCAACAACATCGTGGTCATCGCGACGTTCGGCGCCTTCATCTGGGCCTTCGGCAGCTTCACCGACTCCGACGTCAACGCGGGCAGCATCACGCCCGACGGGGTGCGGCTCCTCGGCATCGGCACCCTTCTCGGCCTGACCGTGCAGGCTCTCTCGATGCTGCCGTACCTGCGCGAGGCGGGCTTCAAGCTGCGGCTCCGGTTCGACTGGCGCGGGCAGGGCCTCGGCAAGGCCGCGCGCCTCGCCAAGTGGACGTTCTTCTTCGTCCTCGCCAACCAGCTCGGCATGATCGTCGTGACCCAGCTGGCCACCAGCGCCGGCGCGACGGCCGAGGACCACGGCCACTCGGGCACCGGCATCACCGCGTACAACTACGCGCTGCTGCTGTGGCAGATGCCGCAGGCCATCATCACGGTCTCCGTGATGACCGCGGTCCTGCCCCGCATCTCCCGCTCCGCGAACGACGACGACCCCGCCGCCGTCCGGGACGACATCTCGTACGGCCTGCGGACCTCCGCCGTGGCGATCGTGCCGTGCGCCTTCGCCTTCCTCGCCCTCGGCGTCCCGATGGCCACGCTGCTGTACGCGGGCTCGGGCTCGGGCGCGCAGAACATCGGCTACATCCTGATGGCGTTCGGGCTTGGCCTGATTCCGTACTCGGTCCAGTACGTCGTCCTGCGCGGCTTCTACGCCTACGAGGACACCCGCACGCCGTTCTACAACACCGTCATCGTGGCGGCCGTCAACGCGGCGGCCTCTGCTCTCTGCTTCTTCGTCCTGCCCGCCCGGTGGGCCGTGGTCGGCATGGCAGCCTCCTACGGCCTCGCCTACGCGGTCGGCGTCGGCGTCGCCTGGCGGAGGCTGCGCGTGCGGCTGGGCGGCGATCTGGACGGCGCCCAGGTGGCACGCACGTACACCCGGCTCTTCGGTGCCTCCATCCCGGCGGCGATCGTCGGCGGCGGCATCGGCTTCGCCATCCTCAGGGTGATGGGTACCGGGGCGTTCAGCTCCTTCGTGGCGCTGGTCGTCGGCGGCATCGCACTTCTCGGTGTCTTCTTCGTGGCCGCCCGCAAGATGCGGATCGCGGAGCTCAACTCCATGGTCGGCATGGTCCGCGGCCGTCTCGGTCGGTGAGATGAGCGGGTCCGCACAACCATCGTCGGCCACCGTGTGTCGTGCATAGCGCCGGACTGTGGGCACAATTGGCTTTGGCGTCCGACGAAGCGCAATGGATGGGGAGGCAGGAACGACGGTGGCGGAACGGAGCACGGCTGCCGTCGACGTGGCAGACAACAGCGGCGACGAGCCGCTGACCGCGAAGGCGGAACAGGCCACGGCCGACGGGGTGGCCCAGACCCGGGAGCGGGACACGGCAGCAGAAGAAGAGGCGGCGAAGACCGACAAGTCAGAGAGCCGCGGGGCCTCCTCACCCCCAGAACTGCACAGTGGCCACAAGCTCGCAAGACGCTACCGGCTCGAGGAGTGCGTCACCCGTCTGGACGGTTTCAGCAGCTGGCGTGCGGTCGACGAGAAGCTCCGCCGGGCCGTCGGCGTGCATCTCCTGCCCGCCGACCATCCGCGGGCCCGCTCGGTCCTCGCGGCGGCCCGTTCCTCGGCGCTGCTCGGCGACCCGCGCTTCGTGCAGGTCCTGGACGCCGTCGAGGAGAACGACCTCGTCTACGTGGTCCACGAGTGGCTGCCGGACGCCACGGAACTCACCGCGCTCCTCGCCGCGGGACCGCTCGAGGCCCACGACGCCTATCAGCTGGTCAGCCAGGTCTCCCAGGCCATGGCCGCGGCGCACCGAGAGGGTCTCGCGCACCTGCGCCTGACGCCGGGCGCCGTCCTGCGCACGTCCACGGGGCAGTACCGCATCCGCGGCCTCGCCGTGAACGCGGCGCTGCGCGGCATCAGCTCCGAGACGCCCCAGCGCACGGACACGGAAGCGATCGGCGCTCTCCTGTACGCCTCGCTCACCCAGCGCTGGCCGTACGAGGACGATGCGTACGGCCTCTCCGGGCTTCCCAAGGACATCGGCCTCATCGCCCCCGACCAGGTGCGCGCGGGCGTCCACCGCGGCCTGTCGGAGCTCGCCATGCGCGCGCTCGTCAACGACGGCGCGACCGCCTCCCGCCAGGACCCTCCGTGCACGACGCCGGAGGAACTGGTGAAGGCGATCGGCGAGATGCCCCGCATCCGCCCGCCTGAGCCGGTGTTCACCGCACCCCCGGAGTACCAGCGCACCACGTACCAGCAGGGCACGTACGGCCGTCCTGCGGCCCACCCCGGAGCCACCCAGCCTGTACCCGCCCCGCCGCCCCCGCTGCAGAGCCGCACCGGCAGGGCCCTGAAGTGGGGTGTCTCGGCGCTGCTCATCGCCGCACTGGGCCTCGGCAGCTGGCAGCTGGCGGATGCCCTGATGGACCGGGAGAACTCCGGGGACTCCGGTACGTCGCACACCAACGACGGTGGGGACAAGGGGCAGCCGAAGCCGGCGAAGCCGATCAGCATCGAGAACGGCCAGGAACTCGTCGTCGGGGGCAAGACCCAGGACCCGTCGAGCGTCCGTCACACGTACGACAAGGACGCGTCCTCGCTCTGGCGCACGAAGACGTTCAGGGAAGGGCCGCGGCTGGCCCCCTTCAAGGCCGGTGTCGGTATCGTCTACGACCTCGGCTCGGAGCACGACGTCTCCGAGGCGTCGGTGGCCCTCCGGTACAGCGGCGACCGCACCAAGATCTCGCTGTACGCCACGGACTCGCTGACGCCGTCGTCGGACGTCGAGTCCCTGAAGGAGATCGGCACCGCCTCCACGACGAGCGGCACCTGGAAGCTCAAGGCGAAGAAGCCGGTGAAGACGCGGTACGTGCTTCTCTGGATGACCGAGGTGCCGAAGTCCCCCGTTGATGGGTACTACGGAGCGGGGTACAAGCAAGCCATCACGGACGTGAAGCTCAAGGGCTGAGGGATCGGCCCGCCACGGCTCACTGGGGGAGGGGGTTCGACGATGGACGGCACCGCACGCGGTGACATGAGCGATCAGGACCTCCTCGCCGCTCATGTCGCCGGCGACACCGACGCCTTCGGCGAGCTGGTGCGGCGACACCGCGACCGGCTGTGGGCCGTGGCCCTGCGCACCCTCGGAGACCGTGAGGAAGCGGCTGACGCGGTGCAGGACGCTCTGGTGTCCGCCTACCGCGCGGCCCACACGTTCCGCGGGCAGTCGGCCGTGACGACGTGGCTGCACCGGATCACCGTGAACGCCTGCCTGGACCGGGCGCGCAAGGCGGCCTCCCGCAAGACCTCCCCCATCGACGACAACGAGCGTCTCGAGCAGCTCCTGGAGCCGGAGGAGTCGGCTGCCGCCCCCGTCGAGCGCGGCGACCTCCACCGGGAGCTGGTGGAGGCTCTGGGCACTCTCCCGCACGATCAGCGTGCCGCGCTCGTCCTCGTCGACATGCAGGGCTATCCGGTGGCCGAGGCCGCCCGTGTCCTGGAGGTGCCCACGGGCACGGTGAAGAGCCGTTGCGCCCGCGGCAGAGCCAGACTCCTGCCGCTGCTCTCCCACCTCCGCCCGAGTCCGACTCCTGGCGACAGGGACGGCAGCGACGAGGAGAGCGGCGACGGAAGACGAGGGAAACCCCGCTCAGGAAGGAACCGGACGCAGGGGACATCCGTCCCACCGGCAGCAGGGCCACGGGATACAGGACCAAGTGATTCAGCTGCCGTGAAGGGCGGAGGTGGACGAGCGTGACAGATACGACCGACTCGGCCGGACACCCGGACGTCGCTGAGATCTCGGATCTGAGCGAGGGCCTGCTCTCCCCGTCGCGCGCGAGCGACGTACGACGGCACTTGGAGAGCTGCGAGCTCTGCGCCGACGTCCATGCCTCCCTGGAGGAGATCCGCGGTCTGCTCGGCACACTGCCGGGACCGCCGCGCATGCCGGACGACGTCGCCGGGCGTATCGACGCGGCGCTGGCGGCCGAGGCGCTGCTCGACTCCACCACCTCCGAGGGCCTGCTCGCGGAGGACGAGGCGTCCGAACCGGTGTCCGTCGCCTCGTCGCCTTCGTCGTCCTCTCCCGCTTCTTCGTCCGTTTCGTCGTCCTCCCCCTCGCCCGCCACGGCGCGTGTTTCACGTGAAACAACGTCGGCCTCTGCCTCATCCGGGGGCGCCGATCGTCCCGCGGGTCATGCTCGTGCCGCCACCGGTCCGGGCCGCGGCAGCCGACCGCGCGGCACACGTCGGCGTACGGCAGTGCTCGGCGCTGTCTTCACCGCCGCCGCGATCGGTCTCGGCTCCCTGCTGATCCAGACGATGGGCGACGACTCCGACGGGACGACAGGGACGGCCTCCGAACGGCAGAACTCGGCGAGCAGCTCGTTCTCCGGGCAGAAGCTCGAGGGCCGCGTCTCCGATCTCCTCAAGAAGAGCGGCCCCGACAAGACCGGCGGGAAGTCGGACACCTCGACGCCGTCCTTCGACACTCGCTCCAGCCCTCAATCCCCTGAGAAGAACTCCCCGCGGACCGCGGTCCAGGTGCAGGTGCCGGAGTGCATTCAGCGCGGCATCGGTGACAGGACTCCGCTCGCCGCCGAGGAGGGTTCGTACGAGGGCAAGCGCGCCTACCTCGTCGTGGTGCCGCATGACTCCGACAGCACCAAGGTGTCCGCGTACGTCGTCGACGCGGCCTGTGTGGGCAAGTCCTCGCCGCCCGCCGGCAAGGTCCTCATGACCCACGCGTACCCGCAGAGCTGACGTTCCCCCTGTCCTTCCGGGGCTCTTTCTCCTGTCTGTTTCCGGTGGCTTCCGTGTGCGTGGACGCGGACGGGAATGCACGCCCCGTAGGATCCGTTGGGTGGGGTGAGAGTCATGAGACAGGCACCCACCAGCAGTACGTAGCAGTCCCCAGAGACGAGGAATCAAGCCGTGACCGACGTCCGTAACGTGATCATCATCGGCTCCGGGCCCGCCGGCTACACGGCGGCGCTCTACACCGCGCGCGCGTCGCTGAAGCCGCTGGTGTTCGAGGGCGCCGTCACCGCAGGCGGTGCGCTGATGAACACCACCGAGGTGGAGAACTTCCCCGGCTTCCAGGACGGTGTCATGGGCCCCGAGCTCATGGACAACATGCGCGCCCAGGCCGAGCGCTTCGGCGCCGAGCTCGTGCCGGACGACATCGTCGCCGTGGACCTCACCGGTGAGATCAAGACCGTGACGGACACCGTGGGCACCGTGCACCGCGCGAAGACCGTCATCGTCACGACCGGCTCCCAGCACCGCAAGCTCGGCCTGCCGAACGAGGACGCCCTCTCCGGACGCGGTGTCTCCTGGTGCGCCACCTGCGACGGCTTCTTCTTCAAGGACCAGGACATCGCCGTGATCGGCGGCGGCGACACTGCGATGGAGGAGGCCACCTTCCTCTCGCGCTTCGCCAAGTCCGTGACCATCGTGCACCGTCGCGACACCCTGCGCGCCTCCAAGGCGATGCAGGAGCGTGCCTTCGCCGACCCGAAGATCAAGTTCGTCTGGGACAGCGAGATCGCCGAGATCAAGGGCGAGCAGAAGCTCTCCGGTCTGACGCTGCGCAACCTGAAGACGGGCGAGACGTCCGAGCTGCCGGTGACGGGCCTCTTCATCGCGATCGGCCACGACCCGCGTACCGAGCTCTTCAAGGGACAGCTGACGCTCGACGACGAGGGCTACCTCAAGGTCGACGCCCCCACGACCCGGACGAACGTGCCCGGTGTCTTCGGCGCCGGCGACGTCGTCGACCACACGTACCGCCAGGCGATCACGGCGGCCGGCACCGGCTGCTCCGCCGCTCTCGACGCCGAGCGCTTCCTCGCTGCCCTCGTGGACAGCGAGACGGCGGCCGTCACCGTCTGACACCTCTTCCCTCACCGCACCACCGAGTAAAAGGAGCCTCCCGTGGCCGACCTGCAGAACGTGACCGACGACTCCTTCGAGGAGGTCGTCCTCAAGAGCGACAAGCCCGTACTGGTGGACTTCTGGGCTGCCTGGTGCGGCCCGTGCCGCCAGATCGCCCCCTCCCTCGAGGCGATCGCCAAGGAGCACGGCGACAAGATCCAGGTCGTCAAGCTCAACATCGACGAGAACCCCGGCACCGCCGCCAAGTACGGCGTGATGTCGATCCCGACCCTGAACGTCTACCAGGGTGGCGAGGTCGCCAAGACCATCGTCGGTGCGAAGCCGAAGGCTGCCATCGAGAAGGACCTGGCGGACTTCATCGCCGAGTAATCGGTGGCGATGTTTCACGTGAAACACGAATGGGCCAGTCCCTCCGGGGGCTGGTCCATTCGCCGTTTCACAACGGCCGAAGTGCTGGTTCCTTCTGTACCGCTCCCAGCAGCCGGTCGAGCGCGAGCTCGACGTCTTCCTTCCAGGAGAGCGTCGTACGGAGTTCGAGCCGCAGCCGCGGATACGAGGGATGCGGACGGACCGTCTTGAAGCCCACCGACAGCAGATGCTCCGCGGGGAGCACGCACGCGGGCTTCTCCCACCGTGCGTCGCCAAAGGCTTCGATCGCCTTGAAGCCCCTGCGCAGCAGATCCTTCGCGACCGTCTGGACGATGACGCGTCCCAGCCCCTGCCCCTGATAGCCCGGCATGATCCAGGCTGTCATCAGCTGGACCGCATCCGGCGACACGGGACTCGTGGGGAAGGCCGTGGAGCGCGGAACGTACGCAGGAGGGGCGTAGAGCACGAAGCCCACCGGTACGTCGTCGACGTAGACGACCCGGCCGCAGGAACCCCACTCCAGCAGAACGGCGGAGATCCACGCCTCCTTCTCCAGCTCGGGCGTTCCGGCTTTTACCGCGGCCTGGCCGCTGACCGGGTCCAGCTCCCAGAAGACACAGCCCCGGCACCGCTTGGGAAGATCCGGGAGGTTGTCCAGTGTGAGCGGTACGAGCCGACGCCCCATGTAGGCGGTTCCTCACTTCCGTCGGCCGCCGCGCTGCGGGCGGCTGTCAGCGCACTGCGTTCCCTGAGCAGGCTGCCGACGAAGCCGCCGACCGCCCCCAGCCCGAGGCCCGCGGTCATCAGTCCGGTGCGGCTCATCGTTCGCATGGCCCCCGCCTCCCCAATGAGGTGCCGTCAGGTGGATGCGCCATACCCGAACGCATCGTATCCACGATGAGATTGCATCGAAACCGTAGGAAAGCAAAGAGCGGGCCGTGTTCCGGACAGACCGGACACGACCCGCTCTCGCGGTGCTGACCTGTAGGAATCAGGCGCTGCCGTCCTCGGGACCGTCGTCCTCCGAGGTGTCGTCGGCCAGGCCGTTCTTCAGGACCGGCCCCTCGCCCGGCGCCAGCGTGCTGAGGATGCGCTCCAGGTCCTCCAGAGAGGCGAAGTCAACGACGATCTTCCCCTTCTTCTGCCCCAGATCCACCCTGACGCGGGTCTCGAACCGGTCGGAGAGGCGCGTGGCGAGCGTGCTCAGAGCCGGCGAGACACGGGTGCCGGCACGCGGCCCCTTGGCCTTCGGGGCGCTCTGGGGCCGGGAGCCCATGAGGGTCACGATCTCCTCGACAGCACGCACCGAGAGACCCTCGGCCACGATCCGATGGGCCAGCCGATCCTGCTCCTCCGAGTCCTCGACGGAGAGCAGCGCCCGCGCGTGGCCCGCGGAGAGAACTCCGGCGGCGACCCTGCGCTGCACGGCCGGCGAGAGCTTCAGCAGTCGCAGCGTGTTGGAGACCTGCGGACGGGACCGGCCGATGCGGTCCGCCAGCTGGTCGTGCGTGCAGTTGAAGTCCTTCAACAACTGGTCGTAGGCCGCAGCCTCTTCCAGCGGGTTCAGCTGGGCACGGTGCAGGTTCTCGAGAAGGGCGTCCAGGAGGAGCTTCTCGTCCTCCGTGGCCCGCACGATGGCGGGGATGCGCTCGAGGCCCGCCTCACGGCACGCCCGCCAGCGCCGCTCGCCCATGATGAGCTCGTAGCGCGCGGGACCCAGCTGCCGCACCACGACCGGCTGGAGAAGACCGACCTCCTTGATGGAGGTCACCAGCTCGGCGAGGGCGTCCTCGTCGAACACCACACGAGGCTGCTGCGGGTTCGGCGTGATGACGTCGAGCGGCAGCTCGGCGAAGTGCGCACCCGCCACGGTCTGGTTCTCGACCGGCTCCGCGGTCTGCTGAGGCGGCTCCACCGTTTCATGTGAAACAGGACTCTGCGGAAGCGAGGTCACCTTCGCGGCAGCCACGCCTCGCTCGGCGGTCAGAACCGGGACAGCCGAGGGGGAGGTCGATCCCCCGCCCACGCTCTGCGGGGCCTGCTTCTCCGTCGGGGCTGCAGGGATCAAGGCACCGAGGCCTCGCCCCAGTCCTCTGCGTCGTTCGCTCACTGCATCCCCTCCGTCATGCTGTGCTGGTCGTTCTGTGCGCCCATGTGGGCGTGCTGGACGTCGTAGTGCACCCCGACCCCGCGCAGCGCGATCTCACGTGCCGCTTCGAAATAGGAGAGGGCGCCGCTCGACCCCGGGTCGTAGGTGAGGACCGTCTGTCCGTAGCTCGGCGCTTCGGAGATACGGACCGACCTCGGAATGCTCGTCCGCAGAACCTCCTTGCCGAAGTGGTTGCGCACCTCGTCCGCGACCTGTGAGGCGAGCCGGGTCCTGCCGTCGTACATGGTGAGCAGGATCGTCGACACGTGCAGGTTCGGGTTGAGGTGTCCCCGCACCAGATCGACGTTGCGCAGGAGCTGTCCGAGTCCTTCCAGTGCGTAGTACTCGCACTGGATGGGGATCAGCACCTCCGCGCCGGCCACCAACGCGTTGACCGTCAGGAGGCCCAGCGACGGCGGGCAGTCGATGAGGATGTAGTCCAACGGCTGCTCGTACGCCTGGATGGCCCGCTGCAGTCGGCTCTCCCGCGCCACGAGTGACACGAGCTCGATCTCCGCACCGGCGAGATCGATGGTGGCCGGAGCGCAGAAGAGCCCCTCGACGTCGACGACCGGCTGGACCACGTCGGAGAGCGGCTTGCTCTCGACCAGCACGTCGTAGATCGACGGAACTTCGGCGTGGTGGTCGATACCGAGGGCCGTGGAGGCGTTGCCCTGAGGGTCGAGGTCGATCACCAGGACGCGTGCGCCGTGCAGAGCGAGCGAAGCGGCGAGATTGACGGTCGTCGTCGTCTTGCCCACTCCACCCTTCTGGTTGGCGACCACCATGACGCGGGTCTGCTCGGGGCGCGGCAGACCTTCGCCGGCGCGGCCGAGGGCCTCCACCGCCAGTTGGGCAGCTCGACCGATGGGTGTGTCGTCCATCGGGGTCGGTGTTTCACGTGAAACATCCTCCCCCGCCGACTCGGTACGGGGACCGGGGACCGGATCGGTCATCGGTCCCGCGATGTTGGCGTCGGACCGCAAGGATTCACTCTCCTCGACATCAGGCTCGCAATGAACAGAGCCTCCCATGCTTTGAGGGTCATGAACCAGCGAGGCCCGGTCTTCTGTGGACGAATCCACCTCTGTGGACAACTCCGTGCCCTTATCGAGGGAACCGAGTGGTCGACGGTCGCGGGGTTCCGCAGCGCGGCCGCGGCTGATGATGCCATGCAGCAGTGAGCGACGTTTCACGTGAAACACGATGCACGGCAGCCGGGGTGCCGCTGGTGCGACACCCCGGTATGGGTACGTTTGGCAGCTTTTGTGGAGTAGGTCTTACCGTCAGGATGGATCAGCGGCGGCGGCGCACACGACCGGTGCGCGCGGCCTTGGCGCGCTTCGCTGCGAAGCGCACACCGCCGGGGCTCTCCCCGACCTCGACCCGCACGACCGTCGAGAGCGGATCCACGACACCCTCACCGACATGCAGCACGGACGTGTCCACCGCACCGAGCTTGCTCAGGGAAGCGCCCGCTGCCTTCACTTCTTCCTCGGCGGTGTCGCCCTTGAGGAGCAGCATCTCCCCGTACGGACGCAGCAGCGGGACACCCCAGGCTGCCAGGCGGTCCAGTGGCGCGACGGCGCGAGCGGTGACCACGTGCACGGGCGGCAGCTTGCCGAGGACTTCCTCGGCGCGTCCCCGCACGACCGTCACATGGTCGAGGCCGAGGAGCTCCACGACCTCGGTGAGGAAGTTCGTGCGCCGCAGCAGCGGCTCCAGGAGCGTGATCTTCAGGTCGGGGCGGACCAGCGCCAGCGGGATACCCGGTAGTCCTGCACCGGAGCCGACATCGCAGACCGTGACCCCCTCGGGCACGACCTCGGACAGCACGGCGCAGTTCAGCAGATGCCGCTCCCACAGCCGCGGCACTTCCCGGGGGCCGATCAAGCCTCGCTGGACTCCCGCGTCGGCCAGCAGTTCCGCGTACCGGACCGCGTCCGGGAAGCGCTCACCGAATACCGTCCGGGCCTCTTCCGGCGCCGGGGGGAGCTCCGCTGCCTCCGTCACGGGGACCGTCCTTCCGTACCGCACTGGGGTGGCTGTCTATCAGGCTGACAAAGATCGGCCCCGCCTGCGAACAGACGGGGCCGGTTGACGCTGTGCCGATCAGGCAGGGAGCACGACGACGAAGCGCTGCGGCTCCTCGCCCTCGGACTCGCTGCGCAGGCCGGCGGCCTTGACCGCGTCGTGCACGACCTTGCGCTCGAACGGCGTCATCGGCTTGAGCTTGGCGGGTTCACCGCTGCTCTTCACCTCGGCCGCGGCCTTGGCGCCCAGCTCCGAGAGCTCCTCGCGCTTCTTGGCGCGGTAGCCCGCGATGTCCAGCATCAGGCGGCTGCGGTCACCGGTCTCGCGGTGCACGGCCAGGCGCGTGAGCTCCTGGAGCGCCTCCAGAACCTCACCGTCACGGCCGACCAGCTTCTGCAGGTCGCGGCTGCTGCTGTCGCTGATGATCGAGACAGCGGCCCGGTCGGCCTCGACGTCCATGTCGATGTCACCGTCGAGGTCCGCGATGTCCAGCAGACCCTCGAGGTAGTCCGCCGCGATTTCCCCCTCCTGCTCAAGGCGGGTGAGGGTGTCGCCGGCCTCAGCTGCGGCGGAGGTGGTGGTGCCTTCCGTCACTGGATGGGCTCCTTCTACTTCTTGGAGGACGGGTGCTTGGGCCGCTGCTGGCCCTTGCGCTGTCCCGACTTTGCTCGGCTGCGCTGACCGGAGCCGGGCTGGTTGCCCTGCTTGTTGTTGCCACCGGCCTGCTTGGTCTTGGGGGAGTCGTCCTCGGTTCCGGCCGCGGTCTTCTCCAGCGAGGGCTTCGCGTCGGAGGGCTCGTCCGCCCTGGTGGCACCGGCGTCACCGGCGGTCGCGCCCTGGACGGCGCCGGACTGGCGCTTGGCCTTGCTCTGGCGCTTGGGCTGCTGGCGCTTCGGACCGCCCGCGGGGGTGCCGTCCTCGGTCTCGGTGAGTACGGAGGACTCGCTCTCCACCACGGTGCCGTCGGCCTGGGCCGCGAGGCCCGCCTTCGTCAGACCGTTGATGAACTTGCGCTCGAACTCGTTGCGGTCCCGGCCCTTGGCGACGATCGCCTTGATGACGTTCGTGTTGCCACGCCCGCGCACCTTCTTGTGGTGGGTGACCTGCTTGTGCAGGCGCTCCAGGAACGCGGCCTGAGCCTTGGAGCCCGGGGTGGGGTTGCGGCGGATCACGAACATCTGCTGGCCCATGGTCCACACGTTGGTGGTCAGCCAGTAGACGAGGACACCGACGGGGAAGTTGATGCCGAAGACGGCGAACATGACCGGGAAGACATACATCAGCATCTTCTGCTGCTGCATGAACGGCGTCTTGACCGTGGTGTCCACGTTCTTCGTCATCAGCTGGCGCTGCGTGAAGAACTGCGAGGCCGACATCAGGACGATCATGACCGCGGTGACGACACGGACGTCCGTCAGGGTGGCGCCGAGGGAGGCGACCTTGTCGGCGCCGTCGGTGAACTTCGCGGCCAGCGGTGCACCGACGATGTGCGCCTTACGCGCGCTCTCCAGGAGCTGGTCGTCGATGACACCGATCGTCTTGCCCGTCGCGATGCCGTTGAGCACGTGGTACAGGGCGAAGAAGAACGGCGACTGCGCCAGGATGGGAAGACACGAGGAGAGCGGGTTGGTACCCGACTCCTTGTACAGCTTCATCATCTCTTCGGACTGGCGCTGCTTGTCGCTCTTGTAGCGCTCCTGGATCTTCTTCATCTCGGGCTGCAGCGTCTGCATCGCCCGAGTGGCCTTGATCTGCTTCACGAAGAGCGGGATCAGGCAGATCCGGATCAGGATCACCAGGGACACGATGGACAGGCCCCAGGCCCAGCCCGTGTCGGGACCGAAGATCTTCCCGTACACCGAGTGGAACTGGACGATGACCCACGAAACTGGTGTCGTGATAAAGCTGAAGAGACTGGCAATCGTGTCCACTAATCAGGCTCCTTGAGCATGGGACGGGGTCTCGGTCTCAGCGGCCGTGCCCGGGGGAAGGTCCCCGTTCGGCTCGCTTGCGGCGGAGGTCCCGCCCTTGCGTTCGCGCCAGGAAGCGCGCAGCATCTCGTGCCACCGCGGACGCTTGCGCGGCGGAACATGGTCGACACCACCGAGCGACCACGGATTGCACCGCAGGATGCGCCAGGCCGTGAGCGCCGTTCCCTTGATCGCACCGTGCCGGTCGATGGCCAGGTAGCCGTAGCGGGAACACGACGGGTAGTACTTGCACACCGGGCCCAGGAGCGGACTGATCGTCCACTGGTACAGCTTGATCAGAGCCAGCAGCGGGTACTTCATCGCGCGCCCCCTCCCAGCAGCCGCTGCAGGGCGGCATCCAGGTCTCGGGCCAGCTGTGCATGGTCGGCGTCGCCCGCTCCGGGCAGCGCTCGTACTACTACCAGGCTACCGGGGGGCACCAGGGCCAGCCGGTCGCGCATGAGGTGACGGAGTCTGCGCTTCACGGTGTTGCGTATGACGGCTCCACCCACGGCCTTGCTGACGACGAAACCCGCACGTGTCGGGGGAGAGCTCTCCCCTGGCACGTGCGGGTCCGTTGCGCCGCTACGTAGATGGACGACGAGAAGCGGGCGTCCGGCCCGGCGTCCTCGGCGTACCGCGGTCGCGAAGTCTTCGCGCCGCCTCAGCCGATGCTCGGTAGGCAGCACGACGTCATGACCTGACTGAAATCAGGCGGACAGGCTGGCGCGACCCTTGCCACGACGGTTCGCGAGAATCGCGCGGCCGGCACGGGTGCGCATCCGCAGGCGGAAGCCGTGGGTCTTGGCGCGACGACGGTTGTTCGGCTGGAAGGTGCGCTTGCTCACTCGGGGGCTCCAGAAATGATTCGGTGGTGGCGGGACATCGCCTGGCTGTCACCGTGCGCCCACGAGAAGCTCGCGAATACGCACCGAGTGCACCGCTTCACAATCACAGATCGTGATCTTTGCCCATCGGAGGCAGGCGGCAGCAGCCATCGACAACTCGACCTGGTCACGGTACGCGGGGCTACGCCATCCGGTCAAACCGGCCGTGATGGAGAGACACTGTGCACAGCCTGTGGACAACAACTTGAACCGTACCCGTCGCCCTGACTACCGTGACGGAACTCCGATTCGTTCCCTTCCTTCTCCCCATACCGATTTCCGTCCCAGGAACCACACGTTCGTGGGACCCCGTGAGAGAGCGTGCCCTGTGGCTGACGTACCTGCCGATCTTGCCGCAGTGTGGCCACGAGTTCTGGAACATCTGCTGGGTGAGGGCCGCGGACAGGGCGTGGAGGCGAAGGACGAGCGGTGGCTCCGGAGCTGCCAGCCCTTGGCGCTCGTCGCGGACACCGCCCTGCTCGCCGTCCCGAACGAATTCGCCAAGGGCGTACTGGAAGGCCGTCTCGCGCCGGTGGTCAGCGAGACCCTGAGCCGGGAGTGCGGGCGCCCGATCCGGATCGCCATCACGGTCGACGACTCCGTGGGCGAGCCGGGCCCTCCGGCCCCTCCCGTCCAGCATCAGCAGGCCCCGCAGCAGCCGTCCCACCAGCAGCACCGCTACGAAGAGCCTGAGCTGCCCCCTTCGGGGCAGGGACGCGACACGTACGAGAGCTACGGACGGCGCTCCTCGGACGAGCACCAGGGCGGCTCCCGGCCCGACCAGATGCCGACCGCGCGCCCCGCCTACCCGGACTACCAGCGCCCGGCCCCCGGCGCCTGGCCGCAGCACCAGGACGACTACGGCTGGCAGCAGCAGCGGCTCGGCTTCCCCGAGCGCGACCCGTACGCGACGCCGGTGCAGCAGCCGCAGCACGACTACCGCTCGCAGCCGCCACAGGAGCGCTCGCCGTACGAGCAGCAGCGCTCCGAGCCGCAGGACCGGCGTGAGCGTCATGACATGTCCGATCAGCACGGCGGCCCCCGGGGCGGCGGGCACGGCGGCCACGGCGTGCACAGGGGCGGGCCGGTCGGCCCCACCTCGTCGAGCGGCGCCCCCGGCCCGCTGGCCGCGCAGCCGGCGCCCGCGACGGGCCCGGGCGAGCCCACCGCGCGCCTGAACCCGAAGTACCTCTTCGACACCTTCGTCATCGGGGCGTCGAACCGTTTCGCCCACGCGGCCGCGGTCGCGGTCGCCGAGGCGCCGGCGAAGGCGTACAACCCCCTCTTCATCTACGGGGAGTCGGGGCTCGGCAAGACGCACCTCCTGCACGCGATCGGGCACTACGCCCGCAGCCTCTATCCCGGCACGCGCGTGCGGTACGTGAGCTCGGAGGAGTTCACCAACGAGTTCATCAACTCCATCCGCGACGGCAAGGGCGACAGCTTCCGCAAGCGCTACCGCGAGATGGACATTCTGCTCGTCGACGACATCCAGTTCCTCGCGGACAAGGAGTCGACGCAGGAGGAGTTCTTCCACACCTTCAATACGCTCCACAACGCGAACAAGCAGATCGTCCTCTCCAGTGACCGGCCGCCCAAGCAGCTGGTCACGCTGGAGGACCGGCTGCGCAACCGCTTCGAGTGGGGACTGATCACCGACGTCCAGCCGCCGGAGCTGGAGACGCGTATCGCCATCCTTCGTAAGAAGGCGGTACAGGAGCAGCTGAACGCCCCGCCGGAGGTGCTCGAGTTCATCGCGTCGCGCATCTCGCGGAACATCCGTGAGCTGGAGGGCGCGCTGATCCGGGTGACCGCCTTCGCCTCGCTCAATCGGCAGCCCGTGGATCTGGGGCTCACCGAGATCGTCCTCAAGGACCTGATCCCGGGCGGGGAGGACGCGGCTCCGGAGATCACCGCGCCGGCCATCATGGCGGCCACGGCCGACTACTTCGGTCTCACGGTGGACGACCTGTGCGGATCCTCGCGCAGCCGCGTCCTGGTGACGGCCCGGCAGATCGCCATGTATCTGTGCAGGGAGCTGACCGACCTGTCCCTGCCGAAGATCGGCGCGCAGTTCGGCGGCCGCGACCACACGACCGTGATGCACGCGGACCGCAAGATCCGCGCGCTGATGGCCGAGCGGCGCTCCATCTACAACCAGGTAACCGAGCTCACCAACCGCATCAAGAACGGCTGACAGCCTCCGTAGAACGACGCTGAGGGCGCTCCAGGACTCCTCCTGGGGCGCCTTTTTGGCGCTCTTTCAGCATCGGCACGCGCTCGCGGCGGCCGTCCTACGCGGCTCGCACGCGCGCGAGCGTGTCGTAGCTGTTCGATTTCCCCAGCTCAGGCGGCTGTTCTCCACAGATTGGGCGACTTTTTCCCTTCCACACCCTGGGGACCGGGAAGTTGTCCAGACGCTGTCCACAGGGGACCCTGCTGAGAGATCATCAGGCCAGGTCAGGGGGCTGTGGATTCGTGGACGAAGACTGTCCACAGACTGTGGAGAAAAACTTCGTCCACAGGCTGTGCACGAAGTTGTCCACCGGCGGCCCACAGGGCAGCGCGTGTTGTCCCCAGCTTTCCCCAGCTTCTCCACACGGCTGTCCACTGTTCGGCAACGCAACGCGCCCTCTCACCGTGTCGAGTGAAAGGCGTCACACCAAGGTGGTCGATTGGCCTGTGGGGAAGCTGGGTAAAGCTGGGGACAGCGCTGGGGAGAAGTGGCCCCTGCCTGTGCACCGGGTGTGCAGAACTTTCGCCCGTCCACAGAAACACCGGGTTGTCCACGGGTGTCGCCCACAGGGTCAGTGGATAAAAAACCGGTCCTGACCAGCGCTTTCGCTGTTATCCACGGTTTCCACAGCCCCTACTACTACTCCCAACTAGAGAGACCGGGGAAATGGTTTCGAAGCTGGGGCTGTGCACAACTCTCGCTCCGGAGCTCCGACACCTCTCGGCACGACTTGACCCCGACAGGCACCGACTGTCAGTGCGGTGCGTCAGACTGGTCCCCGGTGTCCTTCCCACGGCATGGCTGAGAGACACCGAGTCAGACGACGAGGGCCACAGGCCCAGCGGGCGAGAGCAGCCAGCAACAGCAGGAGGCGGCTTAGGTGAAGATCCGGGTTGAACGCGACGTACTCGCGGAGGCAGTGGCCTGGGCGGCGCGCAGCCTCCCGGCCCGGCCGCCCGCGCCCGTCCTCGCGGGCCTGCTGCTGAAGGCCGAGGAAGGCGCACTGAGCCTGTCGAGCTTCGACTACGAGGTCTCGGCGCGCGTCTCGGTGGACGCGGAGATCGACGAGGAGGGCACGGTCCTCGTCTCGGGCCGTCTGCTCGCGGACATCTGCCGCGCGCTCCCCAACCGCCCGGTGGAGATCTCCACAGACGGTGTACGGGCGACGGTGGTCTGTGGCTCCTCGCGGTTCACACTCCACACCCTCCCTGTGGAGGAGTACCCCGCACTGCCGCAGATGCCGACCGCCACGGGCACCGTCCCGGGCGAGGTCTTCGCTTCTGCCGCTTCTCAGGTGGCCATCGCCGCGGGACGCGACGACACGCTGCCCGTGCTGACCGGTGTCCGCATCGAGATCGAGGGCGACACGGTCACCCTGGCCTCCACCGACCGCTACCGCTTCGCGGTCCGCGAGTTCCTGTGGAAGCCGGAGAACCCCGAGGCGTCCGCTGTGGCCCTGGTGCCCGCCAAGACGCTCCTGGACACCGCCAAGGCGCTCACGAGCGGCGACACGGTCACGCTGGCGCTGTCCGGCTCGGGTGCCGGTGAGGGCCTGATCGGCTTCGAGGGCGCCGGTCGGCGTACGACCACGCGTCTCCTCGAGGGCGACCTGCCGAAGTACCGCACGCTGTTCCCGACCGAGTTCAACTCGGTGGCCGTGATCGAGACCGCCCCCTTCGTGGAGGCCGTCAAGCGTGTCGCCCTGGTCGCGGAGCGGAACACGCCGGTGCGGCTCAGCTTCGAGCAGGGTGTGCTGATCCTGGAGGCGGGCTCCAGCGACGACGCACAGGCTGTGGAAAGGGTCGACGCCCAGCTGGACGGCGACGACATCTCGATCGCCTTCAACCCGACGTTCCTGCTCGACGGCCTCAGCGCGATCGACTCGCCGGTCGCCCAGCTGTCGTTCACCACGTCGACGAAGCCCGCTCTGCTGAGCGGCAAGCCGGCCGTCGACGCCGAGGCGGACGAGGCGTACAAGTACCTGATCATGCCCGTACGTCTGAGCGGCTGAGCCCACAGGTGTGTGCGTGCGTCCGGGCGTAGGCTCGGACGCAGGTACGAAAGTGCCGTAACGCCACCTCGCTAGTGAAGGAACCTCTGATGGAGCTCGGTCTCGTCGGCCTCGGCAAGATGGGCGGCAACATGCGCGAGCGCATCCGCCGCGCAGGTCACACCGTCATCGGATACGACCGCAACCCGGATCTCGCGGATGTCCCCAGCCTCGAAGCGCTTGTGGGCAAGCTCAAGGGCCCGCGCGTGGTGTGGGTGATGGTCCCGGCCGGGGCCGCGACCCAGGCCACCATCGATGAGCTGGGCGAACTGCTTGAGCCCGGCGACATCGTCGTGGACGGCGGCAACTCCCGCTGGACGGACGACGAGAAGCACGCCGAGGAGCTGAAGGCCAAGGGCATCGGCTTCGTCGACTGCGGCGTCTCCGGCGGCGTCTGGGGCCTCCAGAACGGCTACGCGCTGATGTACGGCGGCGACAAGGACGACGTCGCCAAGGTGCAGCCCGTCTTCGACGCCCTGAAGCCGGAGGGTGACTTCGGCTCCGTCCACGCGGGCAAGGTCGGCGCAGGGCACTTCGCGAAGATGGTCCACAACGGCATCGAGTACGCGATGATGCAGGCCTACGCCGAGGGCTGGGAGCTCCTGGAGAAGGTCGACTCGGTCACGGACGTCCGTGAGGTCTTCCGCTCCTGGCAGGAGGGCACGGTCATCCGTTCCTGGCTGCTCGACCTCGCGGTCAACGCGCTGGACGACGACGAGCACCTGGAGAAGCTGCGCGGCTTCGCGCAGGACTCCGGAGAGGGCCGCTGGACGGTCGAGGCCGCCATCGACAACGCCGTGCCGCTGCCCGCGATCACGGCCTCGCTCTTCGCGCGGTTCGCCTCCCGTCAGGACGACTCCCCGCAGATGAAGATGATCGCCGCGCTGCGCAACCAGTTCGGTGGCCACGCGGTGGAGTCCAAGAGCGAGCACTGATCCACAGCCTGTGCGCGACCTCGGCGGTTGTGCACAGGCCTCAGCAAGAGAAGTAGGCCGGGGAGGTCGGCGCACACCATGCACGTCACGCATCTGTCGCTGGCCGACTTCCGCTCGTACGCCCGGGTCGAGGTCCCTCTCGATCCGGGCGTCACCGCGTTCGTGGGCCCGAACGGGCAGGGCAAGACCAACCTCGTCGAAGCCGTCGGCTACCTCGCCACGCTCGGCAGCCACCGCGTCTCCTCGGACGCCCCGCTGGTGCGGATGGGCGCCGAGCGCGCCGTCATCAGGGCCCAGGTCCGCCAGGGCGAGCGCCGGCAGCTGGTCGAGCTCGAACTCAATCCCGGCAAGGCCAACCGTGCCCGTATCAACAGGTCCTCGCAGGTCAGGCCCCGTGACGTGCTGGGCATCGTGCGGACGGTGCTGTTCGCGCCCGAGGACTTGGCGCTGATCAAGGGTGACCCCGGTGAGCGGCGCCGTTTCCTCGACGAGCTGATCACCGCGCGCTCCCCCCGCATGGCCGGGGTGCGCTCCGACTACGACCGGGTCCTCAAGCAGCGCAACACCCTCCTGAAGTCGGCGGCCCTCGCCCGTCGTCACGGCGGCCGCTCCATGGACCTGTCCACACTCGACGTCTGGGACCAGCACCTCGCCCGCGCGGGAGCCGAGCTGCTCGCCCAGCGGCTCGACCTGATCTCCGCACTGCAGCCGCTGGCCGACAAGGCGTACGAGCAGCTGGCACCCGGTGGCGGCCCGGTCTCCCTGGAGTACAAGCCCTCGGCGCCCGGTGACGGCCACACGCGCGAGGCTCTCTACGAGCAGCTGACCGCCGCTTTGGAAGAGGCCCGCAAGCAGGAGATCGAGCGCGGCGTCACCCTGGTCGGCCCGCACCGCGACGACCTGCTGCTCAAGCTGGGCCAGCTCCCCGCGAAGGGGTACGCCAGCCACGGAGAGTCCTGGTCGTACGCGCTGGCGCTGCGCCTCGCCTCGTACGACCTGCTCAGGGCCGAGGGCAACGAGCCGGTGCTCGTCCTCGACGACGTCTTCGCGGAGCTGGACGCCCGCCGCAGGGAGCGGCTCGCGGAGCTGGTGGCTCCCGGCGAGCAGGTGCTCGTCACCGCCGCCGTGGACGACGACGTGCCGGGCGTGCTCACCGGCACGCGGTTCGAGGTGTCGGACGGCGCGGTGGACCGCGTATGAGCTCCGAAGAGCCCTTCGAGGGGGCCTCCGGGGCCGGTTCCGCGGGCACCCCGGACCCGCCCGCCCCGAAGACCCCCGAGCCCTCCGGCGTCGACCTCGCCAGGGTCGCCCTGCGGGCCGCGAAGGAACAGGCACGCGCGCGTGGGGATGCCGCGCAGCAGAAGAAGCAGGCCCGGCGCGGAGGACTGAGGTCCGGCGCGCGCTCCGACGGGCGAGACCCGCTGCCGCTCGGCTCCGCGATCAACCGTCTGATCACCGAGCGCGGCTGGGAGACGCCCGCCGCGGTGGGCGGTGTGATGGGCCGCTGGCCGCAGATCGTCGGCGACGACCTGGCCAACCACTGTGTCCCCCAGCGGTACGACGAGGACGAGCGCGTCCTGACCGTGCAGTGCGACTCGACGGCATGGGCCACCCAGCTGCGCCTCATGGCCCCACAGCTCGTCGCACGCCTCAACGAGGACCTGGGCCACGGCACCGTACGCCTCATCAAGGTCCTCGGCCCCGGAGGCCCCGCACAGCGCTTCGGCCCCTTGCGCGCACCCGGCAGCACGGGCCCCGGGGACACCTACGGCTGAGGCCGTCGGCGACGGTAGCTGGGGGTTGACGTCCCGAAGCGCTGAGTGCCGCTGTGAGCGTTCTGGAGCCCTGGGCCCCATATGGGGAGTCGGCCGAGGCCGGTTCAGGGCGGCACATGAGGACTCAGGTACCGGCAAACCCCCATCACTGTCAGCGCTACCGGTAGACTGGAAGCTAATCCCGCCCCACTTGTGGGACGCACCGAGCAACGCTGACTATCGCTGAACGACGCAGCCGCTCCGGCCACCGCCGGGAGCTTGGCTTGTGCTGTGCCAGAAAGGGCGCTTCGTGGCCGATTCCGGCAACCCCAACGAGAACATCCCGTCCACCGCCGCAGGCGAGAACGGCGAGGCCCCGCCCTCGTACGACGCCAGCGCGATCACCGTCCTCGAGGGTCTGGACGCGGTCCGCAAGCGACCCGGCATGTACATCGGCTCGACCGGTGAGCGTGGCCTGCACCACTTGGTGCAGGAGGTCGTCGACAACTCCGTGGACGAGGCCCTCGCGGGGCACGCGGACACGATCGACGTCACGATCCTCGCCGACGGCGGCGTGCGCGTGATCGACAACGGCCGTGGCATCCCGGTCGACATGCACCCCGTGGAGAAGAAGCCGGCCGTCGAGGTCGTGCTGACCGTTCTCCACGCGGGCGGCAAGTTCGGCGGCGGCGGCTACGCCGTCTCCGGTGGTCTGCACGGCGTCGGCGTCTCCGTCGTGAACGCCCTGTCGACCAAGCTCGCGGTCGAGATCAAGCGCGACGGCTACCGCTGGACCCAGGACTTCAAGCTGGGCGTGCCCACGGCTCCGCTCGCCAAGCACGAGGCGGTCGCGGAGTCGGGCACCACGGTCACCTTCTGGGCCGACCCGGACGTCTTCGAGACGACCGAGTACTCCTTCGAGACGCTGGCGCGGCGTTTCCAGGAGATGGCGTTCCTCAACAAGGGTTTGACGATCAAACTCACTGACGAGCGCGAGTCGGCGAAGGCGACAGCGGGCGCGGACTCGGCCGAGGCGACCGACGACGAGGCCGCCGAGGCCCGCACGGTCACGTACCACTACGAAGGCGGCATCGTCGACTTCGTGAAGTACCTCAACTCCCGCAAGGGCGAGGTCATTCACCCCACCGTCATCGACGTCGAGGCCGAGGACAAGGAGCGCATGCTCTCGGCCGAGATCGCCATGCAGTGGAACTCGCAGTACACCGAAGGTGTGTACTCCTTCGCGAACACCATCCACACGCACGAGGGCGGTACGCACGAGGAGGGCTTCAGGGCCGCACTGACGGGCCTGGTCAACCGGTACGCGCGCGAGAAGAAGCTGCTCCGCGAGAAGGACGACAACCTCACGGGTGAGGACATCCGCGAGGGCCTGACCGCGATCATCTCGGTGAAGCTGGGCGAGCCCCAGTTCGAAGGCCAGACCAAGACCAAGCTGGGCAACACGGAGGCGAAGACCTTCGTCCAGAAGGTCGTGCACGAGCACCTCACGGACTGGTTCGACCGGAACCCCAACGAGGCCGCGGACATCATCCGCAAGGGCATCCAGGCCGCCACGGCGCGTGTCGCCGCCCGCAAGGCGCGCGACCTGACCCGCCGCAAGGGCCTCCTGGAGACGGCGTCCCTGCCGGGAAAGCTCTCCGACTGCCAGTCGAACGACCCGACGAAGTGCGAGATCTTCATCGTCGAGGGTGACTCCGCCGGTGGTTCGGCGAAGTCCGGCCGCGACCCGATGTACCAGGCGATCCTGCCCATCCGAGGCAAGATCCTGAACGTCGAGAAGGCGCGCGTCGACAAGATCCTGCACAACCAGGAAGTCCAGGCCCTGATCTCGGCCTTCGGCACGGGCGTGCACGAGGACTTCGACATCGAGAAGCTCCGCTATCACAAGATCATCCTGATGGCGGACGCCGACGTCGACGGTCAGCACATCAACACGCTGCTCCTGACGTTCCTGTTCCGCTTCATGCGGCCGCTGGTCGAGGCCGGGCACGTGTACCTGTCGCGCCCGCCGCTCTACAAGATCAAGTGGACGCGGGACGACTTCCAGTACGCGTACTCGGACCGCGAGCGCGACGCCCTGGTGGAGCTCGGCCGCCAGGCCGGCAAGCGCATCAAGGACGACTCGGTCCAGCGCTTCAAGGGTCTCGGCGAGATGAACGCCGAGGAGCTCCGCGTCACGACGATGGACCAGGAACACCGCGTGCTCGGCCAGGTCACCCTGGACGACGCGGCGCAGGCCGACGACCTCTTCTCGGTGCTGATGGGAGAGGACGTCGAGGCACGGCGCTCGTTCATTCAGCGCAATGCCAAGGACGTTCGCTTCCTCGACATCTGAGTCGGCCCGTACAAGCCGCACCTCGAAAGGACTTTGACCAGCAATGGCCGACGAGAACACCCCTGTGACGCCCGAAGAGGAACCCGCCGTCCCCGGCGTGGGCATGCGTGTCGAGCCCGTCGGGCTCGAGACGGAGATGCAGCGCTCCTACCTCGACTACGCGATGTCCGTCATCGTGTCCCGCGCGCTGCCCGACGTGCGGGACGGTCTCAAGCCCGTCCACCGTCGTGTTCTGTATGCGATGTACGACGGCGGCTACCGCCCCGAAAAGGGCTTCTACAAGTGCGCCCGCGTCGTCGGCGACGTCATGGGTACGTACCACCCGCACGGCGACTCCTCCATCTACGACGCCCTGGTGCGCCTCGCCCAGCCGTGGTCGATGCGGATGCCGCTGGTGGACTCCAACGGCAACTTCGGTTCCCCGGGCAACGACCCGGCGGCCGCCATGCGGTACACCGAGTGCAAGATGGCGCCGCTGGCCATGGAGATGGTCCGTGACATCGACGAGGAGACCGTCGACTTCACGGACAACTACGACGGCCGCAACCAGGAGCCGACGGTCCTGCCGGCGCGCTTCCCGAACCTGCTGATCAACGGCTCGGCGGGCATCGCGGTCGGCATGGCCACCAACATCCCGCCGCACAACCTCCGCGAGGTCGCGGCGGGCGCGCAGTGGGCCCTCGAACACCCCGAGGCCTCCCACGAGGAGCTCCTCGACGCCCTCATCGAGCGCATCAAGGGCCCCGACTTCCCGACCGGCGCCCTGGTGGTGGGCCGCAAGGGCATCGAGGAGGCGTACCGCACGGGCCGTGGCTCCATCACGATGCGCGCGGTCGTCGCCGTCGAGGAGATCCAGAACCGCCAGTGCCTGGTCGTCACCGAGCTGCCGTACCAGACCAACCCTGACAACCTCGCGCAGAAGATCGCCGACCTGGTCAAGGACGGCAAGGTCGGCGGCATCGCCGATGTCCGCGACGAGTCGTCCTCGCGCACCGGCCAGCGTCTCGTCATCGTCCTGAAGCGCGACGCGGTCGCCAAGGTCGTCCTGAACAACCTCTACAAGCACACCGACCTGCAGTCGAACTTCAGCGCCAACATGCTGGCCCTGGTCGACGGCGTGCCGCGCACCCTCTCGCTGGACGCGTTCATCCGGCACTGGGTGACGCACCAGGTCGAGGTCATCGTCCGGCGGACGAAGTTCCGGCTGCGCAAGGCCGAGGAGCGTGCGCACATCCTGCGTGGCCTCCTGAAGGCCCTGGATGCCATCGACGAGGTCATCGCGCTCATCCGCGGCAGCCAGACCGTCGACATCGCTCGCGAGGGCCTGATGGGCCTCCTGTCGATCGACGAGATCCAGGCCAACGCGATCCTCGAGATGCAGCTGCGCCGCCTCGCGGCCCTGGAGCGCCAGAAGATCGTCGCGGAGCACGACGAGCTCCAGGCGAAGATCAACGAGTACAACGCGATCCTGGCCTCCCCCGAGAAGCAGCGCCAGATCATCAGCGAAGAGCTCGCGGCGATCGTCGACAAGTTCGGCGAGGACCGTCGCTCCGCCCTGGTGCCCTTCGACGGCGACATGTCCATGGAGGACCTGATCGCCGAAGAGGACATCGTCGTCACCATCACGCGCGGTGGCTACATCAAGCGCACCAAGACGGAGGACTACCGCTCGCAGAAGCGCGGCGGCAAGGGCGTGCGCGGCACGAAGCTGAAGCAGGACGACATCGTCGACCACTTCTTCGTGTCGACGACACACCACTGGCTGCTGTTCTTCACGAACAAGGGCCGTGTCTACCGCGCGAAGGCGTACGAGCTGCCCGACGCCGGCCGTGAGGCCCGCGGCCAGCACGTCGCGAACCTCCTCGCCTTCCAGCCGGACGAGCAGATCGCCGAGATCCTCGCGATCCGTGACTACGAAGCGGTGCCCTACCTGGTGCTCGCCACCAAGGGCGGCCTCGTGAAGAAGACACCGCTCAAGGACTACGACTCGCCCCGCTCGGGCGGCGTCATCGCCATCAACCTCCGTGAGACGGAGGACGGTTCGGACGACGAGCTGATCGGCGCCGAGCTGGTCTCCTCCGAGGACGACCTGCTGCTCATCAGCAAGAAGGCCCAGTCGATCAGGTTCACCGCAACGGACGACGCGCTGCGCCCGATGGGCCGCGCCACTTCGGGCGTCAAGGGAATGAGTTTCCGCGACGGCGACGAACTGCTCTCGATGAATGTCGTTCGTCCAGGTACGTTCGTGTTCACCGCCACCGACGGTGGGTACGCAAAGCGAACCAACGTCGACGAGTACCGCGTTCAGGGTCGCGGTGGCCTCGGCATCAAGGCCGCCAAGATCGTGGAGGACCGCGGCGAGCTCGTCGGTGCCCTGGTGGTCGAGGAGACCGACGAGATCCTCGCCATCACGCTGTCCGGCGGTGTGATTCGTACGCGAGTCAACGAGGTCAGGGAGACGGGCCGTGACACCATGGGCGTCCAACTGATCAACCTGGGCAAGCGCGATGCCGTCGTCGGCATCGCACGTAACGCCGAGGCCGGGCGCGAGGCCGAGGAAGTCGACGGGGACATCGTCGTCGACGAATCGGACGCCGCCGAGCCGGCCACCGGTACGGACGAGGGCGTGGACTCCTCGGCCGAGTAGCGCGAGGAGTGAGTCATCGTGAGCGGAGCCACGGGCGCCGGGGCAAATCGAACCGGCACTACCGGCACGGACGGTGCCCGTGGCTCCGCCACTGATGCACACGACTCAGACGAGTCTCATGGATCCCAGGGGGGGACTGTGACGGACACCCGAGGGCCAGGGACTTCTGGTCAGACTTCCGACCAGTACGACACCGCGTACGCGGCGGGCAAGGGCAAAGGCAAGAGCAAGAACAAGGGCAAGCAGGGCGGTGGCGCGGGCGGTGCGAGCGGGGCTCTCCCCGGGGAGCGCCAGCCCCAGCAGCAGCCCTCGCAGCCCTACCACCCGCCGCAGGCGTACCAGCAGGGTTCCCAGACGGGCGCGATGCGTCGGCCGCGCACGGGGGCGCGCACGACCCCGCGCACGCGCAAGGCGCGCCTGCGGGTGGCCAAGGCCGACCCGTGGTCGGTCATGAAGGTCAGCTTCCTGCTCTCCATCGCACTCGGCATCTGCACGATCGTCGCGGCGGCCGTCCTGTGGATGGTCATGGACGCGATGGGCGTCTTCTCCACGGTGGGCGGCACGATCTCCGAGGCCACGGGCTCGAACGAGTCCAACGGCTTCGACCTGCAGTCCTTCCTGTCGCTGCCGCGCGTCCTGATGTTCACGACGATCATCGCGGTCATCGATGTCGTCCTGGCGACCGCTCTGGCGACGCTGGGCGCCTTCATCTACAACCTCTCCGCGGGCTTCGTGGGCGGCGTCGAGCTGACCCTGGCCGAGGACGAATAGCCCTCGCTCCCCCGCGCGCGGGTATCGATTTTGGGACTGGCCCCCAGGTGCGCTAATCTTCAGAGGTCAGCGCGCGGGACACACCGCAGCGCGGCGGGGCTATAGCTCAGTTGGTTAGAGCGCATCCCTGATAAGGATGAGGCCACAGGTTCAAATCCTGTTAGCCCCACCAGCACAGAACCCCCAACCGATCGTGGTTGGGGGTTTTGGCGTTTCTGGGGGTCCGGGGAGCTGAGGGGTCGGATATCTGGTGGCCTGCGGCTGGGGGGGGGAGGGTGTCCGGCGTCTGTGGGCTTCTGGCTTGTGGCGCCCGCTGTCCGGGGCCGGGCCGGGGCCCCGGGGTGCGGTTGCTTTCCGGCTCCCGCCTTCCGCTTCGGGCTTCCCGCTTCCGGCTTCCCGCTTCCGGCTTCCCGCTTCCCGGCGTTCGGCTCCCGGCGTTCGGCTCCGGCCTCTCCCAAGTGTGTTCATGCAAGAAGACCCCCGGCCTGTGGTGGCCGGGGGTCTTCTGAAGTTCAGGTTCAGGGCGTGGACCCTGGGGTGGGCCCGGGGTTACGGCTCCGGGGCGAGGCCTGGCTCTTGTGCGGTGGCGTCAGTCTCGGCCTCGGTGTCCACCGTGGGCAGGTGCCGGCAGCTGGGGGACGAGCCATGGGCCTCGGCGCGGATGCGCTGCTTCATCGTCGGGGGCAAGGACCGTTCGTACGCGGCCGACCAGAGCGCCATCGTCGGTGTGGGTGCGCACACCGTGGCGTTGCGTGCGTTCGTGGTCTCCTGTACCGCCGTGGCGGCCGTGGCCGTCGTGGTGAGCCCCATGGCGGCGAAGAGCGCGAGGAACGCGGTGACGATCGTGGTCCAGAGCTTCATGGCCTTGTTGCCGGTCATTGCCCCTCATTTCGGGTTGGGCGATTTGCGTACTTTCCTCATGATGTGTATGCGGGGCCGAGAGTGGTGGACCGACGCTCGTGGCGCGTCGATGTTCAGATGAACACCACCCGGATGGCCCCAAGGGGGCCGAGAAGGGGGCAAAGCGGCGAAAGTCACAGTGGACGGGGGCGTCCGGCGGAGCTGCCGGGTCCGTTTCTACTGCTCTCCGCGGGGCGGGAGTTGAGGCCGAACCAGGTCACCGATCGATATCGCTCGGTGTGTATAGTCGGGCGCCAGAAGTCCCCTACGTCAAGGAAAGACGAGGTCGCGCGGTGAAGAAGCTTCTCCTGGTCGCACTGGCCGCCATCGGCGGGCTCCTCGTGTACCGCCAGATCCAGGCGGATCGCGCCGAGCAGGATCTGTGGACGGAGGCGACTGACTCCGTGCCCACGGGTTCGTGAGTACCGACACAGTCACTTCACAGGCCCCGGTCGCTTTTGCGGCCGGGGCTTAGTGCTGCCCGGGCGCGGGGTGCCCCGGGCGACCTTCCCTCTTGATTCGCTCTAGCGAACATCTTGCTTGCTTCTGTGAATTCTGAGGGTGATGCGGGTGGCGCGGTTGCGTCGGTGGCCTGTCTGTGGTGGTGTCCGCGCGGCTTCGGAGGGGCAGGACGGTCGGGATGGGTGGGACGGCTGGGTCCGGCGAGGGGTGGCGCGTGATGGGGCGGCGGCTGAACGGGTGCTGGGGGACGGCGAGCCGGGGCCGGAGCCTGTGGCCGGGCCTGGGGCGTTTCGCTCCAGCCGTTGCGGTGGCTGCCGCGCTGTGCACGCTTTTCCCCGCGCAAGCCACTGCCGCTGGAACCTCGGACCCTTCCTACGTCTTCGCAGAGGGAGCCGAGACCGTCGAGGGCACGGCGAGCAATGTCGAGGGACATCGGCTGACTCCCGGCAGGACGTACAGAAGCTCCCTCCCGCGCGTGGGACAGCGTTTTTACCGCCTGGAGCTGAAGGCGACGGAGAACGCGTACGTGTCGGCGACGGCCGTCCCGAAGGCCGACGCGCTGGTGTCCTACGCCGACGGGGTCGAGGTGTCCGTCCAGGACTCCGACGGCAACAACTGCAGTCCGCTGGATGCGGAGGAGGCGCGGTTCGGCTCTTCGGAGAGCCCGCGTCCGATCACCGCCACGGCTGCGCGGCGGGTCGGTCCCGGTGAGAAGAGCTGTACGGGCGCAGGTACGTATTACGTGCTCGTCGAGCGGACCAGATCCTCGGGGACGATTCGGTCGGCGACCGCGCGGGAGGACTGGGATCTGGAACTCCACGTGGCGTCAGAACCCGCGCTGCGGGCGGGCGGTGGGACGACGCCGCCAGGGGCGTGGGATTCCGCGTCCCCCGTGCCGCCCTCGGGGGAGCGCACGCCGCGCGAGGGCGGCACGAGCTTCAACGATGCGCGAGGACTGGAGAAAGGGGTCTGGGGGGCCGACATAAAGCCCGGCGAGACCCTCTTCTACCGCGTGCCGGTCGACTGGGGGCAGCAGCTCTCCGTCTCTGCGGAGCTCGGAAGCTCAAGCGGAAGCTCAAGCGGAAGTTCGAGCGGAAGTTCGAGCGGGGGTGGGGTCGGAACGGGGGCTACGGGGGCGACGGGGGCCGGGTCCGGCCGGGACAGGGGGTACGTCTCGTCCGCGTTGGTCACCTCGCTGCACAATCCGGTGCGCGCCCAGGTCGAGGACTCCGACACCGCGTACGACGGCAAGCAGAAGTCGTCGTCCCTGAAGCCGCTGCCACCGGTCGCGTACGAGAACCGTTTCGCCCTCACCGACGAGGTGACCGCGATGAGGTTCGCCGGCTGGTACTACGTGTCGGTCCATCTCAGCCCCGATGTCGCGGAGAAGTTCGGCGATGCGCCGCTGGACCTGACGCTGCGGGTGGACGTCGAGGGCTCGCCGCGGCCCGGGCCTGCCTATGCGGGCACGCCTCGGCCCGAGGACGACTTCGGGGTGTCCGAGCGGGACGCGGAGGCTGCGCAGCGGGGGGACACGGCGGCGGCCGGTACCGGTGACGGGGGAGGCGACGGCGGACGTGACGACAAGCTGATGGCGGTGATCGCCGTCGGCGGGATCGGGACCGGAGTGGTTCTGCTCGGCATCCTCGGAGTGTGGATGCTGATCGCGCGATGGAGGGCGGGGGCCGCTGCGCGGTTCTGACCGTCGCGGATCTGGTGAGTGGGCCCGGACGGCCGCGGATCTGGTGAGGGTGCCCGGACGGCCCGGACGGCCCGGACGGCTCGGACGACCCGGATCTCAGAGTTGCGTGAGTGCCCAGACGCCTATCGCGAGGCAGGCCAGCGCCACGAGCAGCATGGGGACCGCCACCTTCGCGGGCGGCCCGGGACGTCGCCGTGGGGCGGGGCGGGCCGAGGCGGCCGAGGCCTGGGCAGAGGCGTGAGGCGCCGCGTAGAGCTGTGGAACCGGGTGGTTCAGGGATGGAACCTGGGCGGCTTGAACGGTGTACGGATAGGTAGAGGCGGCAGCGACGGCGGGGGCGAGGGCCTGGCCGCGGCGGGCTGACGACGTCACGGCTTGCGCGGGGTCGTAGGTGGGGTCAGGTTCGCGTCTGGGGCCAGGGCCAGGGCCGGGTCCGGGTGCGGGTGCCCGCAGGGGTAGCGGAGTGGGGGGAGTGGACGGCTGGGGAGGTTGAGGAGGCTGCGGAGAAGGCGGCTGCACAGGTGGTTGCGTGGGCGGCTGCGCAGGCGGGGTGTGCAGGGACTGCGGGGCGTGACGGGGCTGCGGCGGTTGGGGAAGCGCGGGCTGTACGGGAGGGGGCAGCGGGAAACCCTCCGTGTGTGACGGCGCGGAGGTGGGCGGCCTGGGGGCAGGCGGGGGTTCCGTTGCTGGTGGCGGCAGGTGCGGAGGTGGGGGCGGTGTAGAGGGTGCGTCGGGAACCTCGGGTGGGGTGGTGGGGCGTGCGTGGCGCGGTGCGGAGCGCGGGCGCGAGTACGGGTGAGGAGTGGGGGTGAGGGAGCTGTTCGAGCTGGTCGCCTGACGGCTGGGGCCGGAGACGCTGGAGACACCAGTGATGCCGGAGACACCAGTGATGCCGGAGACGCCAGAGGCGCCGGTGACGCCAGAGGCGCCGGTGCCGTTGTGAGGGGCGTCGGGGCCGTTCGGGCCGAATCCGGCGGGCAGCGGGGCGAGTTGGTCGAAGATCTCGATGAGCTCGTCGTCCGGGACCGGCTCGGGCAGCATCTCCGCGGCCGAAGCGAGGGCCTTGCGCGCACCCGTGGCGGTACGGAAGCGCGTCTGGGGATCCGGTTGGAGAAGGGTGGCAATGACCTGCCAGAGGGGCTCGGGGATGCCCTGTGGGGCCCGTGGCGTGCCGCGCTCGGCAAAGTATTCGATCAGCGCCTTGGAGTCCGGCTTGGCGCCCTCCAGGAGGTACAGGGCGACCAGGCCGACGGCGAAGAGGTCGGCGGTGAAGTCCGGCTCGGCGCCCAGCATTTGTTCGGGCGCGAAATAGCCGGGCGTACCGACGACGTAGTCGGTCTCGGTCAGCCGGGGCTCGCCCTTGCGCATCGAGATGCCGAAGTCGGAGAGCCGCAGATGCGGGCGCCCCGCACCGGTGGCTTCCAGCAGGATATTGGCCGGTTTGATGTCACGGTGGACGACGCCTTCGGCGTGGACGGCCGCCAGGCCGGAGAGGAGCTGGTCGAGGAGGGTGCAGACGAAATGGGGCGGGAGCGGACCGTAGTCCCCGATCACGTGCGCCAGCGAGCCGCCGGCGACCAGGTCCATGGTGAACAGGACCTTGTCGTCGTCGGCGGCCCAGCTGGCGGGCGCGAGTACATGGGGGTGGTCGATCCGTAGTGCCTGCTCCCGGACGAACCGCAACAGCGCGTGTGCGTCGCTCTGTTGAAGGACCTTGGCGGCCACGTAACGGCGGCGTCTGTGGTCCCAGGAGCGCCAGACCGCCCCGACTCCCCCGTGTCCGATCGGGTCGACCAGTTCGTACCGGCCGGCGAAGACCTCACCCATGGTCGCGCTCCGCTCCCCCTCCGGGCCGTTCGCGGCCCGGTCGACGGCTCAGCTCTGGTGCGCCTCGTAGTGGGCGACCGCGTCCGCGGTGCGCCCGGCGCCGTACACCCGGAGGAACTCTGCCAGCTCCGGGTGGGTCGGGGCGAGGGAGTCAGCGGCATCGATGATGTCACCGGCTGCCGCGACGGACCGCAGCAGTGACTGGATCTCGCGCACCACGCGCTTGACCGTGGGTGCGCCCGAACTGGTCGCCGTCTGTGCGGTGTTGGTGAGGACGGAACCGCCCTGGGACTTCTTGATCTCGTCCATGCGGTCGGTGGCCTCGGCGGCGCTGACGCTGCCGTCCGCGACCTGGCCCGCCAGCTCCTGGAGGAGCTGTACGCGCTGGACGACCGCGGGATTGCCGATCTTGGCGCGCTGGCCGCTCATCAGCTGGGACAGCATGGGCGCGGACAGGCCGAGGACTCCGGCGAGGCGTGCCTGGTTCAGGCCCAGATCATCGATGAGGCGACGGAAGAGCGCCCCCAGCGGCTCCCCGTACCAATTCCGCTGGAGCTCTCGTGCTCTCGCGGTGGTGTCTTGTTGTGCGGCGTCCATTGCGTCTCCCCATCGCTTCCCCTAAGACCGCGGTTCGCTGCCGCGAACCACGTCGTGCATCTTACGGAGAGTGGTCGTGGACCGGGAGCCCCAATCCTTTTGCGGGATCCGGGGGGTGACCCGGTACTCTGGTCAGCGATGCACGTCGGGACGTGATTCTTCCGGTTCGGCGTACCGTCGCGGGGCCTTAGCTCAGTTGGTAGAGCGCTGTCTTTGCATGGCAGATGTCAGGGGTTCGACTCCCCTAGGCTCCACAAGCAAAATGCCCTCCGACCTGCGGAAACGCAGGACAATCGGAGGGCATTTCCCGTGCTCGGCGCTGGTCGCGTCACGCGGGATGGCCCGCGGTGATGTCGCCCGCGTCGTGCAGCGTCAGCGGTGAGCCGGCTTCGGCCGAGCCCGGGGCCGGGGCATGAGCGGCGATCGGGTCGAGCAGGAACGCGACGTGGTCGCCACCGTCGCACCGGTCGTGGATGCGGCCGACGAACCAGGTGAGGGAGTCGGACAGGACGAGGGCCCCCTCCGGCCCTACTTCCAGGGGCAGTCCGGAGAACTTGTCGGTCCGGTCGCTGCAGAGCGATCCGAAGCGCTCCGCCAGGTCGTGCCGGTCCTGGGGCAGCTGGTGTACGGCGAGAGTGGTCGCTCCCAGGGCCAGCCGGTAGGTGTGGTTGGCCTTGGAGAGCCAGACGGCGAACCGGACGGGCTCCAGTGAGCACTGGCTCGCGAAGCCGACCAGGCAGCCCGCGCGCTGTCCGTCCGCCGCGGCAGTGACGACGTACACGGACGAGTCCGCGAGCGAAGTGAAGGCCGCTATGCCCTTGGCCACGTCGTCTTCGTTGTCCACGTCGCGGGCCACGCTCCTACCGTCCCTCATCGCGTACGACGCGCACTGTCTCCAGCGAGCTGTCGGCCGCGTCCGGAAGGTTCATGCCGGCTCGTACGCCCGAACGCAGATAGGTCAGGACGGGCTCCGTGAGCCGCTCGCCGGGCAGGACGACGGGGATGCCCGGCGGGTACGGGGTGATCATCTCCGCGGCGATGCGTCCTGCCGCCTCCTCCACGGGTACGTCCTCGGGGCGGGCGAAGTAGGCGTCGCGCGGCAGGTCCGCCTGGGGCATCCGCAGGTCGCCGGGGCTCGGGACGTCGACCTGCGGGGCGTCGGCCAGTTCGTCGGCGTGCCTGGACAGATCGCGCAGCGCGTCGAGGAGGCGCGTGGCGGTGGCCTCGTCGTCGGCGTGGGTGAGCTGGGCGCTGATCCGGCGGTGGTCGAAGAGGTGCATGTCGATGTGGTGGTGTTCGCGCAGCCAGTCGGCGGCCGCGTACCCCGTGGTGCCGAGCGCGGAGAGGTCCATCACGAGGGGCAGCGGGTCGAGGTCGGCTGCCCGACCGGGGCCGCAGTAGTCGTCGGCGTCGTCGACGTGCAGCCCGTCGATGTCCTCGATCGCCGCACGGGTGCGGGCGGCCAGGTCCAGGGCGTCGCCGAGGAGCCGCTCGCCGTGCTGGACCATCTGGCGGCGCCAGCCGTCCAGTCCGGCATAGAGCAGGACGGAAGGGCTGGTGGTGCCGAGGAGGTCCGCGCGGGACGCGAGTACCGCGGGGTCGATCAGATCGCCCTGGAGGTGGAAGACCGAGCCCTGTTCGAGGCCGCTGCCCATCTTGTGGACGCTGGTCACGCAGATGTCGGCGCCCGCGTCCATCGCCCAGGTCGGCAGCTTGTCGTGGAAGGGCAGGTGCGCGCCCCAGGCCTCGTCGACGATCAGAGGCTTGTCCCGTCGGTGGCACACGTCCGCGATACGGCTGAGGTCGGCGGCCGAGCCGTACGGAGTGGGGCTCGTGACCAGCGCGCCGTCGGCGTCGGGGTGGGCGGCGAAGGCCTCCTCGAACGCATCGGCTGCAGGGGGATGGGCGATGTGGCGCTCGGGGTCCCAGGCGGGTTCCACCCAGACGGGCTCGACGCCTGAGAGGATCAGGCCTGCGATCACGGACTTGTGGGCGTCCCGCCCGACCAGCAGACGGCGGTGCGGCGCGGTCACCGTCAGCATGGCGGCCTTGACCGACAGAGAGCTGCCGCAGGTCGAGAAGAACGTGTGCTCGGCGTGGACGGCGTCGGCCATCAACCGTTGTGCGCGCTCCAGGACCTGATGGCGGCTCAGGCGATCGTCGAGCCCGCCCGTGGCGAGTACGTCGCCGAGGAACACCGCTTCGCCGAGCGCCTTCCTGACCCGGGGGTCGGCACCCCGCGCCTGCTTGTGGCCGGGCGGGGTGAACGCGAGCTCATCGGCCTTGTGGTAGCGCTCCAGCGCTTCCAGGACGGGCGCCTCGTCATGGTTCAAGCTTCGGTTCACAGCCATGCCAGGAGCAGTTCCCCTTCCTCCGTGCACCAACCAGCGGTCGCCGGAGACCACGGGGCGAGCGGTGTTTCACGTGAAACAACGCGGGGCGGGCGGACCACCCGGCCCCCCGCCCCACGGCGTCGTACGCGGCGTCAGCCCCGCTTGTCGCGTCAGCTCCGCTTGTCGCGGTCCTTCGCCTCTGCCTCGGCCTCCGCCTGCTTGGCCTGCACCTCGGGGTCGAGGGCGGCCTGGCCGCTGCCGTCGACCGAGGTCAGCGGGGTGCTGTCCGGCACCTCCGTGGCCGCGGGCGGCTCGACCAGCCAGTCGGGGTTGGCCTGCTTGTCCCACCACTTCCACGCGGCCACGGCGCCGCCGGCGAGAAGGCCGATGACGGCGAGCCGCTTGGCGAGGCGGCCCCTCTTGGCCCGGCGCTCGTGCTTGCGGGCCAGGCGCTGGATCTCCTTCGCCGAGACCTGACCGCGCAGCGCGGCGAGAGCCGCCGTGCCACGGGACGTGGCCTCCTCGCGGACGGGCTGCGCGGCGGCGACCGCGTGCTCGATGCGGGGCTTGGAGTAGTCGGCGGCCTGACGGGCGGCCTTGCGGGTACGGGCAGCGGCTTCGTGCGCGGCGTGGTCGACCTTCGGCGGCACGTGGGTGCGGGCCTGCTCGACACGGGGGGCGACGTGGGCGCTGTACTGCACGCGGGCCTGTTCGGCGGCCTGCTGGGCAGCAGAAGACACCTTGGGTGCGAGTCGTACGCGCGCTTCGTGGGCGTAGTGAGTGGCCCGGTCCTTGGCCGTGTCGGCGTAAGGTGCCACCGCGTCCGCGGCGTGACGCACGCTGTCCTTGGCCGAGCCGGTCGCGGCGCGCACGCTGTCGATGCGGGTCACGGGATCCTCCTCCTCGGTGGCGTATAGGTATGTCACCTTTCCACCCTTTCAGGGATCATGCCTTTCGGATCGCTCCGATGACATGCGAGGGCGGGCATCCGGGTCATGGAAGCTGACCCCGGCATCCTGAGTTCCTTTTTTTGAGCGTTTCACTCTCTGAACCAGGCAAAATCTCTGCAGCGGAGAACTCCCGGCCGACAATGCCACGGATCGATGCGGCGCGCGCCCAGTCGGTGGCTACTCGTCCCAATCCGGTCCGTGCGAGGATCGGGGGGTCACAGAAGACAACGGAAGGCAGATCGTGGCTGAGCAGCTTTACGCCACCCTGAAGACCAACCAGGGCGACATCGAGGTCCGGCTTCTGCCGAATCACGCGCCCAAGACGGTCAAGAACTTTGTTGAGCTCGCCCAGGGCGAGCGCGAGTGGGTTCACCCCGCGACCGGCAAGAAGACCTCGGACCGCCTGTACGACGGAACGGTCTTCCACCGGGTGATCAGCGGCTTCATGATCCAGGGCGGTGACCCGCTGGGCAACGGCACGGGTGGGCCGGGCTACGAGTTCGAGGACGAGTTCCACCCGGACCTCGCTTTCGACAAGCCCTACCTGCTGGCCATGGCCAACGCCGGTCCGGGCACCAACGGCTCGCAGTTCTTCGTGACTGTCTCGCCGACGGCGTGGCTGACCCGCAAGCACACGATCTTCGGCGAGGTCACCAACGACGCCAGCAAGAAGGTCGTGGACGCCATCGGTGGCACCCAGACCAACCCGCGCACCGACCGCCCGGTCAACGACGTGGTCATCGAGTCCGTGGTCATCGAGACCCGCGACGCCTGACCTGCGCGTACCCACGCGTACCGCGAGGGAACCAAACCGCCCCGCCCATCCGTAAGGAAGGGCGGGGCGGCGCGTTGCCACGTGTGCCGTCGCAGTGCCTTCGTACGGAGATTGAGGGGACCCCATGGACCAGGCGCCAGGCAGCCCGAAGGAGCCCCAGGGGGCGTCGGGTGTGCCCTCCTGCTACCGGCATCCGGACCGGGAGACCGGCATCACCTGCACGCGCTGCGAGCGCCCCATCTGCCCCGAATGCATGATCAGCGCCTCGGTCGGCTTCCAGTGCCCCGAGTGCGTCCGTGACGGATCGGGCACCGGCCACGCGCCGACGGCGAACCAGCCGCGCACGGTCGCGGGCGGCACGGTCGCCGCCGACCCGCGCCTGGTCACCAAGGTCCTGGTCGGGTTGAACCTCGCGCTGTTCCTTGTGCAGGAGACGGTGGGGTACAGCTTCACCGAACGGTTCTCTCTGCTGGGCCAAGCCATCGTCACGGACGGCTCGGTCGGAGGCGTCGCCGAGGGCCAGTGGTACCGCCTGGTGACGTCGATGTTCCTGCACAGCAGCTACATGCACATCGCGTTCAACATGCTCAGCCTGTGGTGGATCGGCGGCCCGCTGGAAGCCGCGCTCGGCCGCGTCCGCTACCTCGCGCTCTACGCCGTGTCGGGTCTCACCGGCAGCGCACTGACGTATCTCCTCGCAGAGCCGAACCAGCCCTCGGTCGGAGCGTCCGGCGCCATCTTCGGTCTGTTCGGTGCGACCGCCATCCTGATGCGGCGCCTGAACTACGACATGCGGCCGGTCATCGCGCTGCTCGCGATCAACATGGCGATCACCATTTTCTGGCCCAACATCGCGTGGCAGGCGCACGTGGGCGGGCTCGCCGGCGGTCTCATCGTCGGCTACGCGATGGTGCACGCGCCCCGCGAACGGCGGAACCTCATTCAGTACGGCAGCTGTGCGCTGGTGCTGCTCGCGACGGTGGTCATGGTCCTGGTGAGGACCGCCGAGCTCACCTGACGTATCGACGTTGTCCACAGCGTGTGCCGGATCTTGTGCATGCTGTGGGGAACAACCGTGCCCCCTGTCGCTGACCTGGGTTTCCCCAGGAAGGACAAGGGGCGAGCGGCGAACAGAGTTTCGGTCTACCAGTCACACCGGCGTCAACCGGGCGAAGGTTATCCACAGATCTTCAGACCTTTTCCCCATGTGGATAGCGCTGTGGATAACTCAGGGCAAGGCTTGCGTCAGCGCAGGGCATGCGCTCGACCGGGAGGCCTGCTTCCACGGGGTCGACCGGGGAGGTCTACTTCCACTGGGTGGAGACGCCGAACCCCGCGGCGATGAAGCCGAAGCCCACCACGATGTTCCAGTTGCCCAGCGGATCGATCGGCAGCTTGCCGTCCGTGACGTAGAAGACAACGATCCAGGCGAGGCCGATGAGGAACATCGCCAGCATCACCGGAGCCACCCAGCTGCGGTTGGTCAGCTTGATGTTCGTCGCCTTCTTCGCGGGCGGCGGCGTGTAGTCGTCTGCCTTCTTGCGGATACGTGACTTCGGCACGAGGGTCTCTCCTGTCGATGCGCTGCGTGGCCGCGCAGGTAACTGTTGTCTGGCGCCGGGCGGGACGTCACGGGGAGCTGAAGCCTCCCCCGGGCGTCCGTTAGCGTAGTGCTTCCGCGGCGTCGAAGGAGATAAGGGTACGTTGAGCAATTCTGCCGACTCCCACAAAGGTCCCGTTCGGCGCCCCCGATGGCGTCCGGTTCGGGTGCTTACGGGTGCTGTTTTCGCTCTCGCCGGGCTGATCTTCTTCACCAGTTTCAACACGGCCAAGGGCACCAACATTCGTACCGACGCCTCGCTGCTGAAACTCTCCGACCTCATTCAGGAGCGCAGCCACAAGAACGGCGCCCTCGACGAGTCCAACGGCAGCCTGCGCGACGACGTCGAGTCGCTCGCCCAGCGCGACGGCGGCGGCACCAAGGCGGACGACGCCCGGCTCGAGGCGCTCGAGGAGAACGCCGGCACCAAGAAGCTCAGCGGCAAGGCCGTCACGGTCACCCTCGCCGACGCCCCGCCCGACGCCACCGCCAAGCTCCCCGGCTACCCCGAGCCCCAGCCCAACGACCTGGTCATCCACCAGCAGGACCTCCAGGCCGTGGTGAACGCCCTGTGGAAGGGCGGAGCCAAAGGCATCAAGGTCATGGATCAGCGCCTGATCTCCACCAGCGCCGTGCGCTGCGTCGGCAACACCCTGATCCTCCAGGGCCGCGTCTACTCCCCGCCGTACAAGGTGACCGCGGTCGGTGACCCCGACAAGCTCAGGACCGCCCTCACGGCCTCTCCCGAGATCCAGAACTACATGCTCTACGTCAACGCGTACGGTCTTGGCTGGAAAGTGGACGACGACGGAGCGGTGACTCTTCCCGGCTACTCGGGCACAGTGGATCTCCACTACGCGAAGCCCGTGGAGTAGCCCGCGAGTAGCCGCACCTGGGGGGACCCGTGTCCGTGCGCGTGCTGGTCAGGACGTTCAGCGAACTGTGCATCACCGTCGGCACGCTGATCGTGCTCTTCGTCGCCTACGTCCTGTTCTGGACCGGCGTGAAGGCCGACAACGCCATGGACAGCGAGATCGACCAGTTGCAGGACCGGTGGGCGCAAGGAGCGGTCGCCTCGGGAACGTCCGCCGAGAGCTCCACGGACTCGCCGGACGAGCCCGCCCCCTACAAAGACGGCAAGGCCTTCGCGGTCATGTACATCCCGCGCTTTGGTTTCACGTGGAACAAGCCCGTGCTCCACGGCACCGGCACCGACGTCCTCAAGAAGGGCCTCGGCCACTACGCCTCCACCGCCCGCCTCGGCCAGAAGGGCAACTTCGCCGTGGCAGGCCACCGCCGCACCTACGGCGACCCGTTCAAGGACTTCCCGAAACTGCGCCCCGGCGACGCGGTGGTCCTCACCGACGGCGCGACCTGGTTCACGTACCGCATCGACAAGAAGCCCTACAAGACGCTCCCCGGCGACATCGACGTCATTGATCCCGTGCCGCGCAAATCCGGCTATGACGGCCCGGGCCGTTACCTCACCCTTACGACCTGTGAACCAGAGTGGGGCCACAGTCACCGGCTGATCGCCTGGGCACATCTGGACGCGACCCAGCCCGTGGAGGCCGGGAAACCGGAGGCACTGCGCCGTTAGTCTGGTGCGGTACGGCGAGGGAGGCCTGGCCGTACGCGACGGAAGGGACGGCATGTACGGCTGGATCTGGCGGCATCTGCCGGGAAACGCATGGGTGAGGGCACTGATTTCCCTGGTGCTCGTTCTCGCCATGGTCTACGTGCTGTTCCAGTACGTCTTCCCGTGGGCCGAGCCGCTGCTGCCCTTCAACGACGTCACGGTGGACGGCCAGTGAGCGCCGTCGGCGGCATGAGCCGCACCCGGACCCGCATTCTCGTCGTGGACAACTACGACAGCTTCGTCTTCAACCTCGTCCAGTACCTGTACCAGCTGGGTGCCGAGTGCGAGGTGCTGCGCAACGACGAGGTCGAGCTGCGGCACGCGCAGGACGGCTTCGACGGCGTGCTCCTCTCGCCGGGCCCCGGCACTCCGGAACAGGCGGGCGTCTGCGTCGAGATGGTGCGGCACTGCGCCGCGACCGGCGTGCCCGTCTTCGGTGTCTGCCTCGGCATGCAGTCCATGGCCGTGGCGTACGGCGGTGTGGTGGACCGTGCGCCCGAGCTCCTGCACGGCAAGACGTCGCTCGTCCGCCACGAGGGCAAGGGTGTCTTCGCCGGCCTGCCGTCCCCGTTCACGGCGACCCGCTACCACTCGCTCGCCGCAGAGCCCGCCACCGTCCCTGCCGACCTGGAGGTCACCGCGCGCACGGAGGACGGCATCATCATGGGCCTGCGCCACCGGGAACTCGCGGTCGAGGGCGTCCAGTTCCACCCGGAGTCGGTGCTGACCGAGCACGGTCACCTCATGCTGGCCAACTGGCTGGCGGAGTGCGGAGACACCGGCGCCGTCGCCCGGTCGAGCGGGCTCGCCCCGGTGGTGGGCAGGGCCACGGCGTGACCGCCCTGCGCCCCGAGCGCGACTCCTCCGGAGCCCCGTACGACGCGCATGACGCGTACGGGGAGGACGGTGCGTTCGAGGCGGCGGTCGATCACCTGGAGGACCCCCTGACGGATCCGCTGCCGGGGCAGCACCCCTCGCCGTGGTTCCGCAGCGGCGGTGGCAGCGGCAGCGCGGAGCCGGAGCAGCAGGCACCTGGCGGTCCGCAGGCGTCTGGCGGCCCGCAGACACCGCCCGGTCACCAGACACCGCCCGGTCATGAGACACCCGCTGAGCCGGAACAGGAGTGGTACGACCCCGAGGGGTACGACCGCGACTGGTACGGGGGTCAACAGCAAGAGCCACAGCACGCCCCCGAGCCCACGTACGAGCAGCTGTACGGCGCCTACGCCCCGGAACAGCCCGCCCCCGTCCTCGACGACGAGACCGTGGGCCTACGGACCTCCGACACCCGGCGAATAGCGGAACCATCCACCGAAGGCCGGGCCGCCCGCCGCAAGGCCGCCAAGAAGGGCGGCACGCGGCCCGCGGAGCCTCGCCCTGAGCCCCGCCCGGGCGCCGCCCCCCTGTCACGCGTCGAGGCCCGCCGCGCGGAGCGTGCCCGCAGGCCGTCTCCCGGCGCGGTGATCAGCCGAGGGCTGGGCGAAGTCTTCATCACGGTCGGCGTCCTGATGCTCCTCTTCGTCACGTACCAGCTCTGGTGGACGAACATCCGTGCCCAGCAGCAGGCCGACGGAGCCGCGCACGACCTCCAGGAGAGCTGGGCGAAGGGCAAGGGCAAACCCGGCAGCTTCGAGCCCGGACAGGGCTTCGCTCTCCTCCACATTCCACGCCTGGACGTCGTCGTGCCGGTCGCCGAGGGCATCGACAAGCAGAAGGTCCTCGACCGCGGCATGGTCGGCCACTACAACGAGGGCGCCACCAAGACCGCGATGCCGGAGGCCGAGAAGGGCAACTTCGCGGTCGCGGGCCACCGGAACACGCACGGCGAGCCGTTCCGGTACATCAACCGCCTGGAGCCGGGCGATCCGATCGTCGTGGAGACGCAGGACAAGTACTTCGTCTACAAGATGGCGAGCATCCTGCCGCAGACCGCGCCCAGCAACACGAGCGTGATCGGTCCCGTTCCGCCGGGTTCGGGCTTCACCAAACCCGGCCGGTACATCACACTGACCACCTGTACCCCGGAATTCACGAGTAAGTATCGAATGATCGTCTGGGGCAAGATGGTCGAGGAGCGACCGCGCGACAAGGGCAAACCGAGCGCGCTCGTGAACTAGAACGGTGAGAACGGGGCGGAACCAGTGGCAGCCACGACCGATGACGAGAAGCAGGACGAGGCGCCCGCGCCGGCCCCCGCCCCGCGGCGCCGCGCCCGCGGTCCCATCGCCACCGCGGTCAGCGTCTTCGGTGAACTCCTCATCACCGCGGGCCTCGTGCTCGGGCTCTTCGTCGTCTACTCCCTGTGGTGGACGAACGTCATAGCGGACCGCGAGGCGCACAAGCAGGGCGACCGCGTGCGCGACCACTGGGCGAGCGGCCCCGGCTCCATCGACACCAAGGACGGCATCGGCTTCCTGCACGTACCCGCGATGGGCAGCGGCGAGGTGCTGGTCAAGGCGGGCACCAGCAGCAAGATCCTCAACGACGGCGTGGCGGGTTACTACAAGGACCCGATCAAGTCGGCGCTGCCCGAGGACAAGGAAGGCAACTTCACGTTGGCCGCGCACCGCGACGGGCACGGCGCGAAGTTCCACAAGATCGACAAGATCGAGAAGGGCGACGCGATCGTCTACGAGTCGCGGGACAAGTGGTACGTCTACAAGGTGTACGCGACGCTGCCCGAGACCTCGAAGTTCAACGTGAAGGTCCTGAACCCCGTGCCCAAGGAATCGGGCGCGAAGAAGCCGGGCCGTTACATCACGCTGACGACCTGCACGCCCGTCTACACGTCCCGCTACCGGTACGTCGTGTGGGGCGAGCTGGAGCGCGTCGAGAAGGTCGACAGCAAGCGGACGCCCCCGGCGGAGCTGAAGTAGCCCGGACGATCCGAGGGACAACGCGCAGAGGCCCCGGTACCGCTCAGCGGTACCGGGGCCTCTGCGTGTGCGTCACGTACGGATCAAACGGTGATCAGTCCCACCAGGGGTTGTCCCGGTGACCGCCGCCGTTGTTGCCGTTGGTCAGACCGCCGACGATGCCGTTGCCGCCGTCACCGCCGCCGATGCCGTTGTCCCCGCCGCCGCCCGCGGTGGTCAGGTTGACCGCCGAGCCGGGCTTCGCCTTCTCGCCGGCGTTGGGCTGGGACAGGACCACGAGGGCGTCGTCGTCCTGCGGGCCCGTGATGGTGCCGACGCTGAGGCCCGCGTCCTCGATGGCCTTGCGCGCGTCCTTCAGCTTCTGGCCGGTGAGGGGCGGGACCGTGGCCTCTTCCTCCTCGGCCGCCTTGGCGACCTGGACGTTGACCGTGGAGCCGGGGTCGGCGGGCGTACCGGCCGCGGGCGTGGTCTTGATGACCTTGCCCTCCTCGACGTCCTCGCTGGCGACGTCCTGGCGGGACGGGGTGAAGCCGCTGTCCGTGATCCGCTTCGCGGCCGACTCGTAGTCGAGGCCCGCGACGTCCGGAACGGACTCCTGCTTCTTCTCCTTGGCGACGGTGAGCGTGATCGTCTCGCTCTTCTCCGCCTTGGAGTCGCCCGCGGGATCCTGACGGATGACCTTGCCGGGGGTCCGGTCGGACTCCTCGACCGCCTTCTTGATGTTGGTGAAGCCCTTGCCCTCGAGCTGGCTCTTGGCCTCCTCGTAGCTGAGACCCTGCACGTCCGGGACGGAGATCTTCGGGGTGCCCGTCGAGACGGTCACCGAGATGGTGTCGCCCTTCTTTATGTCGGCGTCCACCCCGGGATCCTGGCTGCAGACCTCGCCCTTCGGGAACTTGGCGCACGCCTTGCGCTCGCCGACCTCAAACTTCAGGCCGACGTTCGTGGCGGACCTCTTGGCCTCGTCCTCGGTCTCGCCGACGAGCTTCGGGGCCTTCATCGACCCGTCGCTCCCGCCGTCATCACCGAAGACGGACTTCCCGATGAGGATCGCGCCCACCAGGACCAGGATGCCGGCGAGGACGAGCAGCCACGTCGAGACGTTGCTCTTCTTCTGACGGCGGCCGCGGCCCTCGTCGTAGCCGTAGCCCCCGTCGTCCGGGTTGACCGGCGGGAGCATGGAGGTCTGGCCTCCGCCGTTCTGCGGGCGGAGCATGGCCGTCTGCTGGTCGTCGGAGTGGCCGCCGTAGCCGACCGCGCCCATGGCGGCGGTCGCCGCGACGGGCTGGCCGTCGAGGCAGGCCTCGATGTCGGCGCGCATCTCGTCGGCCGACTGGTAGCGGTAGTCCGGGTCCTTGGTGAGGGCCTTCAGGACGATGGCGTCCATCTCCGGCGTGATCTCGCCGTCGAAGACGCTCGGGGCCTGCGGCTCCTCACGTACGTGCTGATAGGCCACGGCGACCGGGGAGTCGCCCACGAAGGGCGGCCGGACGGTGAGCAGCTCGTAGAGGAGACAGCCGGTGGAGTAGAGGTCGGAGCGTGCGTCGACCTGCTCGCCCTTGGCCTGCTCGGGCGAGAGGTACTGCGCCGTGCCGATGACCGCGGCGGTCTGCGTCATCGTCATGCCGGACTCGCCCATGGCGCGGGCGATGCCGAAGTCCATGACCTTGACCTGGCCGTTGCGCGTCAGCATGACGTTCGCCGGCTTGATGTCGCGGTGGACGATGCCGTTGCGGTGCGAGTACTCCAGGGCCTGGAGGATGCCGATCGTCATCTCCATGGCCCGCTCGGGCAGCAGCTTGCGGCCGGAGTGCAGGAGCTCACGCAGCGTGGAGCCGTCGACGTACTCCATGACGATGTACGGGATCGAGACCCCGTCCACGTAGTCCTCGCCGGTGTCGTAGACCGCGACGATCGCCGGGTGGTTCAGCGAGGCGGCCGACTGGGCCTCCCGGCGGAACCGGGCCTGGAAGGACGGGTCGCGCGCGAGGTCCACCCGCAGCGTCTTCACCGCCACGGTGCGGCCGAGCCGAGTGTCGTGCGCGAGGTACACCTCGGCCATGCCACCACGGCCGAGCACCTGGCCCAGCTCGTACCGGCCGCCGAGGCGACGCGGCTCTTCCATAGCTAATCCAGCCCTCTCCGTCGGTCCCGACCGCACCTTTGTGTGGTCCGGCGGTGTGCTGTCCGGGCATACGGTACCCGGCTCCACTTGCGTGACCCGGCCGCGACCGTCACCCGATACCGGACCGGTACCGCAACGTGCACCGATGTGGAGGGGCCGTGACGGGGGTCACTTCTTGCTGTCGATGACTGCCTTCATCACGTTCTTGGCGATCGGCGCGGCGAGGCCACCGCCGGAGATGTCCTGACGGCTGGCGTCGCTGTCCTCGACCACTACGGCGACGGCGACCGGCGAGCCGGAGTCCGTCTTCGCGTACGAGATGAACCAGGCGTACGGGTTCTTGCTGTTCGCGACGCCGTGCTGCGCCGTACCCGTCTTGCCGCCGACAGTGACGCCGGGGATCTGCGCCATGGTTCCGGTGCCGGACTTGACGACCGTCTCCATCATTTCCTGGAGCTTCTGCGCGTTCTCCTTGGAGAGCGGCTCGCTCATCTCCTTCGGCGAGTGCTTCTCGACCACGTCGAGGTTGCGCGCCTGCAGCTCGCTGACCATGTACGGCTCCATGAGGGTGCCGTCGTTGGCGATCGCGGAGGCGACCATGGCCATCTGCAGCGGGGTCGCGGCGGTCTCGAACTGACCGATGGAGGACAGCGCGGTCTGCGGCCTGTCCATGTCCTCGGGGAAGTTGGAGGCGTTGGAGCGGACCGGGATGAACTGCTGCTTGTTGAAGCCGAACTTCTTCGCCGTCTCCAGCATCTTGTCCTTGCCGAGATCGGAGCCGATCTTGCCGAAGACGGTGTTGCAGGAGACCCGCAGCGCCTCACGCATCGTGGCGTTCTTGCAGGGGATGTTGCCCTCGTTCTTCAGCGGCTGCGTGGTGTCCGGCATCGTCCACGGCAGCGGGGAGTCCGTCTTCTCGTCGATGCCGTCGTACAGGTTGTGCTCAAGGGCCGCCGCCGCCGTGACCACCTTGAAGGTGGAGCCGGGCGGATAGGTCTCGCGCAGCGCGCGATTGACCATCGGCTTGTCCTTGCTCTTGTCGAGCTTCAGGTACTTCTCGGCTTCCGCGCTCGTGTTGCCGGCGAAGTCACCCGGGTCGTACGACGGTGTGGAGGCCATGGCCAGGATGGCGCCGGTGGACGGGTCGATCGCGGCGACGGCACCCTTGCCGCGGCCCTTCAGGCCCTCGTACGCGGCCTTCTGCGCGGCGGAGTTGAGGGTCGTGACGACATTGCCGCCCTCCTTCTTCTCACCCGTCAGCATGTCGAGGGTGCGGCGGAAGAAGAGCCGGTCGTCGTTGCCGGTGAGGATGCCGTCGTCGATGCTCTCCAGCTGGGTGGCGCCCATGCGCTGCGAGGAGTACCCGGTGACGGGGGCCCACATGGGCCCGTCCTTCCAGGTGCGCTTGTACTTGAGGTCGTTGCCCGGAGTGGCCTTCGAGCCGGTGATGGGCTTGCCGTCGACGATGATGTCGCCGCGCGGCTGGGAGTAGCGCTCGATGGTGACGCGGCGGTTCTTGTCGTCCTTGGCCAGGGTGTCGGCCTGGACGTACTGGAGCCAGTTGTCCCGGGCGAGCAGCGCGAGGATGAGCAGCCCGCAGAAGATCGCGATCCGGCGCAGGGGCTTGTTCACGGTCGGACCACCTGCGTCATTTCGGCGTCGGGGTTGGGGGCTGGGGAGGGAGCGGGTCGGCGCGCGGTGTCGCTGATCCGGATCAGGATGCCGATCAGGGCCCAGTTGGCGATGACGGAGGAACCGCCGTACGCCAGGAAGGGCATCGTCATACCGGTCAGGGGGATGAGGCCCATGACGCCGCCGGCGACGACGAAGACCTGGATGGCGAAGGCACCGGAGAGGCCGATCGCGAGGAGCTTGCCGAACGGGTCGCGGGCGGCGAGCGCCGTGCGGACGCCGCGCTCGACGATCAGCCCGTAGATGAGCAGGATCGCCATGATGCCGGCGAGCCCGAGCTCCTCGCCGAAGGTGGCGAGGATGAAGTCGGAGTTGGCGGCGAACTTGATCAGGTCCGAGTTGCCCTGGCCGAGTCCGGTGCCGAGGGTGCCGCCGGAGCCGAAGGCCCACAGGGCCTGCATGGCCTGCTCGGAGTGGAGGACACCGTCCTGTACACCGGCCTGGCTGAGGTTGTACTCGCGCATCGGGTCGAGCCATGCCTGCACACGCGTCTGGATGTGAGGTTCGAAGCTCGCGACGGCGACGGCGCCGACCGCGGACATCAGGAGACCGAAGACGATCCAGCTGGTGCGCTCCGTGGCGACGTACAGCATGACGACGAACATGCCGAAGAACAGCAGTGACGTACCGAGGTCGGTCTCGAAGACGAGGATCAGGATCGACATCGCCCAGACGACGATGATCGGGCCGAGGTCGCGCCCACGCGGCAGGTACAGGCCCATGAAGCGACGGCTGGCCAGGGCGAGGGCATCGCGCTTCACCATCAGGTAACCGGCGAAGAAGATCGCGATGACGATCTTCGCGAACTCACCGGGCTGGATGGAGAAGCCGCCGATGTGGATCCAGATCTTCGCGCCGAACACGTTCATGCCGAGGCCCGGCACGAGGGGCAGGAGCAGCAGGACCAGGGCACCGACCATGGAGATGTACGTGTAGCGCTGCAAGACGCGGTGGTCCTTGAGGAGCAGCAGCACACCCACGAACAGGGCGATGCCGATCGCGGAGTACATGAGCTGGTTCGGCGCCGCGGCGCTGAAGTTCGGCAGCTGCTGGAGCCGCTCGGACTGGTCGAGCCGCCAGATCAGCACCAGACCCAGGCCGTTCAGCAGGGTGGCCAGCGGCAGCAGCAGCGGGTCCGCGTACGCCGCGAACTTGCGGACGACCAGGTGGCCCACCGCCGCGAGGAGCCCGAGGCCCGCTCCGTAGCCGAGCATGCCGGACGGCACCTTGCCGTCGAGCGCGAGGCCCACGTTCATGTAGGCGAACAGCGGAATGACGACGGCGAACACGAGCAGCGCGAGCTCGGTGTTGCGCCTGCTCGGCGCCCCGATCGCGCCGATCGTCGACGTGTGTGTAGTACTACTGCTCATGGCGTGCAGAGGCCCCCAACGGCTGCTTACTGCTTACCGCACAGCGGGACCAGCTTCTGCTCATCCTCGGAGAGGCTGGGGCCGGGTGTGGGAGTCGGTGCGGTCTTGGACTTGTTCTTGTCGGTCGGGTTGTTCTTGTCGTTCTTGTCGGTCCTGGCGTCGCCGCCGGGCGACGTCGGGTCCGGGTCCGGCGCCTTGCGCTGTCCGGTGGTGCCGCCCGCTTCGCCCTCACCGGTCTTGGCGTTGTTCTCGCGCTCGACCTCGCGACGCTCGGCGTCCTTCTTGCACGCGGTGGCCTGCAGGCTCAGCTCGTCGATCTTGCTCTTGGCCTCGTCGAGGCTGTCCTCGACGATGTTGGCCTCGACCTGCTTGCGCTGGTACGGCGGCAGGTACTTGAGTTCGACCTCGGGGTGATCCTTCTCGACCTTCGAAAGGCTGACCCACGCGAGGTCCTGGTCGATACCGCGGTACAGGGCTACGTGCTTGTCCTTCGTGCCCACGTAGTACTGAGTCTGGGTCCAGCGGTACCCGCCGTAGAGACCGCCGCCGATGACGGCGAGAGCGAGCACTCCGTAGAGGGATCTCTTGAGCCACTTGCGGCCGCCGCCGGGCTTCTCGAAATCCTCGTCGTCGTACGCCCCGAAGCTGCCCTCGGGGACATATCCCGTGGTGTCTCCGCTGCCGGGCGGGCCGAAGCCGCCCCCTCCCTGGGGGGCCTGCGGCGGCACCGGACGGCCGAGGCCGGACGCACGGCCCGCGGGGGTCTGCATCGCGCCGTCGTCCTGCGACTGGAGCTGGTTCTCGGCGACCGCGCCGACGACCACGGGGGTGTCGGACAGCTGGCCCGCCAGGGTGTCGCCGCTGTCGATGTCCAGGACGTCGGCGACGATCACGGTGATGTTGTCGGGGCCGCCGCCGCGCAGCGCGAGCTGGATGAGCTCCTGCACGGTCTCCTGGGGGCCCTGGTAGGACGCGAGGGCGTCCTCCATGGTCTGGTGGGACACGACTCCGGAGAGGCCGTCCGAGCAGATCAAGTACCGGTCGCCGGCGCGCACTTCGCGGATCGACAGATCGGGTTCCACGTGGTCGCCGCTGCCCAGCGCGCGCATGAGGAGCGACCTCTGCGGGTGGGTGGTGGCCTCTTCCTCGGTGATGCGGCCCTCGTCGACGAGGCGCTGCACCCAGGTGTGGTCCTGCGTGATCTGCGTGAGGACGCCGTCCCGCAGGAGGTACGCGCGCGAGTCGCCGACGTGCACGAGGCCGAGGCGCTGACCCGTCCACAGGAGGGCGGTCAGGGTGGTCCCCATGCCCTCGAGCTGGGGGTCCTCCTCGACCATCATGCGCAGCTGGTCGTTGGCCCGTTGCACGGCGGTGCCCAGCGACGTGAGGATGTCCGAACCCGGGACGTCGTCGTCGAGCGTGACGAGCGTCGAGATGACCTCGGAGCTCGCCACCTCACCCGCGGCCTGGCCCCCCATGCCGTCGGCGATCGCGAGGAGACGCGGGCCGGCGTAACCGGAGTCCTCGTTCCCCTCCCGGATCATGCCCTTGTGCGATCCGGCGGCGAAGCGCAAAGACAGACTCATGCGCACCTCGCCCGTCGGCTCCGGGTACATCCGCACGGTGCCCACCCTCCGGTCGGGAGCGCGCCGGCGTCCAGTGCCTGGACAGCCGTTTCGGCTCGCTCGCTCCGCTCGCGCTCTGTCATGACGTAGTACTACTTCCGCAGCTCGATGACGGTCTTGCCGATGCGGATCGCCGTGCCCAGCGGAATGGGCGTCGGGCTGGTGAGTCGGGTCCGGTCGAGATACGTGCCGTTGGTGGACCCGAGATCCTCGACGATCCACTGGCCGTCACGGTCCGGGTAGATCCTGGCATGCCTGCTGGAGGCGTAGTCGTCGTCCAGCACGATCGTGGAGTCGTGCGCACGGCCCAGCGTGATGGTCTGGCCCTGCAGGGCGACCGTCGTCCCGGCGAGGATGCCCTCGGAGACGACCAGCTTTGTGGGGGCGCCGCGCCGCGAGCGGCCGCCGCCCTGCTGTTGGCGCTGCTGCGGAGGCGCGGCCTGCTGCTGGCGAGCGGCCTGCTGGGGCCGCTCGCGCCGGGAACCGCGCTGTGTGACGCGCGTTCCGAACAGGTCGCTGCGAATGACCTGGACGGCCACGATCACGAACAGCCACAGAACGGCCAGGAAACCTAGCCGCATGACCGTCAGGGTCAGCTCTGACATTGCCCCCGCTTCACCCTTCGGCTTGCCGGTAAACGATGGTGGTTTGGCCCACGACGATCCGCGAGCCGTCGCGGAGCGTAGCGCGGGTGGTGTGCTGCCCGTCTACCACGATGCCGTTGGTAGACCCGAGATCCTGGATCGTCGAGGGCGTTCCGGTCCGGATCTCACAGTGCCGACGGGATACGCCGGGGTCGTCGATCCGCACATCGGCGTCGGTGCTGCGACCCAGCACCAGCGTCGGGCGGGAGATCTGATGTCGATTGCCGTTGATCTCGATCCAGCGCCGCACCTGGGCGCCCGGAAGTGGTCCGGCACCGGGGCCCGAGGGCCTGTTCGGAGCCGGGGACTGCCCGCCGGAGCGGCCCGCGCCGGGCGGCGGCGCGGCGGGCATGGGAGGTGCGCCTCCGGGAGCGCCGGACGGCGGCTGCGGATAGCCTCCCGCGGCCCCTCCGCCGCCGCCCGCGCCGCGGCCGGGGGCCGCCGTGGGGCCGCCGGGGCCCGCGGGGGCGCGCTCGGGCGCCTGGGAGCTGCTGGAGGCGAGGGTGCGGCTGCGCACGCGGTACAGGCCGGTGTCGAGGTCCTCGGCCTTCTCCAGGTGGACCTTGATGGGGCCCATGAAGCTGTACCGCTGCTGCTTCGCGTAGTCACGCACCATGCCGGAGAGCTCGTCGCCCAGCTGGCCCGAGTACGGACTCAGTCTTTCGAAGTCGGGGGCGCTCAGCTCGACGATGAAGTCGTTCGGGACGACGGTCCGCTCGCGGTTCCAGATCGTCGCGTTGTTGTCGCACTCCCGCTGGAGCGCGCCGGCGATCTCGACGGGCTGGACCTCGGACTTGAACACCTTGGCGAAGGTGCCGTTGACCAGACCTTCGAGTCGCTGCTCGAACTTCTTCAGGACTCCCATGGGGCACCTCCTCCGTCGTAGTCATCCTGGTACTGCTTACTGATCGTATCCACGCGCCGGGAAATCGGCTGGTTCCCCCTGTCCGCCCAGTCGACGAGTGTCGCCTCTCACAAGACATGCCCGCGCCGGCGTCCAAGGACCCTCCGGGACCCCTGATCAAGCCCTGATTCCGGCCCCGGAACCCCTTACGGGCAGCTGCTCGGGACGTCTGCTCGAGCCTCCTTTTACAAGGGATCGTAGAGGGGGCCCGAAGCCAGTGTCCCGCACCTGGCTGTGGACCTCGGCGAGCTCGGCCGGGAAGCTCGGCCGGGAAGAGGTGAATGAGGTGAGTACGGGACCGGGATGCCGGGCGGGTCAGGTTCGGTCCGTGGGGCGGGTGAGCCCCGCCCAGGGCCGGGGCGAGGCTTCTGGTGCCGGTTGCCCGCCGAATACGGATGTGAATCCACCCGCTGCAGCGTGCTAATCTTCTGGATGTCGGCAGGCGCTCGCACCACACAGTGAGAGGCCCAAAGACAGCACCCATGCGCGGGTGGCGGAATAGGCAGACGCGCTGGATTCAGGTTCCAGTGCCCGCAAGGGCGTGGGGGTTCAACTCCCCCCTCGCGCACAACGAGGAAGCGGTCCTCCTCCGGATGAAAGTCCGGAAGGGGGCCGCTTCTTTTTGTTGCCCGCGCGTCTGCGCGTGCCCGCATGCGCAGGCACGGACCGCATGTACGCGCCTTCATCCGCCGTGCGGGGCGGTGATGTATGTCACCGAAGTTATCCACAGGCTCTGACGGCGGTCGGCGAGCGGCGGTACCTTCGAGGCCGGATTCGGGGTTGGCCGACGGCCGACGGGGGGGCGACGAGCATGGTGGAGCACGGCGGGAGGATTCCCGGACAGCGTGGCGAGCGGCTTCCGCGGGTGCGGGGGTTCGCGGAGTGGCCCGCCCAGGGGTCGCCGAAGGCGGAGGGCAAGGCGGTGCGGCAGCGGGTGCCCCGTGCCGCGCACGCGGAGTTCGAGGCGGACGGCGCACGGCCCGACGCGGTGGCTGCCGTGGAGGAGTCCAACCGCGACCGGCTTCCCGAGCTCACGCCGATCCGGGTCGGCAGGATGACGGCGTCGCCGTTCGCCTTCCTGCGGGGGTCCGCGGGCCTCATGGCGTACGACCTCGCGCGTACCCCGGCGACCGGCATCGGCGCGCAGATATGCGGTGACGCGCATGCGGCGAACTTCGGGTTGTACGGGGACGCGCGGGGCGGGCTCGTCATCGATTTGAACGACTTCGACGAGACGGTGCTCGGTCCCTGGGAGTGGGACCTCAAGCGCCTGGCCGCGTCCCTGGTGCTCGCGGGGCGCGAGGCGGGGGCGAGCGAGGACGCCTGTGAGGAGGCGGCCCTGGATGCCGTCGGGGCCTACCGCCGCACGATGCGGCTGCTCGCGAAGCTCCCGGTCCTCGACGCGTGGAACGCCATCGCGGACGAGCAGTTGGTCTCGCACACGGACGCGCGTGACCTCCTCGGCACCCTGGAGCGGGTGTCCGAAAAGGCACGGCAGAACACGAGCGCCCGCTTCGCCGCGAAGTCGACGGAGAAGGTCGTGGGCGAGGACGGCGCCGAAGGGTGTCGCTTCGTGGACGCGCCGCCTGTGCTGCGGCGCGTGCCGGACGCGGAGGCGGCCTCGGTGGCGGTGGCCCTCGGTGAATACAGGAGCACGCTGACGGAGGACAGGCTGCCGCTCCTGGCGCGTTATGCGATCCAGGACGTGGCGTTCCGCGTCGTCGGCACGGGCAGCGTCGGCCTGCGGTCGTACGTGGTGCTGCTCCTCGACCACCGGGGCAAGCCGCTGGTGCTCCAGGTCAAGGAGGCGCGGCCCTCCGTGCTGCTCCCGCATCTGCCGGTGGCCAGCTTCAAGGCGCCGGAGACCGTGCACGAGGGGCACCGGGTGGTGCTCGGCCAGAAGCGGATGCAGGTCGTCAGCGACTTCCTGCTCGGGTGGACGACGGTCGACGGACGGCCTTTCCAGGTACGGCAGTTCAGGAACCGCAAGGGCAGCGTCGACCCGGCCGAGCTGGCTGCCGACCAGCTGGACGACTACGGCCGCATGACCGGCGCCCTGCTGGCCCGCGCACACGCGCACAGCGTGGACCCGCGCCTCATAGCGGGGTACTGCGGGAAGAACGACGAGCTGGACGAGGCGATGGCGCGGTTCGCGACGGCGTACGCGGACCGTACGGAGGCGGATCACGCGCTGTTGGTGCGGGCGGTCAAGGAGGGGCGAGTGCCGGCGGAGTCGGGGGTGTGACGGGAAGGGGCCGGGCGTGGCGCGGACGGGGTTTCCTGGGCCGGGCCTTGTGTGGCCTAGGCTGGACGAGTGACGACCCCGGAAGCCGAGCCGACGCAGCCCGAGACGCCTGGAACTCCCCCGGAGGGAGAGCGACAGCCGGGCTCCGAAGGGCGGCTCAAGGAGCAGCTGAAGGCGCGGCTCAGGGAGAGGTCCGAAGCCCGGTCGGACGGTTCGGAGGGGCCGGTGCGGTCGGAAGAGCGCGATGCGTCGGGTTCCGCCGAGGAGCCCCCCAGGGAGCGTCCTGAGGAGCGGCTCGAAAGGGCCGTGCGCGCCGCGGAGCAGGCACTGATCGAGTACGAGATCGCGCTGGAGACCTTCCGTGTGGAGGTGGAGAACTTCTCCCGCCTCCACCACCAGAAGCTCGGCCCGATGTACGCGCGCCTCGACGAACTGGACGCGCAGATCGCCGAGGCCACCGCTGCCCGCACCGGCGACCCGGAGGACCGGCGCAAGGCGGACGAGGCGCGGGCGCGGGTGATGCCGATGCCCGGCGTCGAGGAGCTGTTCCACGGCTGGATGGACGGCGACGGGCTCTACCCCGAGGCCGCCGCGATGCTGACCGAGCAGTCGGTGCGCCCGCCGCAGCGGGTGCGCCCCGGCGAGGAGGCCCGCAAGCTCTACCGCGAGCTGGCCCGCAAGGCGCATCCGGATCTGGCGCAGGAGGAGGGTGAGCGGCAGCGGCGCGAGGAGTTCATCACGCGGGTCAACGCCGCGTACGCCCGCGGTGACGAGGCGATGCTGCGGGAGCTGTCCGAGGAGTGGGCGGCGGGTCCCGTCCCCGTTGAGCAGCGGCTGACCCGCAGCGAGGAGCTGTACGCGAGGCTCGAGTGGCTCGCCCAGCGCAAGGAGCTCTTGACGGTCCTCGCCAAGGAGCTGGAGGAGAGCGCGATCGGCGGCATGCTGCGTCTCGCTCCCGATGACCCGGACACGCTGCTCGACGAGATCGCCGAGCAGTTGCTCGCGCAGGTCGGCGAGCGCGAGGCGGAGCTGGCGCGACTGCGCGCCTGAGGGGTCGGGCCTTCAGGTCTTGAGGGGTCGGGTTTTTGGGTCTTGAGGGGTCGGGCCTTCGGGTAGCGTCGGGGGCATGGCTTTCGGATCTCAGGTGCCCACGGTCGGTGTCGACGACCTCACGAACGGCGACTTTCTGCTGGACGTCCGCGAGGACGAGGAGTGGCAGGCGGGGCATGCCGCGGGTGCGCTGCACATCCCGATGAGCGAATTCGTGGCACGGTACGGCGAGTTGACCGAGGCCGCGCCGCAGGACGGCAAGGTCAACGTCATCTGCCGGTCCGGCGGGCGCTCCGCCCAGGTCGCCATGTACCTCGGGCAGCAGGGCATCGAGGCGTTCAACGTCGCCGGTGGCATGGAGGCGTGGGCGGCCTCGGGGCGGCCCGTGGTGGACGACAAGGGCCAGCCCGGCACCGTGGTCTGACCCGAAGGTCTCAGCCGAGTGCGTGGGCGGCCAGCAGGTCGCCCAGGGCCTCCTCGTGGGCGGCGGCCGGGCCAAGGGAGAGCTCCAACTGCTTGGCCCAGGCGTGGTACCGGTGCAGGGAGTAGTCGGTGTCGGCGCCGAAGCCGCCGTGCAGGTGCTGGGCCGTCTGCACGACCCTGCGCACGCCCTCCGAAGCCCAGATCTTCGCGACGGCGACGTCTCCTGCGGTGGGCAGGGGGCCTTCCGCGCCGGTGCTCACGCGCCAGGCGGCCTGCCAGAGGGTGACTTCCATCGAGCGCAGGTCGATGTAGCGGTCGGCTGCCTGCACGGCCACCGCTTGGAACGTGGCCACGGGGTGGCCGAACTGCTCCCGCTTGCTGACGTACTCGCTCGTCATGCGCAGCACGCCCTCGCCGAGACCGAGTGAGAGCGCGCACGTTCCGGTGGCGAGCAGGTCGCGCAGCCGCTCCCAGGCGCCGTCGTCCTCGATGACGTCGGACGCGGCGATGCGCACGGCCGTCAGACGGAGCTCGCCGAGACGCTCGCCGCTGGTGGAGATCTGTTCGGCGACGGTCAGACCTTCGTGGGGGCGGGGGACGAGTGCGAGGACGGTGTGACCGTCGGGGGTGTGGGCGGGCACGACCACGAGGTCGGCGTTCTGCGCCCAGGGCACGCCCGTCTGGAGCCCGTCCAGGACCCAGCTGTCGCCGTCGCGCTGTGCGGTGACGGCGAGGTCGGCCGGGTCGTGGCCGGTGCGGCCGTTGGCGGCGACCGTCAGGACCAGGTCGCCGCTCGCGATCGCGGGAAGCACCCGCCGCTTCAACTCGTCGCCCCCGTGGGCCCGAACGGCGGACGCGGCGGCGCTGCTCTCCAGAAGAGGCACCCGGGCGAGCACTTTCGCGGACTCGCGCAGCACCAGGCACAGCGCGATGACGTCCAGGCCCACACCGCCGTGCTCCGGGTCGATGAGAACGCCCAGCAGGTCGGCGTCGGCGAGCCGGGACCACAGGGCGCGGTCGAAGTCCTCGGCTACGGCGCCGGGCGTGAGGGCGGGGCTCGGCACCCCGTCCGGCTCGACGTCCGCGAAGAGTGCCTTCGCCGCCTCGACCACGGCCTGCTGTTCCTCGGTGAAGGTGAAGTCCACTGCCCGTCCTCCCGCGCCCCGGTCGGCCGACGTATCCGTCGCTTCTTCCGCCTCTTCGTATCTGACGGAGCGTCAAGATAGAACAGGTTCTATCGGAAGGGAACAGGCAGTGGGGTCAGCGGTCGAAGTCGAGCTCCACGGTGTCCGTGGCCGGACGGGACTGGCACGCCAGCACATACCCGGCCTCCGTCTCCTCCGGCTCCAACGCGAAGTTGCGGTCCATCCGCACCTCACCGGAGACACAGAAGGCCCGGCACGTGCCGCACACCCCTCCCTTGCAGGCATACGGAGCGTCGGCGCGATTGCGCAGCACCGTCTCCAGGAGGGTCTCCCCGGCCTGCACGGGCCAGGTGCCGGAGCGGCCGTCCAGGGTGGCCGTCACCGTGCTGTGCGTGAGCGCCGGAGTCGAGGAGGTGGCGGCCACGACGGTGGCTCCTCCGTCGTCCACGTGGAAGATCTCCTCGTGCACGCGGCGGCGCGGGACGCCCAGGGCACGCAGCGTCCGCTCCGCGCCCTGCACCAGGCCGAACGGGCCGCACAGGAACCAGCCCTCGACCTCGGTCACGGGTAGCAGTGCGGGCAGGAGCTGCGAGAGGCGTTCCTCGTCGAGCCGTCCGGAGCCGAGACCCGCCTGCTGTTCCTCGCGGGACAACACGGTGACCAGCTGGAACCGGTCGGGCCAACGGTCCTTCAGGTCCGCGACCTCCTCCAGGAACATCGTCGACGCGGCGGTGCGGTCGCTGCGTATGAGGCAGAAGTCCGCCTTGGGCTCCCGTTCCAGGAGCGTGGTGACGATGGAGAGCACCGGTGTGATGCCGCTGCCGCCGACGATCGCCGCATAGCGCCCCGGGGACGGGTCCAGGGTGAAACGCCCGGCCGGCGTCATGACCTCCAGCTCGTCACCGACGGCGACTTCCTTGAACGCGTACGTGGAGAAGGCGCCGTCCTCGACCAGGCGCACCCCGACGCGCAGGAACCGGGGCTCCTCCGGGGCGTCGACGGGCGGGGCCGTGGAGCAGATCGAGTACGTGCGCCGGATCTCCGTGCCGTCCACGAAGCGGCGGATGGCGAGGTGCTGGCCCGGCGTGAAGCGGTACTCCTCGCGGAGCGGCGGCGGCACGTCGAACGTCAGCGCCACGGAGTCGTCGGTGAGCCGGTCGACCGCCGCTACCCGGAGCGGGTGGAAGCGGGCCATCACAACTCCTTGAAGTGGTCGAAGGGTTCCCGGCAGGAGGCGCAGCGGCGCAGTGCCTTGCAGGCCGTGGAGGAGAAGCGGCTGAGCAGTTCGGTGTCGGTCGAGCCACAGTGCGGGCAGCGGATCGACAGGCTGAGCGGAACGGGTCCGTCCGTCGCGTGGGAGCGCGGGGGAGCTATGCCGAACTCGGCCAGCTTGCGGCGGCCCTCCGCACTGATGTCGTCGGTGGACCAGGCGGGGGAGAGAACCGTGCGCACCGCGACCTCGGCCACGCCGTGGTCGTGCAGGACCTGCTCGATGTCGGCGGACATGGCCTCTATCGCCGGGCAGCCCGTGTAGGTGGGGGTCAGCTCGACGTCGACCTTGCCCGGGGCGAGGACCCGCACGCCGCGCACCACGCCGAGCTCGGCCAGTGTCAGCACAGGCAGCTCGGGGTCGGGCACCGAGCCCGCGAGGGCCAGGAGCTCCGCCTCCAGCGCGGTGGGCGCGGTCGTCACCATGACGCCCCCGGGTGGCTGCGGTGCAGGTGCTGCATCTCGGCGAGCATCCGGCCGAACGACTCCGTGTGCAGGCCCTCGCGGCCGGCGCCCGCCGTCCACGCGCCGGTCTGCGGGCCCTGCGGAACGGTCAGGGTCGCCCGCTCGACGACCGAGGTCACCGACGTGGTCCACCGCTCTTGGATGGACTGCCAGTCGGCGTCCAGACCGGGCACCGGCTTGAACATCTCGCCGGTGAACCGCCACAGGGCGTCGATGCCCGCCTGCATCCGTGTGTGGCTCTCGTCCGTGCCGTCACCGAGCCGCAGGGTCCACTGCTCGGCGTGGTCCTGGTGGTAGGCCACCTCCTTGACCGCCTTCGCGGCCAGCGGGGCGAACGCGCCGTCCCCGGACGCCAACTCGCCGTACAGCAGCGACTGGTAGGTCGAGAAGTAGAGCTGGCGGGCGATGGTGTGCGCGAAGTCGCCGTTCGGCTGCTCGACCAGCTGGAGGTTGCGGAAGGAGCGCTCCTCGCGGAGGTACGCCAACTCGTCCTCGTCGCCGGCCATGGACAGCAGGAGCCGGGCCTGGCCGAGCAGGTCGAGGGCGATGTTCGCCAGGGCGACCTCCTCTTCGAGGACGGGGGCGTGTCCGGCCCACTCCCCCAGGCGGTGGGAGAGCACCAGCGCGTCGTCGCCGAGAGCCAGGGCGGGGACCGTGGTGGGGCCGGTGGGCGGGGTGGTCACGGGTGCTTGGGAGCTCACAGGTGCTTCACCCCTTCCGGGATTTCGTAGAACGTCGGGTGGCGGTAGGGCTTGTCGCCCGCCGGTTCGAAGAAGGAGTCCTTCTCGTCCGGGGAGGACGCGGTGATCTCGGCGGACGGCACGACCCAGATCGAGACGCCTTCGCTCCTGCGCGTGTACAGGTCGCGGGCGTTGCGCAGGGCCATCTCCGCGTCCGGCGCGTGCAGGCTGCCCGCGTGGGTGTGGGAGAGCCCGCGGCGGGAGCGGACGAACACCTCCCACAGCGGCCAGTCGGTCGAGCTGCTCATGCTGTCGCCTCTCCGTGCTGTGTGACCGTGCTCTGCGGGGCCGTGCCCTGCTTGGCCGTGCCCGGTGCGGGCGTCTGCTTGCGCGCGTACGCAGCCGCTGCCTCGCGGACCCAGGCGCCCTCCTCGTGGGCTCGGCGGCGCTGGGTTATGCGCTGGTCGTTGCAGGGCCCGTTGCCCTTGAGGACGTCCCAGAACTCGGTCCAGTCGATGGCCCCGAAGTCGTAGTGCCCCCGGGACTCGTTCCACACCAGGTCAGGGTCGGGGAGCGTCAGGCCGAGGGACTCCGCCTGGGGGACGCAGATGTCCACGAAGCGCTGGCGCAGCTCGTCGTTCGAGTGGCGCTTGATCTTCCACGTCATCGACTGCTCGGAGTGCGAGGACTCGTCGTCGGGCGGGCCGAACATCATCAAGGAGGGCCACCACCAGCGGTCCACGGCGTCCTGCGCCATGGCGTGCTGGGCCTCGGTGCCGCGGCTGAGGGCGAGCAACGACTCGTACCCCTGGCGCTGGTGGAAGGACTCCTCCTTGCAGACGCGGACCATCGCCCGCGCATACGGTCCGTACGAACAGCGGCACAGGGGGACCTGGTTCGTGATCGCGGCGCCGTCCACGAGCCAGCCGATGGCGCCCACGTCCGCCCAGGTCAGCGTGGGGTAGTTGAAGATCGACGAGTACTTCTGGCGGCCGGAGTGCAGCTTGTCGAGCAGTTCGTCGCGGCTCGTGCCGAGGGTCTCCGCCGCGCTGTACAGGTACAGGCCGTGGCCGGCCTCGTCCTGCACCTTGGCCATGAGGATCGCCTTGCGCCGGAGGGAGGGGGCGCGCGTGATCCAGTTGGCCTCCGGCTGCATGCCGATGATCTCGGAGTGCGCGTGCTGGGCGATCTGGCGCACGAGGGACGCGCGATACGCGTCCGGCATCCAGTCGCGCGGCTCGATGCGCTCGTCGGCGGCGACCGCCGCGTCGAAGGCGGCCTGGTGCTCCGCCGTGCCCGCGGCGGGCGCGGCCTCCTCCGGCTTCGTGCCCGCCGCCTGGTGTGCGGCTGCTGTCGCCATCTCGGTCCCCCTCGACCTGTGAGCGAACCGCCCGACCGATCGTTCGGTTCGTTGAATTCAATGGTGCGGTCCTCCGCCATAAGGTGTCAACCCTGTGGATAACTTCACGGACGCTGTGCGCGGCGGGCAGGCCTGAGTACCGTTCCGGCGGCAGGGTTCGGTGCGGGAACGGGGAACGGGGCGGAATGGACCGGAACGACGAGGGCTCCGACGGCGGGCCCGAGGGGGCCGCCGAGCGGTCGGTCCAGGTCGGGACCGCCGGGCAGCCGTCCCAGGTCGTGACCGCCGGGCAGCCGGGTCGGGACGGTGTCGCCGAGCAGCCGGGCCGGGTGGGGATCGCCGGGCTGCGGCTCGGGTACCAGATCGCCGCCGCGTGCGCCCTGGCCGTCGTCGCCGCGGCCGCCTGCGTCCACGTCGCCATGCTGTTCCTGCACGTCGCGCCCTCGAACACGCTGACCAAGCAGCACGGGGACGTGGTCGACGAATGGATCTACCCCGAGTTCGAGCAGAACTGGAAGCTCTTCGCGCCCAACCCACTCCAGCAGAACGTCGCGGTGCAGGCACGAGCGGAGCTCCGTACGGCTGAGGGGGGTGTGCGGACCACCGAGTGGTACGGCCTCTCCGCCGAGGACGGGGCCGCCATCGACGGAAGCCTCCTGCCCAGCCACACGCAGCAGAACGAACTCCGCCGTGCCTGGGACTTCTACGTGGGCTCGCACGACTCGCAGAATCGTCCCGTCGGACTGCGGGGCCAGCTCTCCGAGCGTTACGTCCGCCGCATCGCGTACCTGCGCCTCGACCGCGAGGAGCCGGGAGGCAAGGGGGACGAGATCGCGCGCGTGCAGCTGCGCTCGAAGACGACCAACGTGCGGCCGCCGAAGTGGAGCGACGAGAAGGTCTCCCTCAAGCCGGCCTACCGCGTGCTCCCGTGGTGGACCGTGGAGCCGGACGACCTGCCGCTCGCCGACGGGAAGGGCCGCGCGGACGCCGACCCGGTCGGCCGCGCGGACGCCGACGCGGAGGGTGCTGCCCGATGAGCCGCTTCGCGCACCCGGTGGCACGGGGCATCAACAACGTCACGGGGTTCGCCCTGGGGCCGTACCAGACCGCGGTGATCCGTATCGGATTCGCCGGCACCTGGCTTTTCTTCCTGCTGCGCGAGCTCCCCCACCGCCATGAGATGTACGGGCCCGACGGCCCCTGGAACTGGGACATGGCGCAGCAGCTCATCGCGAACAACGGCGCCTTCACGGCTCTGATGTGGTCGGACGGGCATCTCTGGTTCGAGATCGTCTACGCGATGGGGATCCTCAGCAGCGTCCTGCTGCTGCTCGGGTGGCACACGCGCGCGATGTCCGTGCTCTTCATGATCGGTGTGCTGTCGCTGCAGAACCGCAGCATCTTCATGGGGGACGGCGGCGACAACGTCATCCACCTGATGTCGACGTACCTGGTGTTCACGCGCTGCGGTCAGGTCTGGTCTCTGGACGCGCGGCGAGCGGCACGCGCGCGTGAGGGCGCGCAGGACCCGGTCGGGCCGGGCGGAAAGGTTGGGGCGGGCGGACCGGTTGGGGCGGTCGGGCCCGTCCTGTGGTGGGTGCTCGGGCTCGGGCTGTCCGTCGTGACGTTCATGGGGGAGCTCACCGGCGGATGGCTGCTGCTCTTCTGGGGGCTGTGGCTGGTGCACGGCTTCTGGTGGGCCGTGGGGCGGCGGGCTCCGGAGAGCGAGCTGCGCAAGCTGCTCGACGTCGTGGCCAACCTCGCCCATAACGCGGGCCTGATGGTGATCATGGTCGAGGCGTGCCTGATCTACGCGACCGCGGGCTGGTACAAGATCCAGGGGAGTCGCTGGCAGGACGGCACGGCGGTGTACTACCCGCTGAACCTCGACTACTTCTCCCCGTGGCCGGCCCTCTCCGAACTGCTCTCGTCCCACGGCATCATGGTGCTCCTGGTGACGTACGGAACGGTCGCCGTGCAGGTGGCTTTCCCCTTCACCCTCTTCAATCGCCGGGTCAAGAACGTCCTGCTCGTGGCCATGATCGTCGAGCACTCCGTGATCGCGATCATTCTGGGGCTGCCGTTCTTCTCGCTGGCGATGATCGCGGCCGACGCGGTCTTCCTGCCGACATCGTTCCTGCGGAGGCTCGGCCGTTGGGCGGCACGCGCGCGCGACTGGGCTGCACGCGCGCGTGAAGGGGCGGTATCCCGCCTTCCGCTCGCGCGCCGCGGTGACGTGCCGGAACAGCGCGTCGAGGCGGTCGAGGCGGGGGAGCAGGGCCGGACGCAGGGTGAGGAACCCACTCCACCCGCCCACGTAGGCTTCACGCCATGAACAGGACGGACGGCTACGGGGCGGGCCCTGAGGGCGCGGACCCCGACGGCGCGGGCCCGGACGGCGCGGTGCGCGCCTGGCGCGGTCTCGCCGATACGTCCGTACTGCTCGACGGCTTCCACGCGATCAAGCACGCGCTGCGCTTCGGCGCCCGGGTGCCGGTGGCGCTGACCAGTGACCGGTCCGCCGTCCTGGCCCTGGCGGACGAGCTCGCGCCGGACGTGAAGGACACGCTCGGCGAGCTTCTGACGGAGGTCCCGGACGACCGGCTGCGTGCCCTCGTGCCGCGGCTGCATCCGACGGCCGTGGCCGCCTTGGCGGTACGTCCCTCTCGCGCGGCCAACCTGGAGGCGCTGCGGAGGACGTCCCGGTCCGCGCCGGTCGTCGTGCTCGACGACCCGCGCAACCTCGGCAATGCCGGGGCGGTGATCCGGCTCGCCGCGGGGTTCGGGGCGACCGGGGTCGTGACGACCGGCACGCTCGACCCGTGGCACCCCACTGTGGTGCGGGGCGGCGCCGGTCTGCACTTCGCGACCGCGGTGGAGCGCATGGACGTGACGGAGCTGCCGCCAGGACCGGTCTTCGCGCTCGACGCGGAGGGCGAGGACATCCGGGGGCTGAAGCTCCCGGACGATGCCGTGCTCGCCTTCGGCTCCGAGCGCAGCGGGCTGTCGGCCGCGCTGCGTGAGCGCGCGGATCACCTGGTGTCCCTGCCGATGCGGCCGCAGGTATCCAGCTACAACCTGGCGACCAGCGTCGGCATGGCGCTCTTCCACTGGTCGGCGGGCAGGCCCCCGGGACCGGAGGCCTGACCCGCCGCGCGTCCCGCGTCAGGCGGAACGCCTAGGGCTCACGCGTCCTTGCGGATCTCCACCACGCGGAAGCGGTTGGCCACGAACGCGCCGTCGCACAGTGCGGCGTTCGCCGCGGGGTTGCCGCCCGAGCCGTGGAAGTCCGAGAACGCCGCCGTCTGGTTCACATAGACGCCGCCCGTGAGGTTCAGCGACAGCTGGGCGCACTCTTCGAGGCAGGTCTCCTCGACGGCGGCGGAGATCTCCTCCGACGTCGTGTACGCCCCGACGGTCATGGCTCCCTTGTCGCGCACCGTGCGGCGCAGCAGCTCCACGGCGTCCGTCGCCGAGTCGACGGCGACCGCGAAGGAGACCGGGCCGAAGCACTCGCTCAGGTAGGCAGCCTCGGCGTCCGGCTTGGCGCCGTCCAGCTTGACGATCACCGGGGTGCGGACGACGGCGTCGGGGAATTCCGGGTTGGCGATCTCCCGCGAGGGGAGGGCGACCTCGCCGAGGCCCGCGGCCGCTTCGAGCCGGGACTTCACGTCGGGGTTGACCAGGGCGCCCAGGATGCCGTTGGCCCGGGCGTCGTCGCCGAGCAGGCCGTTGACCGAGGCCGCGAGGTCGGCGACCACGTCGTCGTACGACTTCGCGCCCGCGTCGGTCCGGATGCCGTCGCGCGGGATCAGCAGGTTCTGCGGGGTGGTGCACATCTGGCCGCTGTACAGGGACAGGGAGAAGGCGAGGTTGGCCAGCATTCCCTTGTAGTTGTCCGTCGACTCGACGACGACGGTGTTGACCCCGGCCTTTTCCGTGTAGACCTGCGCCTGGCGGGCGTTGGCCTCGAGCCAGTCGCCGAAGGACGTCGATCCGGTGTAGTCGATCAGCTTGATCTCGGGGCGCACGGCGAGGGTCTTGGCGATGCCCTCGTCGGGACGCTCGACGGCCAGGCAGACGAGGTTCGGGTCGAAGCCCGCGTCGACGAGGACCTCGCGGGCGATCCGCACCGTGAGCGCGAGGGGCAGGACCGCGCGGGGGTGGGGCTTGACCAGGACGGGGTTTCCGGTGGCGAGCGAGGCGAAGAGGCCGGGATAGCCGTTCCACGTCGGGAAGGTGTTGCAGCCGATCATGAGCGAGATGCCGCGCGCCACGGGGGTGAACCGCTTGTTCAGCGCGATCGGGTCGCGCTTGCCCTGGGGCTTGGTCCACTCGGCGGCGTCGGGGGTGCGGGACTGCTCCACGTACGCATAAGCGACCGCTTCGAGGCCTCGGTCCTGGGCGTGCGGGCCGCCCGCCTGGAAGGCCATCATGAAGGCCTGGCCGCTGGTGTGCATGACCGCGTGCGCGAACTCGTGCGTGCGGGCGCTGATGCGCGACAGGATCTCCAGACAGACCATCGCGCGCACTTCCGCCCCGGCGTCGCGCCAGGCGCGCATTCCGGCGCGCATGGCGGGCAGCAGGGTGTCGATGTCCGGGTGGGGGTAGGTGATCCCCAACTCCGGTCCGTACGGAGAGACTTCGCCGCCGACCCAGTCGTCGGTGCCGGGCTGGTCGAGGTCGAATCGGGTGCCCTGGAGGGCGTCGAAGGCGGCCTTTCCCTCGGGCAGGCTCAGGCTGCCGTTCTCCCCGTACGCCTTCGGGTGCTCGGGGTGGGGGGACCAGTACGCACGCGTGCGAATGGTCTCCAGCGCCTGGTCGAGGGTGGGCCGGTGCTTGGCGATCAGCTGGTGCGCGGTGAGTTCGGCGGCCATGACGGGACCAACTCCTCCTCGGGCAGCTCTTCGTCGAGCTGGCGAGCTGGGCAGGGACGGTGGGCAGGAACGCTCTGACAGGGCTAGAGTAACCGAACGATCGGTCGGGACAAGAGGGTCCGTCAAAGCTGTGGACAACTTCTTGACGGCCACCCCCGGACCCTGCGGCCGACGGGCCGTGCGGGAGGATCGCGAACATGACAGCACTCGAGCTCAGCAGCGCCGTTGCCGTGGTCGGTACCGGAACCATGGGGCAGGGCATCGCCCAGGTCGCCCTGGTCGCCGGCCACCCCGTGCGGCTGTACGACGCCGCGCCGGGCCGCGCGAAAGCGGCGGCCGACGCGATCGGTGCGCGCCTGGACCGGCTCGTCGAGAAGGGCAGGCTGACCGCCGAGGATCGTGCCGCGGCCGCCGCCCGGCTCACCCCCGCCGAGAGCCTCGCGGAGCTCGCCGACTGCGGTCTCGTCGTCGAGGCGATCCTCGAACAACTCGACGTGAAACAGCGGCTGTTCCTGGACCTCGAGGAGGTCGTCGCCGAGGACTGTCTGCTCGCCACCAACACGTCGTCCCTCTCGGTGACCGCCATCGCGGGCGCCCTGCGCGCCCCGGGCCGCTTCGTCGGACTGCACTTCTTCAACCCGGCGCCCCTGCTGCCTCTCGTCGAGGTCGTCAGCGGATTCGCGACGGAGGAGACGGCGGCCACGCGCGCGTACGAGACGGCCAAAACCTGGGGGAAGACCCCGGTGCGCTGTGCGGACACCCCCGGCTTCATCGTCAACCGCATCGCACGGCCCTTCTACGCCGAGGCGCTGCGCCTGTACGAGGAGCGGGTCGCCGACCCCGCCACGATCGACGCCGTCCTGCGCGAGTGCGGAGGATTCAAGATGGGCCCCTTCGAGCTCACCGACCTCATCGGCCAGGACGTCAACGAAGCCGTCACGCGCTCCGTGTGGGAGTCCTTCTTCCAGGACCCCAAGTTCACGCCGTCGCTGGCGCAGCGCCGCCTCGTGGAGTCGCGCCGCCTCGGCCGGAAGTCGGGGCAGGGCTGGTACGCGTACGGGGACGACGTCTCGCGCGCGGAGCCGCACACCGCGCCGCCCGCGAAGGCGCCACAGTCCGTCACCGTGCACGGTGACCTCTTCCCGGCGGACGCGCTCACCGCCCTCATGGGAGAGGCGGGCATCCGGGTCGGACGCGGCAAGGGGGTACCCGAGTACCCCGGCTTCATCGAGCTCCCCAGTGGGGCCCGGCTCGCCCTGGCCGACGGCACGGCCGCCGACACCGGCACCGAGCCCGCCATCCACTTCGACCTGGCGCTGGACTACCGGGCCGCCACCAGGATCGCCCTCTCCCCTTCGAGCAGGGTCGGCGAGCAGTCCCTGAAGGAGGCGATCGGCCTCTTCCAGGCGCTCGGCAAGAAGGTCAGCGTCATCGGGCACGCCCCCGGCATGATCGTCGCCCGCACGGTGTGGATGCTCGTCGACTTCGCCCTCGACGCCGTCGGGCGCGAGGTCGCGGACGCCGAGGACATCGACACCGCCATGCGGCTCGGCGTCAACTACCCGCTCGGGCCCGTCGCATGGGGCCGCAACCTCACCACGTACCGGGTCGCAGAGGCCCTCGACGCCCTGCACGACGAGTACCCCACCGGGCGTTACGCGCCCTCCCAGGCACTGCGGCGCCAAGCCGTGCGAGAGGAGTACTCATGACCACCGCCCGGCGCGACACGTACACCCCGGAGACGCTTCTGAGCGTGGCCGTCCGGGTCTTCAACGAGCGCGGCTACGACGGCACGTCCATGGAGCACCTCTCCAAGGCGGCCGGTATCTCCAAGTCCTCCATCTACCACCACGTGGCCGGCAAGGAGGAACTGCTGCGCCGTGCCGTGAGCCGGGCGCTCGACGGGCTCTTCGGGATCCTCGCCGAGGAGCACGCGCGCGTGGGCAGTGCGGTGCAGCGGCTGGAGTACGTGACGCGCCGCACCGTCGAGGTGCTGGTGGCCGAACTGCCCTATGTGACGCTGCTGCTGCGGGTGCGCGGCAACACGGACACCGAGCGCTGGGCCATGGAGCGGCGCAGGGAGTTCGACCAGCAGGTGGCGGCGCTGCTCAAGGAGGCCGTCGCCGACGGTGACCTGCGCTCCGACGTCGAACTGCGGCTCGCCACCCGGCTGCTCTTCGGCATGATCAACTCGATCGTGGAGTGGTACCGGCCGGAGAGCCGGGGCGCCGCCAACGGCGAGCAGATCGCCGACGCGGTCGTGCAGCTGGCCTTCTCGGGTCTGCGCACGGACCGCTGAGCTCCGTCCCCGGCTGCGTGCCGGGGACGTGGAGCCCGGTGGAGATCAGCTCTCCGGCTCCATGTCGTCCTCCTCGAAGACCAGCAACGTACGCGTGCTGAGCACTTCGGGGATGGACTGCAGTCGGGTGAGCACCAGCTCGCGCAGGGCCCGGTTGTCGGGCGTGTGCACCAGGAGCAGTACGTCGAAGTCGCCGCTGACGAGGGCGATGTGGGACGCGCCGGGAAGAGTGCGCAGATGCTCGCGCACGGTGCGCCAGGTGTTCTGGACGATCTTGAGCGTGATGTACGCGGACGCGCCCTGCCCGGCGCGTTCGTGGTTGATGCGCGCCCCGAAACCCCGGATGACCCCGTCGTCGATGAGGCGGTTGATGCGCGCGTACGCGTTGGCCCGTGACACATGGACCCGCTCGGCCACGGAGCGTATCGACGCGCGACCGTCCGTGTGCAGGATCTGGAGGATGTCGCGGTCTATCGCGTCCAGGGGGCGCGGATCCGGTATCTGCGGCTCCGGGCGGTCGCCGTCCTGCCCGTCGGCCATTCGTTCAGATGCCATGTCCCCCCGCCTCCCTACCATGGACGTACTGCATCCATCCCAGGCTGTGCAGAACCGTTTGTCCACAGCCTGGAGGTGCCTGTAGCCAAAATGTGCCGACGACCGAACAATCGGTAGGTGAGGCGCATCACCTCGCGCGCCTCTTTTGCCGCTCCCTCGAGGAGACCGCTTCCCCCAGGAGGTGCCGTCATGACGGTCATGGAGCAGCGGGGCGCCTACCGGCCCACCCCGCCCCCCGCTTGGCAGCCCAGGACCGACCCCGCGCCGCTGCTGCCGGACGCGGAGCCGTACCGCGTTCTGGGCACCGGCGCCGCCGACAAGGTCGACCCGGAGCTGCTGCGCAGGCTCTACGCGGAGCTCGTGCGCGGCCGTCGGTACAACACGCAGGCGACGGCGCTGACCAAGCAGGGCAGGCTCGCGGTCTATCCCTCCAGCACCGGGCAGGAGGCGTGCGAGATCGCCGCCGCCCTCGCCCTGGAGGAGCGGGACTGGCTCTTCCCCAGTTATCGGGACACGCTCGCCGTGGTCGCCCGCGGCCTCGCCCCCGCGAGCGCGCTGACGCTGCTGCGCGGCGACTGGCACACCGGGTACGACCCGCGAGAGCACCACATAGCGCCTCTGAGCACCCCTCTTGCGACCCAGCTCCCGCACGCCGTGGGCCTCGCGCACGCGGCCCGGCTCAAGGGCGACGGGGTCGTCGCGCTCGCCATGGTCGGTGACGGCGGCACCAGTGAGGGCGACTTCCACGAGGCGTTGAACTTCGCCGCGGTGTGGCAGGCCCCCGTCGTCTTCCTCGTGCAGAACAACGGCTTCGCGATCTCCGTGCCGCTCGCCAAGCAGACCGCGGCCCCGTCCCTGGCCCACAAGGCCGTGGGGTACGGCATGCCGGGTCGCCTGGTCGACGGCAACGACGCGGCGGCGATGCACGAGGTGCTGAGCGAAGCGGTCGCCCGCGCGCGTGAGGGCGGCGGCCCGACGCTCGTCGAGGCGGTCACGTACCGCATGGAGGCGCACACCAACGCCGACGACGCCACGCGCTACCGACAGGACACCGATGTCGACGCCTGGCGCGACCACGACCCGATCCTGCTCATGGAGCGGGAGCTGACGGAGCGCGGACTTCTGGACGACGACCTGAAGCGGCAGGCGGCCGACGACGCCGAGGCCATGGCCGCCGACCTGCGCGAGCACATGAACCAGGAGCCCGTGCTCGACCCCATGGACCTCTTCACGCACGTGTACGCCGAGCAGACCTCCCAACTCAGGGAGCAGGCGGCACAGTTGCGGGCCGAGCTCGAAGTGGCCTCGGAAGAGGAAGTGGCCTCGGGAGAGGCTGAGGAGGAAACCCGATGAGCACGGTCGCGGCCAAGCCGGTCACCAAATCGGCGACCAAGCCGGCCACCATGGCGCAGGCGCTCGGGCGCGCGCTGCGGGACTCGATGGCCGAGGACCCGTCCGTCCACGTCCTCGGAGAGGACGTCGGAGCGCTCGGCGGTGTCTTCAGGGTCACCGACGGGCTCGCCGCGGAGTTCGGCGAGGACCGCTGCACCGACACGCCCCTCGCCGAGGCCGGCATCCTCGGCACGGCGGTCGGCATGGCGATGTACGGGCTGCGGCCCGTCGTCGAGATGCAGTTCGACGCCTTCGCATACCCCGCCTTCGAGCAGTTGATCTCGCACGTGGCGCGGATGCGGAACCGTACGCGGGGCGCGATGCCGCTGCCCATCACCGTGCGCGTGCCCTACGGCGGCGGCATCGGCGGCGTCGAGCACCACAGCGACTCCTCCGAGGCGTACTACATCGCGACGCCCGGCCTCCATGTCGTCACGCCCGCCACGGTGTCCGACGCCTACGGCCTGTTGCGCGCCTCCATCGCATCCGACGACCCCGTGGTCTTCCTGGAGCCGAAGCGGCTGTACTGGTCGAAGGCCGACTGGAACCCGGACGCCCCGCAGACCGTTGAACCGATAGGCCGCGCGGTGGTGCGGCGCCCCGGACGCAGCGCCACGCTCATCACGTACGGACCGTCCGTGCCCGTCTGCCTGGAGGCGGCCGAGGCGGCCCGCGCCGAGGGCTGGGACCTCGAAGTGGTCGACCTGCGCTCCCTGGTGCCGTTCGACGACGAGACGGTCGCCGCGTCCGTGTGGCGGACCGGGCGGGCCGTCGTCGTCCACGAGTCCGGCGGCTTCGGTGGCCCCGGCGGCGAGATCGCCGCGCGCGTCACCGAGCGGTGCTTCCACCACCTGGAGGCGCCGGTGCTGCGGGTGGCGGGATTCGACATCCCGTATCCGCCGCCGATGCTGGAGAAGCACCATCTCCCGGGCGTCGACCGGATCCTGGACGCGGTCGCGCGGCTGCAGTGGGAGGCGGACAGCTGATGGCCCAGGTCCTTGAATTCAAGCTGCCCGACCTCGGGGAAGGGCTGACCGAGGCGGAAGTCGTCCGGTGGCTCGTCGAGGTCGGTGACGTCGTGACCGTGGACCAGCCGGTCGTCGAGGTCGAGACGGCCAAGGCGATGGTCGAGGTGCCGTGCCCCTACGGAGGCGTGGTCACGGCCCGCTTCGGCGAGGAGGGCACGGAACTGCCGGTGGGGGCACCGCTGTTGACGGTGGCGGTAGGAGCGGACTCCGGCGGGGCGGTTTCGGGCGGGGCGCCTGAGGAGCCTGCCGAGCGGGCGTTGCAGACAGCCGCGGAGCACGCCGCCTCGGAGGAGTCCTCCGGCAACGTGCTGGTCGGGTACGGGACGGCTGCGGCGCCCGCGCGGCGCCGCAGGGTGCGGTCCGTGCGGGTCTCCGCCCCGCTGGCTCCCACGCCCGCCGCCCCGGCTCCGGTCGCGCCCGCGCCCGCCCCCGCTTCCGTTTCCGCTGCCGACGGGCCGGTTCCGGTGATCTCGCCCCTCGTACGGAAGCTCGCGCGGGAGAACGACGTCGACCTGCGGAGTCTGGTGGGGTCCGGGCCGGACGGGTTGATCCTGCGGGCCGATGTCGAGGCTGCCGTCGAGGCGCGCCGGGCGGTGGCGCAGGCCCGGACGTCCGACGAGGCACGCAAGCGGACGATCGAGGCAGCCGTTCGGCAGGACGACGAGCTGATCCGTGCGGGGCGTCACGAAGCACGGCAGAGCGTGGAGGCCGGGGAGGAGCCGGGCAAGGCAGGCCTCTACTCCCGGCACCCGCTGACCGGACTCCGTGGTCTCGTCGCCGACAAGATGTCCCGCAGTCGCCGTGAGATACCGGAGGCGACCTGCTGGGTCGACGCGGACGCGACCGAACTGCTGGCGGCCCGCAAGGCCATGAACGACGCGATGTCGGACCGTGACGGCCAGAAGGTGTCGCTGCTCGCGCTCCTCGCGCGGATCAGCGTGGCCGCGCTGACCCGCTTCCCGGCGCTCAACTCCGCCGTGGACATGGAGGCACGTGAGGTGCGGCAGTTCGCCGACATCCACCTCGGCTTCGCCGCGCAGACCCCGCGGGGCCTGGTCGTCCCCGTGGTGCGGCACTCGCAGTCGCGGACGACCGGCTCGATCAACGCGGAGCTCATACGGCTGACGGAGTCCGCGCGCGCGGGAACCCTCACGCCGGGGGAGCTCACCGGAGGCACCTTCACCCTCAACAACTACGGCGTGTTCGGCGTCGACGGCTCCACGCCGATCATCAACCACCCCGAGGCGGCCATGCTCGGCGTGGGCCGGATCGTGCCCAAGCCGTGGGTGCACCAGGGCGAGTTGGCCGTGCGGCACGTCGTGCAGTTGTCGCTCACCTTCGACCACCGGGTGTGCGACGGCGGTACGGCGGGTGGCTTCCTGCGGTACGTGGCGGACTGTGTCGAGCAGCCGGCGGTGTTGCTGCGGTCGGTGTGAGGAGGAGGCGTGCGGAGGGGAGGCATGAGGAGGGGAGGCGGGCGAAGTGGACGCGTGCGGGGCGGGCGGGGGCGCGTGACGTAAGTCCCGTGCCCGTAGGGCCCTTCGCGGGGGTGTCAATGATCCTTCGTATGCCCATACTCGGGGTGTGACCACGAAAGAGGGCGGCCCGTACGACGCCGTCGTGCTCGCCGGAGGCGGCGCCGCCCGTCTCGGCGGCGCGGACAAGCCGGGGGTGCGGGTCGGCGGCCGTGCGCTGATCGACCGGGTGCTCGCCGCCTGCTCCGGTGCCGGTACGACCGTCGTGGTGGCCGCGCCCCGGCCGACCGCGCGCCCCGTCGTCTGGGCACGCGAGGAGCCCGCGGGCGGCGGCCCGCTGGCCGCGCTCGACGCGGGGCTCGCACGCACCTCGGCGGAGCGGGTGGTCGTGCTCTCCGCCGACCTGCCGTTCCTGGGCGAACAGACCGTACGTCGTCTCCTCGCCGAGCTGGCCGTGAGCGGGGCCGACGGGGCGGTCCTCACCGACCCCGACGGCCGCGATCAGCCACTCGTCGCGGCCTATCGGCGAGACGCACTCCTGCGGGAGATCGCCGTGCTCGGCGCACGGGACGGTCACGGGCACAGCCACGACCCCGACCCCGACCACGGCCCCGGGGGTGGCGGGCTCACCGGGCTGCCGTTGCGGCGACTCACCGCGCGGCTCGCCCTCACCCGGGTCGCCGACCCCCTCGCCGCTTTCGACTGCGACACCTGGGACGACATCGCCTCCGCTCGGGCACGGATCAGGGAGCATGGCAACGTGTTGGATGAATGGATTTCCGCAGTCAAGGACGAGCTGGGCATCGAGCTCGACGTCGACACCGGCGCCCTCCTGGACCTCGCTCGCGACGCCGCGCACGGCGTGGCTAGGCCCGCGGCACCGCTGACCACGTTCCTCGTCGGGTACGCGGCGGCGCAGGCCGCGGCGCGCGGCGGAGCGGTGGGTGGCGTCGAGGTGGTGGCCGAGGCGACGCGCAAGGCCGCGGCTCTCGCGGCCCGCTGGGCGGACGAGGACCAGCAGGAGGCGAAGCCCGGCCCGGGCCAGTCCGATTCCGCCCAGTCCGACTCCGCCCAGTCCGACTCCGCGAAGCCCGGCTCCGCGCCCGGTACGTCTCCGGACGCCGGATGACCGGGCAGCCCGCGTCGGACGCCGAGCTCGACGAGGCGCTCGCCCTGGTGAACGGGCACCGCGACACCCACGGGACCCACGCGGCCCACGAGGACCACGCGGCCCACGACAACCCCGCCCACCGGCCGACGTCGGCTTCGGCACCGTCGCCAACCCTGCCCCCCTCCCCATCCCCCTCCTCCCCATCCCCCTCCTCACCAGCCTCGGCCTCCGCCCCGGCGGCCACCACCCCCGCCGCCCGCTCCGGCAGCCCCGAAGCCCCGGCACCGGACAAGCACCGCGACATCACCCCCTGGCCCGCCGCCCGCGCCCGAGCCGAGCGGGCCGCCACCGGGCCCGGCACCGAGCCCGTGGACGTACCGCTCCACCGCGCCCTCGGCATGATCCTCGCCGCGCCGCTCACCGCCCTCACGGATCTGCCGTCCTTCGACACCTCGGCGATGGACGGCTGGGTCGTCGGCGGCCCCGGCCCCTGGGTCGTACGGGCCGACGGAATCCTCGCGGGACATGCCCGGCCGGACGCCCTCTCCGACGGCGAGGCGGTCCGGATCGCGACGGGTGCCCGCATTCCGCAGGACGCCACCGCGGTGCTGCGCAGCGAGCACGGCAGGACCGACGACAAGGGCAGGCTGCACGCCCTGCGCGACGTGGTCACCGGCCAGGACATCCGGCCGCGCGGCCAGGAGTGCCGTTCCGGTGACCATCTCCTGCCCGCCGGCGCCCTGGTGACTCCCGCCGTGCTCGGTCTCGCCGCGGCCGCCGGGTACGACGCGCTGCCGGTGTACCGCAGGCCCCGAGCCGAAGTCCTCGTCCTGGGCGACGAGTTGCTAACGGACGGCCTGCCCCGCGAAGGACTCATCCGGGACGCGCTCGGCCCGATGCTGCCGCCCTGGCTGCACGCGCTGGGCGCCGAAGTGACCGCTGTCCGGCGGCTCGGTGACGATGCCGAAGCCCTCCACGACGCGATCACCTCGTCCACCGCCGACCTGATCGTCACGACCGGCGGCACCGCGTCGGGGCCGGTCGACCACGTGCACCCCATCCTGCGCCGGATCGGCGCCGAACTGCTCGTGGACGGTGTCGCGGTGCGCCCCGGGCACCCCATGCTGCTGGCCCGCGTCGCGGCCGGGCGGCACCTCGTCGGGCTGCCCGGCAACCCGCTCGCCGCCGTGTCCGGCCTGCTCACGCTGGCCGAACCCCTGCTGCGTACGCTCTCCGGCCGCGCGGCGGGCTGCGGCGGGCCCGTCACGTACACCGCTCCCCTGCGTGACGGTGTCCAGGGGCACCCGCACGACACCCGCCTCGTCCCCGTCGCCCTGCGCGCCGAGCGTGCCGTGCCGCTGCACTTCAACGGCCCGGCGATGCTGCGCGGGATCGCGGCGGCCGACGGACTCGCCGTCGTACCGCCCGGCGGGGCGCGGAAGGGCCGGGAGGTGGAGGTCCTCGACCTGCCGTGGGCCGTTCCCGAGGTGGGCACCGGAACGGGCGCGGGCGCGGCTTTGTACGGTGGTCCGATGGACGGGGGCCATGCCGAGGACAGCGCAGGGTCCGGAGACGGAGCGCAAGCCGACACCGCAGCGGGAGTCGGCACCGGATCCGGGGCCGGGCCCGAGGCGGGGGCTGGGCCCGGGGATGGGGCAGTCGTAGACGGCGAGGAGCGTTTCACGTGAAACTTCCCGGGCATGACGCCATGGCGCGTCACCCCGAAGAGCAGCACACGACACACCGCATCAAACTGCCCCAGCGCACGGTCGAGCGTCCGTTGCGCCAGGTCACCCGCCGTCTCGCGATGGCGCTGTTCGTGCTGGCCCTGACGACGGTCCTCGTCTACATCGACCGCGACGGCTACCACGACAACTCGGACAACCGCCTCGACTTCCTCGACTCCGCGTACTACGCGACGGTGACGCTCTCGACCACGGGATACGGCGACATCGTCCCGTACAGCGACAGCGCGCGGCTCACCAACATCCTTCTGGTCACGCCGTTGCGCGTGCTCTTCCTGATCATCCTGGTCGGCACCACTCTCGAAGTGCTCACGGAACGGACGCGCGAGGAATGGCGTCTGTCCCGCTGGAGGTCCAACTTGCGTGAACACACTGTTGTCGTCGGCTTCGGTACGAAGGGTCGTTCCGCGATCCAGACGGTCTGCGCGACCGGCTTGAAGCCGGAGCAGATCGTGGTCGTCGACCCCAGCGCGAAGGTGATCGACGCGGCCACGGCGGAGGGGTTCGCGGGCGTCGTCGGCGACGCGACGCGCAGCGATGTGCTGCTCCGCGCCGAGGTGCAGCGCGCCCGCCAGATCATCATTGCGACGCAGCGCGACGACACGGCGGTGCTGGTCGCGCTCACCGCCCGTCAGCTGAACCGCGGGGCGAAGATCGTGGCGGCGGTACGGGAAGAGGAGAACGCTCCGCTGCTCCGCCAGTCCGGCGCGGACGCCGTGATCACCAGCGCCAGTGCGGCCGGGCGGCTGCTCGGTCTCTCCGTGCTGAGCCCGAGCGCGGGCATGGTCATGGAGGACCTGATCCAGCAGGGCAGCGGCCTCGACCTCGTCGAACGCCCGGTCATAAAGGCCGAGGTGGGGCTGAACGTGCGGGAGACGGACGACCTGGTGGTGAGTGTCGTACGAGGACATCGCGTGCTCGGATACGACGATCCGGCCGTCGGGAAGCTGGAGCTGACGGACCGCCTGATCACGATCGTCCGGGCGTCACCCGGCACGGCGGTCGCCCCGGACATCAAGCCGCTGCGCCCGAACTGAGCCGGGGAGACGGGGCGGCCCCCGGCTCGCCCGGCCCGTCGCCGCGTACGCGAGTAGCCTCGCCAGCATGTATGCGATCACGATCCCCGAACCCGGTGGCCCCGAAGCGCTCGTCTGGGCCGAGGTCCCCGATCCCGTGCCCGGCGAGGGCGAGGTGCTCGTCGAGGTCGCGGCGAGCGCCGTCAACCGCGCCGATCTGCTGCAGCGGCAGGGCTTCTACAACCCGCCGCCCGGCGCCTCCCCGTACCCCGGTCTGGAGTGCTCAGGACGCATCACCGCGCTCGGCTCCGGCGTCTCCGGCTGGGCGGTCGGCGACGAGGTGTGCGCGCTGCTCTCCGGCGGCGGTTACGCGGAGCAGGTCGTCGTCCCGGCGGGCCAGCTGCTGCCCGTGCCCGACGGCGTCGACCTCGTCACGGCGGCCGCGCTGCCCGAGGTCACCTCGACGGTGTGGTCCAACGTCTTCATGATCGCCCACCTCAGGCCCGGCGAGACGCTGCTCGCGCACGGCGGTTCGAGCGGCATCGGCACCATGGCCATCCAGCTCGCCAAGGCCGTCGGCGCGAAGGTCGCCGTCACGGCGGGCAGCAAGGAGAAGCTGGCGTTCTGCGGCGAGCTGGGGGCCGACGTCCTCATCAACTACCGCGAGCAGGACTTCGTCGAGGAGGTCGAGCGCGCCACGGACGGGGCCGGCGCGGACGTCATCCTCGACAACATGGGTGCGAAGTACCTCGACCGCAACGTGCGCGCCCTCGCCGTCAACGGCCGCCTCGCGATCATCGGCATGCAGGGCGGGGCCAAGGGCGAGCTGAACATCGGCGCGCTGCTCACCAAGCGCGCCGCCGTCACCGCCACCTCGCTCCGCGGCCGCCCGGCCGCCGAGAAGGCGTCGATCGTCGCGGCCGTGCGGGAGCACGTCTGGCCGCTGATCGGCGGGGGCCACGTGCGGCCCATCGTGGACCGGACCGTGCCGATGCGGGACGCGGCGGCGGCGCACCGGGTCCTGGAGGAGAGCAGCCACATCGGCAAGGTGCTGCTCACGCGGTAGCGGATCACGGGCAGCGGGTGGGGCACCGCCCCGCCCGCTCAACCCGCCCGCTCACCCCACCCGCTTGCCCGGCCCGCTCACCCCGCCCGAGATGCCGGAATTGCCCCCTCATGTGACGCTGATCCCGTGAAGGCTTCCTGGGCGAGCCGCCGCGCGGCCCCCGCGATCACCCTGGTCGGCGCAGCGCTCCTCGTGGCCCTGCCGGTATACGCCCCCGCCGCGCACGCCGCCGAATCCGCCCCCGGAAACACCGTCACCACCGTCGAGGAGACGGCACGCGCCGGAAGCCCCGCCGGAGAGGGCCGCGAGCGTCCCGGAGGGGCCCAGCCGCCCATCCTGGACCCGACGCCCGTGCCCCACACCCCGCCCCCGGTCGCCCCGCCCCCGCGGCAGCCCAGGCCGACCCCCGCCGCACACCGGGACACCGCGTCCGACCCCACCGAACGTGCCCCGATCGGCCCCGTCCTGCCCAACCTCCGTGTCCTGCCCCTCGGTGGCGGGCTCGTCCTGATCGGGCTCGGACTCGGCTTCCTGGGGCTCCGCCTGCGCCGCGGCTGAAGGACGGGCTCGCAGGGTGGATCACCCGCGTATGGGGGCACCACCGATGTGTGACGTACGGGTGCGAGAGAATGGCGGCATGGAGATGCCGAGGAACGAACGGTCGCCGGAGAGCCCCCAGGTCCTGGTCGTGGGCCAGGACGGAATGGCACTCGGTGGTGGCGGAGACGACGAATCCCGCGAGGTCCCGGTGACGGAGATGGTCGAACAGCCGGCCAAGGTGATGCGCATCGGCAGCATGATCAAGCAGCTGCTCGAAGAAGTGCGGGCGGCTCCTCTCGACGAGGCGAGCCGGGTCCGTCTCAAGGAGATCCACGCCAGCTCGGTCAAGGAGCTGGAGGACGGCCTCGCTCCCGAGCTGGTCGAGGAGCTGGAGCGGCTCTCCCTGCCCTTCACCGAGGAGGCGACGCCCAGCGACGCGGAGCTGCGGATCGCGCAGGCCCAGCTGGTCGGCTGGCTGGAGGGCCTCTTCCACGGGATCCAGACGACGCTGTTCGCGCAGCAGATGGCGGCGCGGGCCCAGCTGGAGTCCATGCGGCGGGCGCTGCCGCCGGGCGTGGGCGGCGGCGAGGAGGAGGACGAGGGCGGCGGCATCGCGGGCCGCACGGGTGGCCCTTACCTGTAGCCCCTGACTGGGAACAGACCGGGAACAGAGCAGAGGGGCTCGGTACGCACACTGCGTACCGAGCCCCTCTGTCGTTCCGTCGTTCCAGGAGCGAGCCGGAGAACTAGGCCGGGTTGCCCGAGGACACGTCGAACTGGATCTCCAGGTTCTTCGGGTCGACCTCCGTGCCTTCCTTCGGGGTCTGCCGCATCACCGTGTCCTCGCCGTACGCGTTCTCATTGACCTTGCGCTTGTCGAAGCCCCAGCCCGCCGACTGCAGGCAGGAAAGGACCGACTTCCAGTCCTTGAACGTGAAGTCCGGGACCTTGATCTTTTCCTCGTCGTTGTAGCCGACCTCGGGCTCCGTGCACTTCTCGGTCTCGATCACCTGGGTCCGGTCGGGACCCTTGTGACCGGCGACCGGCTGCTTCGACTTGTCGTCGGTGGCTTCCTTGCCCTCGTCGCCGCCGTTGAGCGTCAGAGCGGTGATCAGGCCGCCGATGGCGAGGAGCGCGACGACGATCGAGCCGACGACCACCGGCATGTTCCGCTTGGCGCCCTTGCCGCCGCCCGAGCCCCCGGAGCCGCCCGAACCGGACGGCGAGGTCGCCGTGGCGGGCTGCGGCGAGAGGTTGTACGGCGGCGGGGTGTGCGCACCCTGTTGCTGCGGCGCGTACGCGTTGACGGGGGGCGGGGTCTGGTAGCCGCTCTGCTGCGGGTAGCCGTAGCCCGGGGTGGGTGCGGGGGTCGGGGGGCCGTAGGAACCCGGCTGGTACGGCGTCTGGACGGCGCCGCTCTGCGGCATCGACGTGTCGACGGGCGGGAAGACCGCCGAGCCGACGCCCGCACCGCTCGCGGTGGGCGCGCCCGGCACGATGCTGGGGGCCGCCGCCTGGAAGGACTGGGCGACGCGCAGGCACTCGTCGCGCATGGCCTCGGCGGTCGGGAAGCGCTCGTTCGGGTTCTTCTTCAGCGCGCGGGCGACGATCGCGTCCACGGCCGGCGGCAGGGAACGGTTGATCGAGGAGGGAGCGACGGGCTCCTCCTGGACGTGCGCGTACGCGATGGCGAGCGGCGAGTCCGCCTCGAAGGGCAGCCGTCCCGTGACCAGCTGGAACAGCATGATGCCGACCGAGTAGAGGTCGGAGCGCGCGTCGACGCCGCGGCCAAGGGCCTGCTCCGGCGAGAGGTACTGCGGGGTGCCGACGACCATGCCGGTCTGCGTCATGGAGGTGACGCCGGACTGCATGGCGCGGGCGATGCCGAAGTCCATGACCTTGACGACGTTGCGCTTGGTCATCATCACGTTGCCGGGCTTGATGTCGCGGTGGACCAGGCCCATCTCGTGGCTGATCTCCAGGGCCGCCAGGACGTCCGCGGTGATCTTCAGTGCCTGGTCGGTCGGCATCGCGCCCTGCTGGGCGACGGACGCGTCGAGCACGGAGCCGAGCGGCTTGCCCTCGACGTACTCCATGACGATGTACGGCATCGTCGTGCCGTCCAGATCGTCCTCACCCGTGTCGAAGACCGACACGATGTTCGTGTGCGTGAGCTTCGCCACCGACTGGGCCTCGCGGCGGAAGCGCTCGCGGAAGGACTGTTCGCGACCGAGTTCGGTGTGAAGTGTCTTGATTGCGACTTGGCGGTCGAGGACGGTGTCGTACGCGAGATGCACCGACGCCATGCCGCCCTCGCCGAGCAGATCGCGCAGTTGGTAGCGGCCACCGGCCAGCGAACGCCCCGCGTACCGCCCCTGTGCGCCGTCCTGGCTGCTCATCTAGTGCGTCCCCCATCGGCGCGGCTGCCGGACGGCTCCGCGGCTGCTGATCGATTACCGCTATTCCAGGCCAAGTCTGCCCCAGGACGATGACGCGTCAAGCTCGGTGCCCGTTCCGTGACCGTACGCGCAAGAAGCGTCTCGGAAGCGTTACAAGTTTGCGCACGGGACCCCCGGGCGGCTTTGATGTCCGGTCCACCTCGGACCGGCGGGGGGCGCGAAGGCTGTAGCGTGGCCGACTGAGTACCCGGTATCTCCACGTACTCGGCACCAAGTACCACGACCAGAAACGACGGCGAGGACTGATGGCACAGACGCAGCGCGCTCAGGGCCCGTCCGACCCCGAGGCGACTGGCGGCGGTATGTCAGACGCGCCTGAATTGTGGGGCAACGGCGGGCTCGTCGGCGACGGCCGGTACCGGCTGACCCACAGACTCGGCCGGGGCGGCATGGCCGAGGTCTTCGCGGCCGAGGACGTGCGTCTCGGCCGTACGGTCGCGGTCAAGCTGCTCCGCTCCGACCTCGCCGAGGACCCGGTCTCCAAGGCGCGTTTCACGCGTGAGGCGCAGTCCGTGGCCGGTCTCAACCACCACGCCGTGGTCGCGGTGTACGACTCCGGTGAAGACGTCGTCGGGCCGAACGTCGTCCCGTACATCGTCATGGAGATCGTCGAGGGCCGGACGATCCGCGATCTGCTGATCAACGCGGAGGCGCCGGGTCCGGAGCAGGCGCTCATCATCGTCTCGGGCGTCCTCGAAGCCCTGGCCTATTCGCACCAGCACGGCATCGTGCACCGCGACATCAAGCCCGCGAACGTGATCATCACCCACACCGGCGCGGTGAAGGTGATGGACTTCGGCATCGCGCGCGCTCTGCACGGCGCGCAGTCCACGATGACGCAGACCGGCATGGTCATGGGTACGCCCCAGTACCTCTCGCCGGAGCAGGCGCTCGGCAAGGCCGTCGACCACCGCTCCGACCTCTACGCGACGGGCTGTCTCCTCTACGAGCTGCTCGCCCTGCGGCCCCCGTTCACCGGTGAGACGCCGCTCTCCGTCGTCTATCAGCACGTCCAGGACCAGGCCGTGCCGCCGTCCGAGGTCTCGGACGCGGCGCCGCCGGAGCTGGACGGGCTCGTCATGCGCTCCCTCGCGAAGGACCCGGACGACCGGTTCCAGACCGCCGAGGAGATGCGCGGCCTGGTCCAGTACGGGCTGCAGATGCTGGCCGAGCAGGGCAGCCACACGGGGACCTGGAACACCGGCCCCGTCGCGATGCACGAGGGCGGCAACACCCCGACCATGGGCGTCGGGGGCACCACGGCGATGGCGCACCCGGACTCCGGTACCGCGCAGATCCCGAGCCCCATGCTGCGTCCGCCGGGTGACGACGGCGGCTTCGACGGCGGGCACCACGGCGGCAAGGGCGGCCGCGGCAGGCTGTGGATCGTCGCCGTGCTCGCGATCATCGCCATCGCGGTGGGTGTGGCGTTCGCGCTGAACGCGAGCGACAAGAAGGAGAAGAAGGACCCGCCGAAGACTCCCGCGACGAAGCAGTCCCAGTCGAAGGAGCCGAGCAAGAGCGCGGACGAGGAGACGCAGGACGAGACGTCGGACCCGGACACGGGCACCGGCGGCGAGACGGACTACACCGAGCCGACGAACCGGCCGACGAATCCGACGTACCCGACGACGCGTCCGACGACGCCCACCGGGAACCCGACGACGCCCAGCGGTGATCCGTCCACGCCCACGAAGGACCCGACCGAGCCCACCAAGGACCCGACCGAGCCGACGAGCGACCCGACCGACCCCGGTGGCGACGACGAGGGCGCGGGCAACGGCGGCGCCGACGGCGAAGGGGCCTGAGCCGGACCGTCCGGCACCGGGCGGTCCGACCGTCCGGTACCCGGCGGTCTACAGGATGTGCTGGAGCTGGCGGTCGTGGCCGGCGTGCAGCGTGTGGACCGTCGTGAACTGCGGCTCTATCCGCATGTAGACCGGGTCGAAGAGCTCGCCGTCCACGTAGTGCGGGGTGGGCCCGAAGAGTTCCAGCTCCGCGTTGGTCGGCTCGACGCGATCGCAGACCCCGACGAGCTGGACGGTCCACTGGCCGTCCCTCGCGCTCGCCACGTTGAGGTTGTCCGCGCCGTACGCGACGACGCTTCCCACGCAGGCCCGGTGGTAGCCGTATCCCCTGTGCATGCGGAGCAGGACCTTGCCGTCCACGACGATGTGCCGGGCCGCGGCGAGGAAGGGCAGCGCGCGCATGCTGGTCGCCACGCGGCCGTAGTCGGTGCGGCGGAGCAGTTCGAAGGCGAGCCGGTCGTCGGTGGGCATGTCCCCACCTTGGTTCATCGACACGGCGTCGGAAAAGGGGATCCCGCCCCCATCAACGGAGGACGTAAGTCCCTGAACCGGCGCGCTCCCCCGTCCGTCGCGCCGGGGAGTGCGTCAGTGCTGCTTCTCCGCCTGCATGCGCGCCACGTACGCCGCGGCCTGGGAGCGCCGCTCCATGCCGAGCTTGGACAGCAGGCTGGAGACGTAGTTCTTGATCGTCTTCTCGGCGAGGTGCAGCCGCTCACCGATCACGCGGTTGGTCAGGCCCTCGCCGATCAGGTCGAGGATCTTCCGCTCCTGCTCGGTGAGGTTGGCCAGGCGGTCGTCGCCCTTGGCGTTGTTGCCGTCGCGCAGCCGCTCCAGGACCCGGGCCGTCGCGACGGGGTCGAGCAGGGACTTCCCGGCGGCGACGTCGCGCACGGCGGTGAGGAGCTCATTGCCGCGGATGGCCTTGAGGACATAGCCGGAGGCGCCGGCCATGATCGCGTCGAAGAGGGCCTCGTCGTCGGCGAACGAGGTGAGCATCAGGCACTTGATGTCCTCGTTCTGCGAGCGGATCTCGCGGCACACCTCGACACCGCTGCCGTCCGGCAGGCGCACGTCGAGCACCGCCACGTCGGGACGGGTCGCGGGGATCCTGACCAGGGCGTCCGCCGCGGTGCCGGCCTCGCCGACCACCTCGATGTCGGACTCCACGGACAACAGCTCATGGACTCCACGCCGGACCACTTCATGGTCGTCGAGGAGAAAAACCGTAATTTTTCCATCTTCGCGCACGGAGCCAGTCTCACACACGATCCCTTTCCGTGCCCGTGCGGAACCCTTCGGACCCCTTCTGAACCCTTCCCGTCCCCGGGGTGGCCGGGATAACGTGCCGGTGTTCCGGCCCCCTGCCAGGCTGTGATCAGTGCTGTGACCAGGAAGTGTTCCCGGTTTTCTCGACTTACTCGGAAATCCGAGTATGTCGACTGACTGACCGTTTACTTGGAAATCCAAGCAAATTCGCAGGTCAGATGGGGTTTCACAGAAATGGGAAGCACTGGGTAACGTGCTTGGTGCAGGGCGCTCGCCGGGGCACCTGTCACGCCTGTTCCCGGCTGAGTCGCACCCACCCCGTGCGCGGGCACGGACCAGGCGAGCCGTACTGGTTTTCCCGGTAACCCCCGGGGGCCGGACCGACGGAGGAGCACACGTGACCGTGGAGAGCACCGCCGCGCGCAAACCGCGCCGCAGCAGTACCGGCGGCGGCAAGCGCGCAAGCGCCAAGAAGCCCGCGCCGCAGAAAAGCAACGAGCCCGAGCTCATTCAGCTGCTCACCCCCGAGGGCAAGCGGGTCAAGGACGCGAAGAACGCGGTGTACGACGCGTACGTCGCGGACATCACCGCCGAGGAGCTGCGCGGTCTCTACCGCGACATGGTCCTCACCCGCCGCTTCGACGCCGAGGCCACCGCTCTGCAGCGCCAGGGCGAGCTGGGCCTGTGGGCGTCGCTGCTCGGCCAGGAGGCCGCCCAGATCGGTTCGGGCCGCGCCACCCGCGACGACGACTACGTCTTTCCCACCTACCGCGAGCACGGCGTCGCCTGGTGCCGCGGGGTGGACCCGACGAACCTGCTCGGCATGTTCCGCGGCGTGAACAACGGCGGCTGGGACCCGAACGGCAACAACTTCCACCTGTACACGATCGTCATCGGCTCGCAGACCCTGCACGCCACCGGTTACGCGATGGGCGTGGCCAAGGACGGCGCGGACTCGGCCGTGATCGCGTACTTCGGCGACGGTGCCTCCAGCCAGGGCGACGTGGCCGAATCGTTCACCTTCTCCGCGGTCTACAACGCTCCCGTCGTGTTCTTCTGCCAGAACAACCAGTGGGCCATCTCCGAGCCCACCGAGAAGCAGACCCGGGTGCCGCTCTACCAGCGCGCGCAGGGGTACGGCTTCCCCGGCGTACGGGTGGACGGCAACGACGTCCTGGCCTGTCTCGCGGTCACCAAGTGGGCGCTGGAGCGGGCCCGTACGGGCGAGGGCCCGGCGCTGATCGAGGCGTTCACGTACCGCATGGGGGCGCACACCACCTCCGACGACCCGTCGAAGTACCGCAACGACGACGAGCGGGCGGCCTGGGAGGCCAAGGACCCGATCCTGCGGCTGCGGGCGTACCTGGAGTCCGAAGGTCACGCGGATGAGGGATTCTTCGCGGAACTCGACGACGAGAGCGAAGCGTTGGGCAAGCGAGTGCGAGAGGTGGTGCGGGCGATGCCGGATCCGGATCTGATGGCGATCTTCGAGAACGTCTACGCCGACGGGCACGCACTCGTGGACGAGGAGCGCGCCCAGTTCGCCGCCTACCAGGCGTCGTTCGCGGACGCCCCCGCGGCCGGGGAGGTCAAGTAACCATGGCTGTCCAGAAACTGCCGATCGCCAAGGCGATCAATGAATCGCTGCGCACCGCGCTGGAGAACGACCCCAAGGTCCTCATCATGGGTGAGGACGTCGGCAAGCTCGGCGGCGTCTTCCGGGTGACCGACGGACTGCAGAAGGACTTCGGCGAGGAGCGGGTCATCGACACCCCGCTCGCCGAGTCCGGCATCGTCGGCACGGCCATCGGTCTCGCCCTGCGGGGTTACCGCCCCGTGGTGGAGATCCAGTTCGACGGCTTCGTCTTCCCCGCGTACGACCAGATCGTCACGCAGCTCGCGAAGATGCACGCCCGCGCGCTCGGCAAGATCAAGATGCCGGTCGTCATCCGCATTCCGTACGGCGGCGGCATCGGCGCGGTCGAGCACCACAGCGAGTCGCCCGAGACGCTCTTCGCGCACGTCGCGGGCCTCAAGGTGGTCTCCCCGTCCAACTCGGCGGACGCCTACTGGATGATGCAGCAGGCCATCCAGAGCGACGACCCGGTGATCTTCTTCGAGCCGAAGCGGCGCTACTGGGACAAGGGCGAGGTCGACAAGGAGGCCATCCCCGGCCCCCTGCACAAGGCCACCGTCGCCCGCGAGGGCACCGACCTCACGCTCGCCGCGTACGGCCCGATGGTGAAGGTCTGTCTGGAGGCGGCCGCGGCCGCCGAGGAAGAGGGCAAGTCCCTGGAGGTCGTCGACCTGCGCTCCATGTCGCCGGTCGACTTCGACACCGTGCAGGCGTCCGTCGAGAAGACGCGGCGGCTCGTCGTCGTCCATGAGGCCCCGGTCTTCCTGGGCACGGGCGCGGAGATCGCGGCCCGCATCACCGAGCGGTGCTTCTACCACTTGGAGGCGCCCGTGCTGCGGGTCGGCGGCTATCACGCCCCGTACCCGCCGGCGCGCCTCGAGGAGGAGTACCTGCCGGGCCTCGACCGGGTGCTCGATGCCGTCGACCGCTCGCTGGCGTACTGAGGGAGAGGGTCGTGACGACGATGACAGACACCGCTCTTGCCGAGTTCAAGATGCCCGACGTGGGCGAAGGCCTCACCGAGGCCGAGATCCTCAAGTGGTACGTGCAGCCCGGTGACACGGTCACCGACGGCCAGGTCGTGTGCGAGGTCGAGACGGCCAAGGCCGCCGTCGAACTCCCCATTCCGTTCAACGGGGTCGTACAGGAGCTTCGGTTCCCCGAGGGCACCACGGTCGACGTCGGCCAGGTGATCATCGCGGTGGACGTGTCGGGTGGGGCGGGTGCCCCGGCGGCGCCCGAGCAGACGTCCGCGCCCGAGCCGCCGCCTGCGCAGGAGACGGTGCAGGACGCCGAGCCCGAGGCCGCTGCCCCGGAGGGCCGCAAGCCCGTGCTCGTCGGGTACGGGGTCGCGGAGTCCTCCACCAAGCGCCGGGCCCGCAAGCCCGCCGCGGCCGAGGCGACCGCTGCTCCCGCCGCCGAACAGGCACCGACCGCCCCGGCGCCGCAGTCCCCGTCCGTGAACGGGCACAACGGCGCCCGGCCGCTCGCCAAGCCGCCGGTCCGCAAGCTCGCCAAGGACCTCGGCGTGGACCTCGCGACGGTCACGCCGTCCGGTCCCGACGGGATCATCACCCGCGAGGACGTGCACGCGGCGGTGGCCCCGGCCCCGGCCGCAGCACCCGCCCCGCAGGCGCCCGAGACGGTCGAGGCGCCCGCTCCCGCGGCGCCGTCGCCCGTGGCCGGTACAGACGCTCGCGAGACCCGCATCCCGGTCAAGGGCGTCCGCAAGGTCACCGCGCAGGCGATGGTCGAGTCCGCGTTCACGGCGCCGCACGTCACGGAGTTCGTGACGATCGACGTCACGCGGACGATGAAGCTGGTCGAGGAGCTCAAGCAGGACAAGGCCTTTGACGGACTGCGGGTCAACCCGCTGCTGCTCATCTCCAAGGCCCTGCTCGTGGCGATCAAGCGGAACCCGGACGTCAACGCCGCCTGGGACGAGGCGAACCAGGAGATCGTCCAGAAGCACTACGTGAACCTGGGCATCGCCGCGGCCACCCCGCGCGGTCTGATCGTGCCGAACATCAAGGACGCGCACGCCAAGACGCTGCCCGAACTGGCCGAGTCGCTCGGCGAGTTGGTGTCCACGGCCCGCGCGGGCAAGACCTCGCCCGGCGCCATGCAGGGCGGCACGGTCACGATCACGAACGTCGGCGTCTTCGGCGTCGACACGGGCACGCCGATCCTGAACCCCGGCGAGTCCGCGATCCTCGCGGTCGGCGCGATCAAGCTCCAGCCGTGGGTCCACAAGGGCAAGGTGAAGCCCCGTCAGGTGACGACGCTCGCGCTGTCCTTCGACCACCGCCTGGTGGACGGGGAGCTCGGCTCGAAGGTGCTCGCCGATGTGGCGGCCATCCTGGAGCAGCCGAAGCGGCTCATGACCTGGGCGTAAGCACATATACGAAGAAGGGCCCCGCCGCGACACCGCGGCGGGGCCCTTCTCGTACCGGCTGCGTGCTACGCGACCTTGAAGCCGTAGTCCAAGAGCTTCTTGGCGTCCTTGGTGCGGTTGGCCAGCGAGGAAGAGGTCAGGACCGTGCCGATGACCGTCTTGCCGTTGCGGGTCGCCGCGAAGACGAGGCAGTACTTCGCCTCGGGGCCGGAGCCCGTCTTCACGCCGATGGCGCCGCGGTAGGAGCCGAGGAGGTTGTTCGTGTTCGTCCACGACATGTTGCGGTAGCCACCGGACTTCGTGGTGACCTTCTGCTTCGTCGACTTCGTCTTCACGACCGTACGGAACGTGGAGTACTTCATCGCATTGCTGGCGAGCTTCGTCAGGTCGCGCGGCGTCGAGTAGTTGGCGCCGTGGCCGATGCCGTCGAACGAGTCGAAGTGCGTGTTCCGCATGCCGAGCGTCTTGGCGGTCGAGTTCATCTGGCCGATGAAGTTCTTCACGCGCTTGGCGCGGGTCGAGCCCTTGCCGAACTTGTCCGCGAGCGCGTACGCGGCGTCGCAGCCGGACGGCAGCATCAGCCCGTACAGGAGCTGGCGGACGGTGACCTTGTCGCCGACGATCAGGCGGGCCGACGAGGCGTAGTTGTTGCGGACGATGTAGTCGCTGTACGCCTTGTCGACCTTGACCTTGGAGTTCAGGTTCAGGTTCCGCTGGCCGAGCACCACACGCGCCGTCATGATCTTCGTCGTGGAGCCGGTGGAACGGCGGGTGTCGGCCGACTTCGTGAAGAGGCTCTTCCCCGTGGCGTTGTTCATCACATAGCCGCCCTTGGCGACGATGGACGGCTTCGGAGGTGCGGCCGCGTGGGCCGGGGTGGTGAGGGCGCCGCCGGCGAGCATCGCGCTCGCGGTGACGAGGACGGCGGTCGCGCGACGTGCGCCCTTGATGCCGGTATTCAAGACAAATGCTCCAAATGCCCCTGGGCTGCGGCTGCATGAGGGTGCCGCTCACTCAGTAGACGAACGAGAGGGGCGGATGGATGCGCTGATGTGCCGGGGAAATTCAGGCGATGTCCGCGCCGGGGTGCCCGCCATGTGGACAGAGATACCCCTGTATACCTGTTGTATCTATGCTGTGCGCATGCCAGCCTCCGCTCTCGCCCCCGACACCTCCACCTCCTCCGCCGCCCCCGCCAAACGTCCCCCCGCCGCCGAGCGCGTCTACGCGCACGTCAAGCAGGCCGTCCTGGAGCGCCGCTACGAAGGCGGCACGCTCCTCACCGAGGGCGAGCTCGCCGAGGCCGTGGGGGTGTCCCGCACCCCCGTGCGCGAGGCGCTGCTGAAGCTGGAGGTCGAGGGGCTGCTGCGGCTCTACCCGAAGAAGGGCGCGCTGGTGCTGCCCGTCTCCGCGCAGGAGATCGCGGACGTCGTCGAGACGCGGCTGCTGGTCGAGACGCACTCCGTGCGCAAGGCGGTGCCCGCGCCCGCGGGCCTGATCGAACGCCTCGACGAGCTCCTCGACCGGCAGCGCGCGCAGGCCGCCGCCGGTGACCTCGCCGAGGCCGCCGTCACCGACCGCTGCTTCCACGCGGAGATCGTGCGCAGCGGCGGCAACGAGATCCTCTCCCGCCTCTACGACCAGCTGCGCGACCGGCAGCTGCGGATGGGCGTCGCCGTGATGCACTCCCACCCCGACCGGATCGCGAAGACCCTCGTCGAGCACGAGGAGATCCTCGACGCGCTGCGCCTCGGCGACGCGGACGCGGCGGTCGCCGTGGTCACCCGGCACGTCGGCTGGTTCCAGAACCTGGCGCGGGGCGAGGTCCGATGAGCTCCGCCACCGCACCCGTCGCCCTGCCCGGTGATCCCCCCGGCGGCAGGAAGGCCGTCCTCGTCTGGTCCATCGGCGTCGCCGTCTACTTCGTCGCCGTCATCTTCCGGACGTCGCTCGGCGTCGCGGGCCTCGACGCCGCGGACCGCTTCCACGTCAACGCGTCGGCGCTGTCGACCTTCTCCATACTCCAGCTGCTCGTCTACGCGGGCATGCAGATACCCGTCGGCCTGATGGTCGACCGGCTCGGCACCAAGAAGGTGCTGACCATCGGAGTGGTCCTCTTCACGATCGGGCAGCTCGGCTTCGCCTTCTCACCGACGTACGCGATGGCGCTCGTCTCCCGCGCCCTGCTCGGCTGCGGTGACGCGCTGACCTTCATCAGCGTCCTGCGGCTCGGCACCCGCTGGTTCCCGGCCCGGCGCGGCCCGATGGTCGCCCAGCTCGCGGGCCTGGTCGGCATGGCGGGCAACCTCGTGTCGACGCTCGTCCTGGCGCGGCTGCTGCACTCCGTCGGCTGGACGGCCGCGTTCGCCGGCAGCGCGCTGTGCGGTGTCGTCGTCCTCGTCCTCATGTCGCTGTTCCTGAAGGACCACCCCGAGGGCCACGAGCCGGAGCCGGTGCCGCACACCGGAGCGGCGTTCGTGCGCAAGCAGATCGCGCTGTCCTGGCGGGAGCCCGGCACCCGGCTCGGCCTGTGGGTGCACTTCACGACGCAGTTCCCCGCGATGGTGTTCCTGCTGCTGTGGGGCCTGCCCTTCCTCGTCGAGGCCCAGGGCCTGTCCCGCGCGACGGCCGGCGAGCTGCTCACGCTCGTCGTGCTGTCCAACATGGTCATCGGCCTCGTCTACGGCCAGATCGTGGCCCGGCACCACGCCGCGCGTCTCCCGCTGGCCCTCGGCACCATCGGGACGACGGCGACGGCCTGGGGCGCGACGCTCGCCTACCCGGGCGACCACGCCCCGATGTGGCTGCTGATCGTCCTGTGCACGGTCCTCGGCGCCTGTGGCCCCGCCTCCATGATCGGCTTCGACTTCGCGCGGCCCGCGAACCCGCCGGAGCGGCAGGGCACGGCGTCCGGCATCACCAACATGGGCGGCTTCATCGCCTCCATGACGACCCTGCTCGCGATCGGCGTGCTGCTCGACGCGACCGGCGACAACTACCGGATCGCGTTCTCCGCCGTCTTCGTCCTGGAGGCGTTCGGCCTCGTCCAGATCCTGCGCCTCAAGTCGCGCGCCGTGCGCAGGGAGCGGGAGCAGCTCGTCGCCAGCCGTGTCGAGGCCGTGCACGTCCCCGCCTGACCGTGCTGTCGTGGCGCTACGGCGTCACCGCGAAGTTCCGCAGGATCGCGTCCGCCAGGTCGTGGTCGCCCTCGGCCTTGACGCGGTCCGCGACGGACGCGTACGTCACGCGGCCGCAGGCGAGCCTGAAGTACGTCTCCCAGTCGAGGCCGAGGGTGGCGAGCGGGCCGAGCGAGGGCGCGTTGTCGACGGTGCCCTTGCCCTCGGCGTCGATGCGGACCGTGCGCAGGAACTCGACGGGTCCGCTGACGTCGAAGACGACGGCCGAGTTCGCGGGGGCGCCGGCCTTCTCGCCGACGACCTTCGGGAGGCCCTTGAGGAGCAGGTCCCGTGCCACGTACGCCCCGGGGGAGTCGAGGTTGCCGGGCTTGCGCAGGGTCGTACGGAGATCCTGTTCGTGCACCCACACGTCGAAGGCCCGCAGCCGCATGGCCAGTTCGAGGGTCTGCTCGGAGCCGAGGGGGCCGCGGATCTTGGTGGACGGCTCCCGCGACTCGTTCCGCAGCTGCCGGGAGCGGCGGATGATCGTGTACTCCAGCTCGGAGGTCATCTCCGGCGCGGTGTGGTGGCGCCGCACGTCGACCTGCATCTCCATGTACCGCTGGCCCTCGGTCTGCACGTGGTACAGGTCGCGGGGCAGGGTGTGGATGGGGCGGGGGTCGCCCAGCATCTCGCAGTCCAGGCCTATGACATGGGAGACGATGTCGCGCACCGACCAGCCGGGGCAGGGGGTGGCCCAGTTCCACTCCCCCTCGGCGAGCGGCGACACCAGCTCGGATATCGCTTCGACGGAGTGCGTCCAGGCATCGGCGTAGGTTTGCAGGCTGGGATGGAGACTCACGGGACCCCTTGCGGTTGTACGCGGGCGGTGGGTGTCTGAGACGTTAAGTTACGCTGCCCGCAGGCACCCCGGCAGTGCTTTCGTGTGACGATCGTAGGCCCGTGTTGCCGACTCGAATGCCAGGACGGTGGTAGTGTGCGCGCCTCTCTCATCCAGATCGCCGTAGACGAGGACGAACCGGTCAATTCCCGTCGTACGCGGGTCGCTTCACTGGTACGTGAGGTGAGCGCGCGGGACGGGTCGGATCTGGTCGTTCTCCCCGAACTGTGGACCACGGGCGCCTTCGCCCACGAGGCCTTCGCCGACGAGGCGGAGCCCCTCGAAGGCGCGACGTACGAGGCCATGTCGAAGGCCGCGAGCGAGGCGGGCGTCTGGCTGCACGCGGGCTCGATCCCCGAGCGCGACCCTGACGGGCCGCTGTACAACACCTCGCTCGTCTTCTCGCCGGCCGGTGAACTCGCCGCGGCGTACCGGAAGATCCACCGCTTCGGCTTCGACAAGGGCGAGGCCGTCATGATGGCGGCCGGTTCCGAGCTGGCGACGTTCCGCACGCCGGACGCCACGTTCGGCCTCGCGACCTGCTACGACCTGCGCTTTCCCGAGCTCTTCCGGGGGCTCGTCGACGCGGGCGCCGAGATGTTCGTGGTGCCCGCGGGGTGGCCCGCGCGGCGGCTTGAGCACTGGTTGCTGTTCGCTCGGGCGCGGGCGGTCGAGGACCAGGTGTACGTGTTGGCGTGCGGTACGGGTGGGGCGCATGCGGGGGTGCCGCAGGCGGGGCACAGTGTGGTCGTCGACCCGTGGGGTGAGGTCCTCGCGGAGGCGGGCGAGGGTGAGGAGGTCCTCACGGTCGATCTCGATCCCGGGAAGGTCTCGGCGACCCGCGAGCAGTTCCCGGCCCTGAAGGACCGGCTCCTGGGACAGGCTCCACCGCCGCGGCTCTGAGCCGCGGCTGCGGGGCCGTCGTGGCCGGTCGCGCAGTTCCCCGCGCCCCTCAATCCGTTTGCCGCTGCGGGTGCGTCGTGGCTGGTCGCGCAGTTCCCCGCGCCCCTTGAACGCGGCTCCGCCGCGCCCTCTGAACGCGGCTTCGCCGCGAGCCTTGAACGCGGGTCCGCCGCGCCCCTTTGAACGCGGGTCCGTCGCGAGCCCTGAGCGCGGGTCCGTCGCGAGCCTTGAACGCGGGTCCGCCGCGAGCCTGAACGCGGTTTCCCCGCGCCCCCTGAACGCGACTTCGTCGCGAGTCTTGGGCGCGGGGTCCGGGGTCCCGGCGGCTCAGTCGTCGTCCCCCTCCCGTTCCTTCTCCGCCAGGCGGATCACGCAGACCGCCACGGCCAGGAGGAGCGCGGGGTCGGCGTCCTCGCGGACGACCTGGAGGCCGTACGCCTCGCGGACGCTGAACCAGCGGCGCGAGATGTCCGCGAGCAGCTCGCCGTCGTACTCGATGGCGAACTCGCGGTCGAGGATCTTGCCGCTGACGTCCAGCTCCGTGCCGTCGACCAGCTCCACGCGGTAGTGGTTGCGCAGCAGCGACAGGCGTTTGCGCTTCACCCGGGCGAGCGGCTCGCCCTCCCGCTCGATGACCATCGTGTCGCGCAGGGAGAGCATCTTGGCGTGGATGTCGATGAGCACCCTGCCCTGCATGTCCTTCAGCTCGAAGATCTCGCGCAGGCGCATGGCCTTGCCGTCGACGAGGAAGACCTTGCGGCCCTGGTCGTCCTCGATCCAGTAGTCGTCACCGATGCCGAGCATGCGGTCGCGTACGAGAAGTCTCATGGCGCATGACTACCCCGTACCGCCGCACTTCGGACACGTCGTGCCGGGGCGTGTCAGTAGCTGCGGGGCTGCTGGTCCGGGTCGACGACGGTCGTCTGGGCGACCGGCGGGACCACCGCCCTCCTGCGCCGGGCGATGCTGGTGAAGACGGCGACACCGATGAGTCCCACGGCCATCATGATGAGACCGGCGACGGTGACATTGAGCCCGTCCATCTCCCAGTCGGTCGCGAACGTGAGGATGGCACCCACGGCGATCAGAAGTATGCATCCGCCGAGGCCCATAAGGACCGCCTCCCTGCGTAGTGGCTACGGAGCCTCCGAGTACCCGAAGGCTCCGTGGCCACACAGGTATTCGGAGCTCAGCCCTCCAGGAACGCCACCAGCGCGTTGGCCAGCATGTGCGGGTCGTCGGCGCCGCACAGCTCGCGCACGCTGTGCATGGAGAGGATCGCGACGCCGATGTCGACGGTCTTGATGCCGTGCCGCGCCGCGGTGATGGGGCCGATCGTCGTGCCGCACGGCATCGCGTTGTTGGAGACGAACGACTGGAAGGGGACGCCCGCCTTCTCGCACGCGGCGGCGAAGACCGCGCGGCCCGAACCGTCCGTGGCGTAACGGTTGTTCACGTTGACCTTGAGGATCGGTCCGCCGTTGGCGCGCGGGTGGTGCGTGGGGTCGTGCCGCTCCGCGTAGTTGGGGTGGACGGCGTGCCCGGTGTCGGAGGAGAGGCAGACGGTCCCCGCGAAGGCGCGCGCCTTGTCCTCGTACGAGCCGCCGCGCGCGAACACGGACCGCTCCAGGACGCTGCCGAGCAGCGGGCCGTCGGCGCCGGTGTCGGACTGCGAGCCGTTCTCCTCGTGGTCGAAGGCGGCGAGCACGGGGATGTACGGGAGGTTCTCCTGGGCGGCGACGGCGGTGAGGGCCGCGGTCGCGGAGTGCACGGACAGGAGGTTGTCCATGCGGGGCCCGGCCACCAGTTCGCGGTCGCGGCCGAGGAAGGCGGGCGGCTCGATGGCGTACGTCATGAGGTCCCAGCCGGTGACGTCGTCCTCGTCGAGGCCGGTCTCGTCCTCCAGGAAGCGGATCAGGTCGCCCTCGTGGACGTCGTGACCGAGGCCCCAGATGGGCTGCATGTGCTTCTGCTTGTCGAGCTTGAGCCCGTCGGTGTGCACGGACCGGTCCATGTGGATGGCCAGTTGGGGCACGCGCAGCAGCGGCCGGTCGATGTCCACGAGCCGCGTGGTGCCGTCGCGCAGGGAGAGGCGTCCGGCGAGGCCGAGGTCGCGGTCGAGCCAGGAGTTGAGCAGCGGCCCGCCGTAGATCTCCACGGCGACCTGCCGCCAGCCGTGGGCGCCCGCGTCGGGCTGCGGCTTCACGCGCAGGTTGGGGGAGTCGGTGTGGGCGCCGATGATGCGGAAGGGGGTGTGCGCACTGGCGCCCTCGGGGACGTACCAGGCGACGATGGCGCCGCCGCGGAGCACGTACTTGCCGCCGGTCGTGCCGTCCCAGGCGTCGGTCTCCTCGACCTGCCGGAAACCGGCCTTCTCAAGACGCTCGGCGGCGCTCGCCACGGCGTGGTACGGCGTGGGGCTCGCCGCGAGGAAGGTCATGAGGTCTTCGGTGTGGCCACGGTCGAAGGGCCCGGAGGGTGTGCGCATGCCAGCCAGCCTAATGGGGCGGCTGTCCGGGTGGCGGGGCGATCAGAGGCGGTCGATCTCGGTGAGGTCGATGTCGATCGTGAACGGCACGGCGAGCTTGAGCCGGTCGTGGTGGATGCCGGTGGGCGCGTACGTTCCGGTGTGCGGGTCGAGCTCGTAGGTGTGGACGGCGGGACGGTTGTTCTCGTCCATGGTGACCAGCCAGTAGTGCCGGATTCCGGCCGCCGCGTACTTGCGGGGCTTGGTGTCCTGGTCGCGCTCCACGGAGTCGGGAGAGACGACCTCGACGGCGAGCAGGACGTCATCGGCCTGGTAGCGGGTCTGGGTCTGGTCGGCGTCGGCCTCCGCGGCCACCACCACGAGGTCCGGCTCGGGTGCTTGCTTACGGCCGAGGACGACGGCCATTTCGCGGCGGACCCGCAGGTGATCGGGGACGGTGGCGCGCACCCCGTTCACCAAGAGGTCCATCGCCAGCGTGTGGAACTTGCGCTGCGGACTCACGAAGATCAGGCTCCCGTCGATCAACTCTGTGTGCGGCGGGAGGTCGAGGCTGAAGAAGTCGTCCGTCGTGTAGCCGTCCTGAGGCGGCATCGGCCACGCCGAGCCGTCGGGCTGGAGTGCGTGCAGCGCTTCGGTGCGGGGCTCGGCGGTCATGGTTCCTCCCATGGACGGGATTCTCGGCCGTTCCGTCAGCGTACCCAGGGCATGCGACGATGCCGCCACCCGAAAGGATCGAGTGGCGGCATCGCGCTGACGTGCGAAAGGGGCTCCTACGGGCAGGGCGGACTAGAACGCCGCCTCGTCCAGCTCCATCAGGTCCAGGTCGACCGCCTCGGCGAGCTTGCGCTCGGAGGCGACGTTCGGGAGGACGTTGGTGGCGAAGAACTTGGCCGCCGCGATCTTGCCCTCGTAGAAGGACTTGTCCTTGGCCGAGGCCGTCTCCAGCTTCTCGGCGGCCACCGCGGCGCCGCGCAGCAGCAGGTAGCCGACGACCACGTCGCCCGAGGCCATCAGGAGGCGGGTCGTGTTGAGGCCCACCTTGTAGATGGACTTGACGTCCTGCTCCGTGGCCGCGAGGTCGGTGAGCATGACGCCGACGATGGCCTCCAGCTCGACCGCGGCCTTGGCCAGCTCCTCGCGGGCGCCGGCCAGCGCCTCGCCGCCCGTGCCGACCGCGAGGAACTTCTTGATCTCCTCGGCGAGGCCGTTGAGCGCGGCGCCCTGGTTGCGGACGATCTTCCGGAAGAAGTAGTCCTGGCCCTGGATGGCCGTCGTGCCCTCGTAGAGGGTGTCGATCTTGGCGTCCCGGATGTACTGCTCGATCGGGTACTCCTGGAGGTACCCCGAGCCGCCGAACGTCTGGAGCGACTGCGCCAGCTGCTCGTACGACTTCTCCGAGCCGTAGCCCTTCACGATGGGCAGGAGCAGGTCGTTGAGGGCGTGCAGCTGCGACGCGTCCTCGCCCGCGGCCTCCTTGACCTGGATGTCGTCCTGGACGGCAGCCGTGTGGAGCACCAGGGCGCGCATGCCCTCCGCGTACGCCTTCTGCGTCATCAGGGAGCGGCGCACGTCCGGGTGGTGAGTGATCGTCACCTTCGGCGCGGTCTTGTCCATGAACTGGGCCAGGTCGGGGCCCTGGACGCGCTCCTTGGCGTACTCCAGGGCGTTGAGGTAGCCCGTGGAGAGCGTGGCGATGGCCTTCGTGCCGACCATCATGCGGGCGAACTCGATGATGCGGAACATCTGGCGGATGCCGTCGTGCTTGTCGCCGATCAGCCAGCCCTTGGCGGGGTGCTGGTCGCCGAACGTCATCTCGCACGTGTTGGAGGCCTTGAGGCCCATCTTGTGCTCGACGTTCGTCGCGTACACGCCGTTGCGCTCGCCCAGCTCGCCGGTCTCCCAGTCGAAGTCGTACTTCGGTACGAGGAAGAGGGAGAGGCCCTTCGTGCCGGGCCCGTGGCCCTCGGGGCGGGCGAGGACGTAGTGGAGGATGTTCTCCGACATGTCGTGCTCACCGGACGTGATGAAGCGCTTCACGCCCTCGATGTGCCAGGAGCCGTCCTCCTGCTGCACGGCCTTCGTTCGGCCCGCGCCCACGTCCGAACCGGCGTCCGGCTCGGTGAGGACCATCGTCGAGCCCCACTGCTTCTCGACGGCGATCTCGGCGACCTTCTTCTGCGCCTCGTTGCCCTCCTCGAAGAGGATGCCGGCGAACGCGGGGCCCGACGAGTACATCCACACGGCCGGGTTCGCGCCGAGCAGCAGCTCCGCGTACCCCCAGATCAGGGAGCGCGGGGAGGTCGTGCCGCCGATCTCCTCGGGCAGGCCGAGGCGCCAGTACTCGGAGTCCATGAAGGCCTGGTAGCTCTTCTTGAAGGACGCCGGGACGGGTGCGGTGTTGGTCGCCGGGTCGAAGACCGGCGGGTTGCGGTCCGCGTCCTCGAAGGACTCGGCCAGCTCGTTCTCGGCGAGGCGGCGCAGTTCGTCGAGGATGCTCTTGGCGGTGTCGACGTCCATCTCCGCGAACGGGCCGGTGCCGTACAGCTTGTCGCGGCCGAGCACCTCGAAGAGGTTGAACTCGATGTCGCGGAGATTCGACTTGTAGTGGCCCATGGCGAAGGCTCCGTAAGCAGGAAAGGGATGAATACCAGCAAGTAGCTATGATGATGCTACCCGCCGGTAATAAGACGCAACCCCTAACCGCCCATCTGTGACGTCCGTGACTCAGTACGCTTACGCGCATGTACGGCTACGACCAGAATCCCGGCGCCCAGCAGCAGTACGCCCCGCCGGGCGCGCAGCCGCCACCGCAGCAGATGCAGGGCATGCCCGGCGGTGGCTACGGCCAGCAGCCTCCGCTCTACCCCGAGCCCTCGCCGCCGTCCCTCGCGGACGCCGTGCGCGCCTTCACGACGGGCTCGATGTCCGCGGAGGACTTCCAGCAGGCCTTCGCCACGTCGAAGGTCTACTGCCCGCGCGGCGACAACCCCGGCTTCCTCGCGCTGCACAACACCCAGCAGCCCGTGATCCCGATGTTCACCTCCCTCAAGGAGCTGCGGAGGTACGCGGGCAAGGACTCCAAGTACTTCGTGATCACCGGCGCGGAGGTCATCGACCTGCTCCCGACGGGGTACGGCTTCGTCCTCGACATGGAGGGCGAGCACCGCATGGTCTTCGACGCGAAGGCCGTGGAGCAGATGGTCGACTTCGCGATGCGGCGCATGTACGGGTGACGCGCGCGCGTTGATTCCCGCGTGGGCGGGGGCGGCCACCGATGCTCTGATCTATGCCCTCGTCCACGATTCCGCCTCGCCGCCCCACTGTTCTGGTCACCGCGGCTCTGACCGCCGTGGTGAGCGCGGCTCTCCTGGGGGCCGCCGACGGGCGCGCGGCCCCGGCGGAGAACGGCGTTCGCGCCGAGAATGGCGCTCCTGCCGAGACCGGCGCCGAGCGCGCCCGCCGCCTCTTCCTCGACCACGGGCCCAAGGCCGCGGTCATGACGGCCGCACACCGCGGCCAGTGGCGCAAGGCGCCCGAGAACAGCGTCGCCGCGCTCCGGGCGGCCTTCGCGGACGGCGCGGAGATCGTCGAGGCCGACGTCCGGATGACCAAGGACCACGTGCCCGTCCTGATGCACGACGCGACCGTGGACCGCACCACGAACGGCAAGGGGCGCGTCTCCGACCTCACCCTCGCCCAGCTGCGCGGCCTCAGGCTGCGCGCCGGTCTGGGCGGCCGGCAGGCGCCGCTCACCGGCGAACGGGTCCCCACCGTCGCCGACGCCCTGAAGGCCGCCCGCACGCTCGGGCTCGTCAACCTCGACCAGGCCTGGGAGGACCGCGAGGCCGTCTGGCGGGTCATGGAGGAGACCGGCACCGTCCGCAACGGCCTCTTCAAGTCCCGTGCCCCCGTGCCCGAGGTGAAGGCGTTCCTCGGCCGCCACAAGGGCGCGCTCTACATGCACGTGGTGGAGGACGCCAACGCCGCGTCCGTCGGGGAGTTCGGCAAGGGCAGGCCGCCCGCGTTCGAGGTCGTCTTCGACGACGTCCGCGACAAGGTGGCCGCTCCCGCCTTCGTCCGTGGGCTGCGCTCGACCGGCCGCGTCTGGTTCAACACCATGCGGGACGGCTTCGCCGCCCGCTTCACCGACGAGGCCTCACTGATCGACCCGGCGCGCGGCTGGGGCAGGCTCATCGCCGCCTACGGCGCGACGGTCCTGCAGACCGACAACGTGCGGGCCCTCAGGTCCTACCTGACCACGGGCGCCGCGGACCGCGTGCCGCCCGGCGCGGTCCGCGTCCAGGCGGAGGGGTACGCCCCCGGAGGCGAGGGCAAGGCGTACCACGACACCGACGCCGGGAACCGGGGGGACGGGCCGGGGCGGCCCGGCGAGGGCGTCGACGTGTGTGACCACGACGGGGCCGTGGTGGTCTGCTGGATGCGCGGCTCGGAGTGGCTCACGTACACGGTCGACGTACCGAAGACCGGGCCGTACACGCTCAAGGTCCGCGCCTCGTCCCCGTACGAGCCGGCGGGGACGTATCGGATCGCGTTCGACGGCGGCAGGCCGGGCAAGGCCGTACGGGTCGCGGGCACCACCGCCCACCAAGCCTTCTTCCTCCAGGACAGCCATGACCCGCGGCAGCTCACCCGCGGCCGCCACACCGTGCGCCTCTCCCTGGACGAGGGTGCCTTCCAGAACTGGAACCTCGACTACCTGCAGCTGGAGCCCGGAGGGAATTCCCGCCGGGCCCCGTTCGTTCCAGGTGGCAGAAAGTTCTACGTTCAACTAAAGTGAGTCCACAGGAGGTACCGACCATGCCTGCAGTGACTGTCGAGAACCCGCTGACCCTGCCCCGAGTGGTGGCGCAGGCCGATGCGACGCCGCGCCCCGTGCTCGCCGTGACCACGGCGCCGAGCGGCTTCGAGGGTGAGGGATTCCCGGTGCGCCGGGCCTTCGCGGGGATCAATTACAAGTACCTCGACCCGTTCATCATGATGGACCAGATGGGCGAGGTGGAGTACGAGGCGGGCGAGCCGAAGGGCACCCCCTGGCACCCCCACCGGGGCTTCGAGACGGTCACCTACCTGATCGACGGGACGTTCGTCCACCAGGACTCCAACGGTGGCGGCGGCACCATCCGGAACGGCGACACCCAGTGGATGACGGCCGGCAGCGGCCTGCTCCACATCGAGGCGCCGCCGGAGTCCCTCGTCATGTCCGGCGGCCTCTTCCACGGCCTCCAGCTGTGGGTGAACCTGCCCGCGAAGGACAAGATGATGGACCCCCGCTACCAGGACATCCGCGGCGGCCAGGTCCAGCTGCTCTCCACCCCCGACGGCGGTGCGCTGCTCCGCGTCATCGCCGGTGAGCTCGACGGCCACGAGGGCCCCGGCATCACGCACACGCCGATCACGATGATCCACGCGACCGTGCGGCCCGGCGCCGAGGTGACGCTGCCCTGGCGCGAGGACTTCAACGGCCTCGCGTACGTCCTCGCGGGCCGCGGCACCGTGGGCACCGAGCGGCGTCCGGTCCACATGGGCCAGACCGCCGTCTTCGGCGCGGGCTCCTCGCTGACCGTCCGCGCGGACGAACGCCAGGACGCGCACGCCCCCGACCTGGAGGTCGTGCTGCTCGGCGGGCGGCCGATCCGCGAGCCGATGGCGCACTACGGCCCGTTCGTGATGAACAGCCAGGCCGAACTGCAGCAGGCCTTCGAGGACTTCCAGAAGGGTCTGCTGGGCACGGTTCCCGCCGTGCACGGCATGTAGCCGTACATAAGGTGCACTACGGGTGAGCCCGTGCTCGGGTAGGAGGGGTGAGTACCCTCCTGCCCGAGTCCGTGCGGCGCCTCGCCGCCTGGTGCGTCGTCGTCCTGCTCGTCACCGGCGTGGCCGCCGTGGGGATCTGGCTGTGCGTCACCTTCAAGACCGCGGTGACGCCCGTCCTCCTCGCGCTGCTCGGCACCGCGCTCCTCGGACCGCTGTACCGGCGGCTGCTCAAACTGAAGGTGCAGCGTTCCCTCGCGGCCGGCCTCACCTGCGCGGCCGTCGTCGCCGTCGTCGGCGGCGCCGGCTACATCGTCGTCAACGCGCTGATCGACAGCGGCGACCAGATCCTCGCCTCCCTCAAACAGGCCGCCACCGACCTGTCGAAGTACTTCGGGGCGGCCGGGACCTCCCTGGACGACATGGCGTCCAACGCGAAGGAGCTGTTCGGGAAGTTCGGCGGAACCGCCGCGTCAGGAGTAATCAGCGGGCTCAGCACCGTCGGCGAGATGATGGCGATGGCGGTCCTCGCGCTGCTGCTCGTCTTCTTCTTCCTGCGCGACTCCGAGCGCGCCATGGGCACCCTGCGCCAGCTCGCCCCCGGTGACAGCGCCGACTCCATCGAGGCCATGGCGCGGCGCGCCTTCGAGGCCATCGAGGGGTTCATGCGCGGAACGACGATCATCGCGTTCATCGACGCCCTGTGCATCTCCGTGGGTCTGCTGATCCTCGGCGTCCCCGGCGCCCTCGGCCTCGGCGCGCTCGTCTTCGTCGGGGCGTACATCCCTTACCTGGGCGCGTTCCTGTCCGGCGCGGTCGCCATCCTCGTCGCCCTCGCCGACCGCGGGTTCGCCATCGCGCTGTGGGCGCTCGGCGTGGTCCTCGCCGTACAGGTCCTCGAAGGGCACATCCTCCAGCCGATGATCCAGAGCAGGACCGTGCAGATGCACCCGGCGGTGGTGATGCTCGCGATCACCGCGGGCGCCTCGGTGGCCGGGATCCTCGGGATGCTGCTCGCGGTGCCGCTGACGGCGGCGGCGTTCGGCATCGTCTCGGAGCTGCGCGCCCGCTACTCCGGTACGTCCACGTCCACATCGACGTCCATGCCGACCTCCACGTCCGCGAAGCCGCCGGACGCGCCCGCGTCCTCGTAGAGCTCGAACCAGATGCTCTTGCCGTCGCCGCGCGGGTCCACGCCCCACGCCCCGGCGAGCAGCTCCATCAGGACCAGGCCGCGGCCCGACGAGGCGAGCTCGCCCGGGTGGCGCTTGTGCGGCAGGTCGTCGCTGCCGTCGGCGACCTCGGCCCGCAGCCTGCGCGCCCCGGGCTCGCCGGTGACCTCCGCGACCAGCAGGGCGTCGCCGTCCGTGTGCACGAGGACGTTCGTGAGCATCTCGGAGACCATCAGGACCGCCGAGTCGACCTGGTCGTCGTCCGCCCAGTCGTGCAGCAGGTCCCGCAGGTGGCTGCGGGCCCCCGCGATGCGCTCCGGTTCGGCCTGGGCGACGGTCAGGACCGTGCGGCGGGCGTCCGTGCGGTGCTCGGGGCGGGCCGTCCTGCTCAGCAGCAGCACGGCTATGTCGTCCTCGCGGCGGTCCGCGAAGGGGCCCGTGGTGTGGTGGGAGGAGGGCCCGTGCACGGCCTGCACGAGCGCGTCGGCGAGCTGCTCCAGTGCGTCGGGCTCGCCCTCGCCCGCGTACTCCTCCAGGGTCGTCCTGATCCGCGACCAGCCGCTGTCCAGGTCGTGGCCGCCGGTCTCGATGAGGCCGTCGGTGCAGATCAGCATTGTCTCGCCGGCCTCCAGGACGAGCCGGGTCGTCGGGTAGTCGGCGTCCGGGTCGATGCCGAGCGGCAGGCCGCCCGCGGTGGGGCGCAGCAGGACCGTTCCGTCACTCATGCGTATCGCGGGCTCGGGGTGCCCCGCGCGGGCCATCTCCAGGATGCCGGTCGCCGGGTCGGCCTCCACGTACAGGCAGGTCGCGAAGCGAGGGTCGTACTCGATCGCCTCGTCCGCGCCCGTGCCGCTCGACCCGTAGGTGATGGACTCCGTGATCCCGGAGAGGAAGCGGGTGGCGCGGGAGAGGACCGCGTCGGGGCGGTGGCCCTCGGATGCGTACGCGCGCAGGGCGATCCGCAGCTGCCCCATCAGGCCCGCCGCCCGCACGTCGTGCCCCTGTACGTCGCCGATGACGAAGGCGATGCGGCCGCTGGGCAGCGGAATCATGTCGTACCAGTCGCCGCCGACCTGGAGCCCGCCGCCCGTCGGCACATAGCGGGCGGCCACGCTCATCCCCGGGATCTGCGGCCCGAGCATCGGCAGCATCGACCGCTGCAGCCCCTCGGTCAGCTCCCGCTCGGACTCGGCGACCCCGGCCCGCGACAGGGCCTGCGCCAGCATCCGCGCCACCGTGGTCAGGACGGAACGCTCGTCGGGCGTGAACGAGACGGGATACGTGAAGGCCGCCATCCACGCCCCCATCGTGCGCCCCGCGACCGTCAGGGGCAGGAACGCCCACGACTGCCGTTCGAAGCGGCTGGCCAGCGGCCAGGCCGCGGGATAGCGCCTGCGGTAGTCCTCCGGGGTGGAGAGGTAGACGGCGCGCCCGGTGCGCACCACCTCCGCGGCCGGATAGTCGGTGTCCAGCGGCATCGCGGAGAAGGGGCCGTCGTCGCCGGGCTGGTGGCCGTGGTGCCCGATGATCGTCAGCCGCTCGCCCTCGACCCCGAAGACCGCGAGGCCGTCCGGCGAGAACCCCGGCATGGAGAGGCCCCCGGCGACCCTGAGGACCTCCTCCGTGGAGCGCGCCTCGGCGAGCGCGCGCCCCGCGTCCAGCAGGAACGCCTCCCGGGAGCGGCGCCAGTCGCCGGTGACCGGGGTGCGGGCGGCGGTCCCGGGCGCGGGCTCGTTGACCTCTTGCAGGGTGCCGACCAGCTCGTACGCCTCGGTCGCCCCGTGCATCACCGGCTTGGAGCGGCTGCGCACGGTCCTGAGGACCCGCCGCCCCGTCTCGTCCATGATCCGCAGCCGGGCCTCGGCGAGGGTGCCCTCGGCGACGGCGAGCTGGACGGTTCCGTAGATCTCGTTCCAGTCGACCGGGTGGAAACGGGAGCGCACGCCTGCCTCGGTGAGGGTCTGGGCGCGGGCGGGCAGGCCGAGGAGCCGGGCCGCCTCGGCGTCGAGCGTGACGGTCCCGGACGCGTTGTCCCAGCGCCACAGCCCGGTCGCGATCGCGGCCAGGACCTCCCGTACGGGAGGCAGGGAGTCGTCCCCCACCTGTAGGAGGGGATCGTCGGTGCGCATTGACCCACTTTAGGAAGATGTACACCCCGGCCGCCACTGAGCCCCCTCGCAGCGGGCCCGTAGCGGACCCGTAGGGGACCCGAAGTGGACCCGTACCGGGCCCTGTGGAGGGTGGCTCCCGCGGATATCCGGAAACCGATCTTCGGCCGGACGGTAGCCTTGTGCGGGTCTGCTCTCTCCCCTATTCGCGAAGACTGGATGAACGACGATGCATCGGTACAGGTCCCACACCTGCGGCGAGCTCCGCGCCTCTGACGTCGGCACCGACGTCCGGCTGAGCGGCTGGCTGCACAATCGCCGAGACCTGGGCGGCATTCTCTTCATCGATCTCCGCGATCACTACGGCATCACGCAGCTGGTGGCCCGCCCCGGAACCAAGGCCGCCGAGGTCCTGGACAAGCTGTCCAAGGAGACCGTCGTCCGCGTCGACGGCAAGGTCGTCTCGCGCGGCACGGACAACGTGAACCCGGAGCTGCCCACTGGCGAGGTCGAGATCGAGGCCTCCGAGGTCGAGGTGCTCGGCGCCGCGGGCCCGCTGCCCTTCACGATCAACGCCGAGGACGGCGTGAACGAGGAGCGCCGCCTGGAGTACCGCTTCCTGGACCTGCGCCGCGAGCGCATGCACCGCAACATCATGCTGCGCAGCGCCGTGATCGCCTCGATCCGCTCGAAGATGGTCGCCCTCGGCTTCAACGAGATGGCGACGCCGATCCTCACCGCGACCTCCCCCGAGGGCGCCCGTGACTTCGTCGTCCCGTCCCGCCTGAACCCCGGCAAGTTCTACGCGCTCCCCCAGGCCCCGCAGCAGTTCAAGCAGCTGCTGATGATCTCGGGCTTCGACCGCTACTTCCAGATCGCGCCGTGCTTCCGCGACGAGGACGCCCGCGCGGACCGCTCGCCCGGCGAGTTCTACCAGCTCGACGTCGAGATGAGCTTCGTGGAGCAGGAAGACGTCTTCCGCCCCATCGAGAAGCTGATGACGGAGCTCTTCACGGAGTTCGGCAACGGCCGCGAGGTGACGTCCCCCTTCCCGCGCATCCCGTTCCGCGAGTCGATGCTGAAGTACGGCAACGACAAGCCCGACCTGCGCGCGAAGCTCGAACTGACCGACATCACGGACATCTTCGCCGACTCCGAGTTCAAGGCGTTCGCGGGCAAGCACGTGCGTGCCCTGCCGGTGCCGGACACGGCGTCGCAGTCCCGCAAGTTCTTCGACGGCCTGGGTGACTACGCGGTCGAGCAGGGTGCGAAGGGCCTGGCCTGGGTGCGCGTCGCCGAGGACGGTTCGCTGACGGGCCCGATCGCCAAGTTCCTCACCGAGGCGAACGTCGAGGAGCTGACCAAGCGTCTCTCGCTGGCCCCGGGCCACGCCGTCTTCTTCGGCGCGGGCGAGTTCGACGAGGTCTCGAAGATCATGAGCGCGGTCCGCGTCGAGGCGGCCAAGCGCGCGGGCCACTTCGAGGAGGGCGTGTTCCGCTTCTGCTGGATCGTCGACTTCCCGATGTACGAGAAGGACGAGGACACCGGCAGGATCGACTTCTCCCACAACCCCTTCTCGATGCCGCAGGGCGGCATGAAGGACCTGGAGGAGAAGGACCCGCTCGACATCCTCGCCTGGCAGTACGACATCGTCTGCAACGGCATCGAGCTCTCCTCCGGCGCCATCCGGAACCACGAGCCCGAGGTCATGCTCAAGGCGTTCGAGATCGCGGGTTACGACGCGGAGACCGTCGAGCACGAGTTCGCGGGCATGCTGCGCGCGTTCCGCCTCGGTGCGCCGCCGCACGGTGGCATCGCGCCCGGCGTCGACCGCATCGTGATGCTCCTCGCCGACGAGCCGAACATCCGCGAGACGATCTCGTTCCCGCTGAACGGCAACGCGCAGGATCTGATGATGGGGGCGCCGACGGAGCTCGACGAGTCCCGTCTGCGGGAGCTCAACATCTCCCTGCGGAAGCCGGCGGCGCAGTAGCGGTTCAGGTTGACTTGTAAGGCCCCGGAACCTTGGTTCCGGGGCCTTCTTGTGTTCGCTCTCGGTTGCGGATGCGTCGTGGCTGGTCGCGCCCACGCGGCGGGGCGGCCCTTCCAGGCGGTTCTATCAAGCCGCCGTCGTCGGTGAAGAGTTCGCTTCCGCTTCGGCCCACTCCGTCACGAGCCGTTCGTACACGAGGCGTTCGTCGGGTCGGAGGCGTCCGCCCGCGCGCAACCACAGCGCACGGATTTCCTCATTGACCTCGTCGGCGGTGCGTCGCCGGTCGGGGGAGGGAGTCGTGGCCATGTCGTGAAGCTTACGTACACAGGTGTGAAGGCGGCGTCAATTTAAGCCTCCCCTGCGCATGACTTAGCTCACCGTGACGCGTATCTCCCGTTTCCAGTGGGCAGTCGAACCGAGCGTGATTCAAGGGGCGGTTGAGGTCAGACGCGCCTGGAGCCCGTCGAGCACGCGCTGGAGCCCGTAGTCGAAGGTCTCCTCGCGCACCTGCTCGGGGTCGTCCGCACGCGCGTCCGACCCCCCGTCACCCTTCAGCCTCTCCGCGAACTCCCGTTCCGTCGTGCCGCTTCGGGCGATCAGGGAGAGGTACGCGGCCTCGCTGGTCGCCATGCCGATCACATAGGAGATGACGGTACTGAGGGCCAGTTCGGTTTCGGCCGCGGGGAATCCCGCCGTCCGGTAGACCGCGGCCATCCGCTCCGACATCTTCGTCACGTTCGGGCCGAGGTGGACGAGGCCGACCTGACCGAGCACCGAGGCGACCCAAGGGTGGCGCAGAATCATCGCTCGCAGGCTGCGCGCGCTGTCGGCGGCCGCGTCCCGCCACTGTGCGGCGCCGGTCGCGATGGGCACCGACAGTTCCCCGTAGACCTCGTCGACGACCAGCTCGATCAGCTCGTCCTTGTTGGCCACGTGCCGGTAGAGCGAGGTGGCGCCCGCGTCGAGCCGGGTGCCGAGCTTGCGCATGCTGAGGGCTTCGAGCCCGTCCGCGTCGAGCAGTCGCACGGCCTCCGCGACGATCTGCTCCCGGCTCAGCTGCTCGCGCTGCCGGCGCGGGCGGGTCCAGACGGACGCGATCTCGGGCTTCTGCTCGGCGGGCATGGGGGCTCCTGGGGGCGGGGGTGACTGTCGGGTCCCGACCCACGGTAGCGCACGGCGTACGCATGTTGCGTACGCCGATCCCCGGACTGTCGCCTCGTCGCCGCCGCCCGTGGTGGCTCAGGCCGCTCAGGCCGCTGGACGGCTCATGAGCTCCACGGCCCGCGAGAAGCTGTCCGCGCCGTGGCCCGCGTCCACGACCCGCCGGAAGATGTCATGCACGGCCTCCGGGAACGCCGTGTCCACGCCCGCGTCGGAGGCGGTGTGGACGACATGCTCCATGCTGGCCAGGCCCATCGCGGTGCGGTCGACGTCGCCCGCGTGGTTGCCCGCGTCGATGCGGGACGCGTAGAAGTCGACGAAGTGGCCCATGCCGGCGAAGTTCTCCGTGACGTACGGTGCGATCTCCTGGGCGGTCAGACCGTGCGCGCCCGCGATCGCGGCGGTCTGCCAGAACGCGATCATCGCGGGCCAGAAGACCGCCATGTTCAGCTGGTACATGAGCGCGGCGAGCCCCTGATCCTCCCCCCGGTAGTCGGACTTCCCGGTGATGACTTCGAGGGCGGCGCGGTGCGTGTCGTACGCCTCGCGCGGACCGCTGTAGAACGTCGAGGTGTCCGGGGTGCCGATGAGGGGCGGCGGGCAGAGGACGCCGCCGGTGAGATGCGTCCCGCCGAGGTCGGTCACCCAACGGGCGCCCGCCCGTGCCTTCTCCGGGGTGTCGGAACTGAGGTTCACGAGGGTGCGGCCCGCGATCGCGGACTTGGCGGACCCCAGGATCGCGTACATCGCGTCGAAGTCGGTGAGGCTGAGGACGACGAGCTCATTGGCGAGCAGGGCGTGTTCGACGCTCTCAGCGAGTATCGCCCCGCGCTGGACGAGGGCATCGGCGCGGGAGGGGGTGCGGTTCCAGAGGGTGACGTCGTAGCCGCGGTCGAGGTAGGCGGCGGCCATGGCCTGGCCCATGGGGCCGAGGCCGATGACGGTGACGGACTGCTGGGGCGCGGCGGCGGAACTGGGCATGAGTGTCTCCCGACTCTCTAGAACGATCGCTCTATCTAGTGCGTGGGGAGAACGTAGCACGCCTCTAGAACGAACGCTCTACTCAATGGTGGGTAGGGTGGGGGCATGCCCCAGAACAGCTCAGCCCCCCGTTCCCTCGGCGCCCTCGGCACCCGCGACCGGATCGTGGTCGTCGCCGCACGCCTCATCCAGCGGCAGGGGTACGTGGGCACGGGCATCAAGCAGATCGCCAAGGAGGCGGAGGCGACGCTGGGCTCCGTCTACCACTTCTTCCCGGGTGGGAAGGAGGCGGTCGCGGTGGCCGCGATCGCCTACTCCGCCGAGGAGTTCGCGGTGATGCTGCGGAACGGGTTGGCGGGCGAGGACGCCCCGGGCCCGGCGATCGAACGCTGCGCCGGCGAACTGGCCGTGGCCCTCCGGGAGTCGGGCTGGGTCGACGGCTGCCCGGTCACGGCGGCGGCCCTGGAGACGCTCGGCGCGGAATCGGAGATCCAGCGGGTGTGCGCGGAGGCGCTGCGCGGCTGGGAGCGGATCGTCGAGGACCGGCTGCTCGGGTCGGGCTTCGCGCTCGAGGATGCGCGGGAGGTGGCGTCGACGGTCATCAGCGCGCTGGAGGGCGCGGAGGTGACGGCGCAGGTCGCCCGGAGTGAGGAGCCGTTGCGGGTGGTGGGGCGGCAGTTGGGGCGGTTGGTGGGGTCGTACGCGCCGCACACGGGCTGAGGGTGGCCGTTGACCCCGGATCGGGTCGTTTCATGCTTATACGTCGGGGGGTTCCGTTGGCCGCAGTTGCCGTCCCGTCGGGCAAGCCGTTCAAGGCCTGGGTCGACCCGGTGAAGGCCGGCACGGGGGTCGTTTCGTGGCGTCTGAACACGATCGCCCCGGCCGACGCGTGGCCGGGTGCGACGGCACATCGACGTCTGCGAGGACTGAGGGCACGCCACCGTTCGCCCGCTGGTTCTGGGGCCGGACAACGTGCCGGTGATCACGGACAGGCATGAGGCCGAGAGGGATGTGCCCCTGGTGGCCCCCCGGGCAAGGGAGATCTGGGAGGAACTGATGATGTCGACCAAGTACTTCTTCGACCACCCGTTCGCGGTGAAGGAGCGGGAAGAGGGCCGCGAAGAGGCCCGGGCCGAGGGCCGGGCCGAGATGGTCCTGGAGATCCTCGAAGCGCGGGAGCTTTCCGTGCCGCCGTTGGTACGTGAGCGGGTGAGTGCCTGTACCGATATGGATCAGCTCAAGGCCTGGACCCATCGGGCAGTGCGCGTGACCGATGCCGCCGACCTTTTCGACGGTGACGAAGCCTGACGTACGGGAAAGTCCCGGTGCTGCCCTCGTGCGTCAGGGGGCGGCACCGGGACCTCCCGGCAATGCTGCGCCACGTGGCGTTACGCGGCCGGCTTCTCCTCCAGGCGGGGGAACAGGACCGCGCCCTTCGTGACCGTCGCGCCCGCGGGGAGCGTGCCCCACGTGGCGGCCGCGCGGACGTCCTGGTCGGCGAGGGCGCCCAGGAGCGGCTCGGCGCCGAGGGAGTCCCAGAGCTTCTGGGAGGTCTCGGGCATGATCGGGTTGAGGAGGACCGCCACCGCGCGGAGGGACTCCGCAGCCGTGTAGAGGATCGTCGCCAGACGGGCCTTGCCCTCCTCGGAGTCGTCCTTCGCGACCTTCCACGGCTCCTGCTCCGTGATGTAGCCGTTGACCTGCTTCACGAAGTCGAAGATCGCCAGGATGCCGCCCTGGAAGTCCAGCTCCTCGCCGATCTTCCGGTCCGCCTCGGCGACGGCCTTCGTCAGGCCGTCCTGCACCGCCTGCTCGGCCTCGCCGGAAGCCGTCGCCGCGGGCAGCTCGCCGCCGAAGTACTTGCCGATCATCGCCGCGACACGGGACGCGAGGTTGCCGTAGTCGTTCGCCAGCTCGCTCGTGTAGCGGGCCGTGAAGTCCTCCCACGAGAACGAGCCGTCGCTGCCGAACGCGATGGCGCGCAGGAAGTACCAGCGGTACGCGTCCACGCCGAAGTGGGACGTGAGGTCCTGGGGCTTGATGCCCGTCAGGTTCGACTTCGACATCTTCTCGCCGCCGACCATCAGCCAGCCGTTCGCGGCGACCTTGCCGGGGACCGGAAGGCCCTGCGCCAGCAGCATCGCGGGCCAGATCACCGCGTGGAAGCGCAGGATGTCCTTGCCGACGAGGTGCACGTTCGCGGGGAAGGTCGAGGCGAACTTCTCCTCGTTCGCGCCGTAGCCCACGGCCGTCGCGTAGTTCAGGAGCGCGTCGATCCACACGTAGATGACGTGCTTGTCGTCCCAGGGGACCTTCACGCCCCAGTCGAACGTCGACCGGGAGATGGAGAGGTCCTGGAGGCCTTGGCGGACGAAGTTCACTACCTCGTTGCGCGCCGACTCGGGCTGGATGAAGTCCGGGTTGGCCTCGTACAGGGCGAGGAGCTTGTCGGTGTACTCGCTCAGCTTGAAGAAGTAGTTCTCCTCCTTGAGGAGCTCCACCGGCTTCTTGTGGATGGGGCAGAGCTTCGTCCCGTCCTCCGCCTCGATGAGGTCGCCGGGGAGCTTGTACTCCTCGCAGCCCACGCAGTACGGGCCCTCGTAACCGCCCTTGTAGATCTCGCCCTTGTCGAAGAGATCCTGGACGAACTCCTGCACGCGGTCGGTGTGACGCTTCTCCGTGGTGCGGATGAAATCGTCGTTCGCGATGTTCAGATGCTCCCAGAGGGGCTTCCATGCCTCGGTGACGAGCTTGTCGCACCACTCCTGGGGGGTGACGTCGTTCGCCTCGGCCGTGCGCATGATCTTCTGACCGTGCTCGTCCGTGCCGGTGAGGTACCACACCTTCTCGCCGCGCTGACGGTGCCAGCGCGTGAGCACGTCCCCTGCAACGGTCGTGTAGGCGTGGCCCAGGTGAGGAGCGTCGTTTACGTAGTAGATGGGGGTCGAGACGTAGAACGCCTTCGCGTTCTCGCCCGCTCCCTGCTTCTCGGATCCAGTGGCCGCCATGGTCGAAATCCTAACGGCCGGATCAAGATCGACTCACATCGGTTTCGGTGGGGTCTCACGAGGTGGGCAGGTCGAGGGGGAGGTCGCGGAAAGGGTCCTCGTCGGCGAGCGAGAACGCCGGGTGGTCGAAGTGGCCGGGCGGGGCGGAAGTCACCGGAAGGGCGGGGGGCCGTTCCTGGTGACCGTGGTGGGGGCCGCAGGCGTGGAAGGGGCCGTGCGGGTCGAGGAGCACGGCCAGGTGGGGGTCGGCGTGGTGCAGCCACCAGTTGGACATGCCGAGGGCCGGGTCACTGGAGAGGTACTCGAAGGCTCGCCACAGGGCGGTGAGACGTGCGACGGCCTCGGCGTGGGCCCACCAGTCCGGGCACCAGACGTGGCTTCCGTCGTCGGTGCGACGGTGGACGACGGCGGAGAGGTACTCGGTCACGAACTCCTCCACGGAGGGGAAGATGAGGCTCGCGCGGGTCTCTTCGTCCCTGACCGCTTCCTCGTCCGTCGCGGCGTGCATCGACTCGTCCGTGGCCTCGTCCGTCCCAGCGTGCATCGACTCGTTCGTTGCCTCGTCCATCGTCATCGGGTCACTCCTGTCGTCACGGGTGGAGGTGCGGTGGCGTGGCCAGACTCAGGCGTACGTCCGCCGCGTCGGCGGAACGGCCCAGCCGGTCGAGTACGTCCGCGAGGCATCGCGCGCTCTCCCGCAGGGCCACCGCATGGTCCTTGGCATCCGTGACCCAGTGGCGGCGCACCACGGTCAGGGCCTCCCCTGCCGGACGCAGCGCCTTGCGTGCGGTGTCCATGCGGCCGGTGCGCCGGGCGCACTCCAGGAGGGTCTCCGCCTGGCGGCGCAGCGGCCTGGCGAGGGTGAGCGCCGCCTCCGGCCCTGTCACCTCCCCGCGGGTGACCGCGATTCCCTCGGCCGCCAGCCACTCGGCCGCCGCGAAGCGGCCGGCGTGGGCGTACGCGTGGGCGACCTCGATGATCTCCGGGCCGAGCAGTGGCGCCTTACCGGGGTCCCTCTCCCGCTCGTGACGGATGAGGGGGACGATCCGTTCCGCGGTGCGTGCCGCGTCGGCATGGCGGCCGAGCCCGCTCTGGGCATTGCGCAGGCGCACCAGGTAGGCGCGGAGGTCGGGGTGGGTGGCCTCGGGCCCGGCTTCCCGCGCGAGCTCATCCTCCAGCGCGACGGCCTCTTCGAGGAGGAGCGGGCCACGCCGCCGGAGCGCGGTGTCGAGGTAGGCCTCTCCCAGGTCCGCGAGACAGGAGGCGAGGGCCGCACGCCGCCCGGGATCCTGTGTCGCGCGCCGCCGCAGCATCGGAAGGGCCGCGCGCAGGAGGGCACGCCGTGGGGCGGTGTGGTCCGCATGTCGGTAGCAGCGGGCGAGGCCGTTCACGGTGGCCCACAGGTCGTCGTCGTACTTCTCGGGGTCGGGCGCCCCGGCCGCGGCGGCGCGGAACAGCGTCATGCTCTCCCGCAGCGTCGCCATCGCGGCCGTCAGCGCGTCCTGGCCGGTGCTCGCACCGGTGGCGGTGAGGGCGAGTCGTTCCTGGCAGCGCCCGAGCTGCTCCAGCTCGCGGGCCAGGTCGGCGCGGCTGTCCGGCCCGGGTTCCGCGGCGAGCACTGCCCGGTGGGCGGCCACGGCCTCCTGGACCGCGTCGGCGGCTTCCGGCAGGCGGTCGTCCTTCTCCATCAGCCAGTAGCCGAGCCAGGACGACGAGGCGCCGAACCCCCGCGAGCTGCGGACGCCGGGCTCCCGGGTGCACAGGCCCCTGCGGAGCTCGGCGGCTTCCCGCATGTGGCCGAGGGCCGGGGCGTGTTCGCCCTTGTCCCGTTCGAGGAGCGCGAGGTTGTGCAGGGCCTGGCCCAGCAGGCGCTCGTACATCTCCGGGTAGTCCGCCGCGTACCTGCGGTAGATCTCCACCGCCTGCCGGGCCAGGTCGACCGCCTCCTCGTTGCGTCCCGTGCTGTCGTAGTTGAGGGCCTGGGAGTGGAGGGCGGCGGCGTAGGACGGCGCGTGTGCGTCGGGGTTGACGGCCATCTGCTCGCCGAGGAGGCGCAGGGATTCGGTGGTGATGCGGATCGCGTCGGGGAAGCGCTTCGCGTGCCAGTGGTTGATGCTCAGACTGTCCAGGATGTGGGTGAGCAGTCCGAGGTGGCGGCCCGGTTCCGAGTTCTCGAGGATGCGGCTGAGTTCGGCGGCCTCGGCGTCGAGGCGGGCGGACTCCGCGCGGTCGCCCGAGTACCACTGGACGTAGGAGGCGGTGCGCAGGCAGCGCACCAGTTGCAGACGGTGCTGTTCCGGGTCCTCGCGGTGGAGGCGGCGCTGGATGAGGAGCGCCCGGCCGATGCGCTCGCGTGCCACGTCCATCTGCACCTGGGAGAGCGCCCGCGCGGACAGTTCGTAGCCGGCCGCGAGCTCGGACGTGTACGTCTCGGGGTCCTGGGCCGCAAGTTCCCTGCGCAGGTTCAGGGCGGTCTCGGAGGCCTGGACGGCACCGGCCCACCGCGACATGACCCGCAGGTGGTGGGCGAGATTGTGCAGATCGCCCGCGCGTTCGGCGGCGGAGGGGCCGGGGGTGGACGACGGGTCGGTGGCGGAGGGTCCGGGGCCGGTCGGCGGGTCGGTGGCGGAGGGGCCGCGGGCGGACGACCGACCGTCCTCCGCGACACCGCGCGCATGGCGGTCCACCACCACCTCGGCCACCCGCAGCGCGAGCCGGGACAGGACGTGGGAGTCGCGGGGCAGTGCCTCGGAGCAGGCGCGCAGGGCCGCGAGGCCGACCGGCGCCTCGTCGATGTGGTCGAGGACGTGGTTCAGCCGGGCCAGGACGGCACGTGCCGCATGCGGGCGGGACTCGTTGGCGTGCGCGACGACCGCGCGGGTCAGCACCGTGAAGGCGTTGGTCCACTGCTCGTCGGAGGCGCCGTCGAGCAGCGCGGGCAGCAGGCCGGGGTCGTCCACGACCTCGGCGGACGCCTGGAACTCGGCGAGCCGGTCGGGGTGCAGCGTCCCCCAGTGGCGGTCCCGCACCGTCGGGTAGAGCGTGCCGAGCCAGCGGTCGAGCTTGTCGACGGGGACCGGGCCCGGGTGGGGCAGCCGGGCGAGCGTCGCGTGTCCCTGTGCGCGGTCGGCCGCCCCGCACAGGGTGGCGGCGGCCACCGCCCGGCGCAGCAGCAGGGCGTCGTCGACGTCGTGGTCGGCGTCGAAGCCGAGGGCGGCGGCGGTGCTCGACCAGTACGACGCCTCGTGATCGAGGAGGGCGGGCTCCACGGAGCTGCGGGCCGTGGCGCCCACGGGGGCACCGGCCGCGTGCGCGAGCAGCGCTTCGAGGGCCCGCATCTGCAAGGAGAGCGGGCTCTCGCGGCCGTCCTCGAGGCGCGGGGTGGGGATGCGGGCGGCCAGCTCGGGCCAGTCCACGTCGCCGAGGCGGTGCGCGCCGGGCGGTACCTGGCCGAGGACTCCCGCCAGGTCGGTCAGCGCGAGCCGGAACGCCTTGGCGGCGGGTCCCGGCGCCGTGTACAGGGGGCGCAGCACGAATTCCGGTGTGCTGTCCCGCATGCCGTACGCGAGCGCGGAGCGGCCCAGGGCGGTGTCCATCCACGTGCCCGTGGACCGGGCGAGCAGCAGCACGCGGAAGCGGTCACGGGCGCCGTCTGCCAGGCCGATCAGCCGGCGGACGAGATCGGGCCGGGTCTCGGCGTAGTCGACGACGATCAGCGTGGGACGGACGACGCTCCGCAGCGGCCGCAGCGCGTCCGTCGCGCGGTCGCCCTCGCCGCTCCCGCCGCGCACCGTCTCGTGCAGCAACCGGCCCGCGACCCAGCCCTCCGCCCGCAGGGTCGCGGTCAGTTCGCGCGCGAACCGTGACTTGCCCTGGCCGCCGGGCCCCACCAGGGTGGCCACCTGGTGCGCGGAGTCGTCCGCCACGCACCAGTTCCGCAGCTCCGCGAGCTCCTCCTCGCGCCCCCGGAAAGCCACCGCCTCCACGTCCGCGCGCAACACCGTCAGCGGTGACTTCACATCGCGTTGCGCGGCGACGGGAGCGAGCACGCCGACGAGTTCCGCGGCTTCCGGTTCGGGCGCGAGGCCGCCGTTGTGCGCACGGACGACGGCCCGGAACGCCGGGTCGTCGAGCAGGTCCTCGGTCCGTGTCACCGCGAGCCGGATGCCGGTCGCCGCCCCGCGGTCCGCGCGGACGACGCCCAGGAGCAGGGCCCCGGGGCGCAGCTCGCCGGGGGTGGGGGTGGACTCGGCGGTGAAGACCGCCGCGCCGGAAAGACCGGCCCAGGGCGAGTCAGCGCCACGGGCGACGCCGAACGTGCTGGTGGTGCCGGTCAGTTCGTACCGCCGTGCGGGGAAGCCGCTGAGCGGGTTGATGCGCGCGGCGAGCTGTTCGAGTCGGGCGCCGTCCCGCCCGTCGCGCTGCACGCGGGCGAAGCCGTGGCAGCAGACGGGCTGGCCCATGGTGTCGGTGACCAGGCGCCCCCAACGCTGGGGGCGCCGGCCGGTGCGGCCGTCGAAGGAGGGCGGCGGCCGCCAGGCGGGGTCGGTGATCTCCAGCAGGGCGGCGTCCGGCCCGCCGTCGTACGCGTCGGACCGGACCGTGGTCCAGCGCAGGACGGTGGCGTAGGAGGGTGGGGGTTCGGCTGTGGTGAGGCGGGGGGTTGTGTACGGGGGTGGGGCATCGGTCGTGGTGAGGCGGGGGGTTGTGTACGGGGGTGGGGGGTCGGCTGTGATGAGGCGGGGGGTGGCGTATGAGGGTGGGGGGTCGGCCGTGGTGACGCGGGGGGTGGCGTCGGTGGTGCCGTCCGGGATCAGGTGGGCGGCGGTCAGGACGAGGCGGGGGGCGATCAGGTAGCCGGTGCCGGAGGGGGCGCCGGAGGCGTGGTGCCGGGGCACGATGCGTACGACGCGGTCGACCTCCACGCCGCGTTACTCCTGCCAGTCGCCGATGGCGATGTCCCCGGCGCCGGGCCCGGCGCCGGGCCCGCGTGGCTTCAGGGTGAGGCTGACGCGCTGGGTGGCCCGATGGGCGCGCTCACCTCGGGCCTCCGCCTGGACGACGGCGAAGCGGAGGCCGCCGCCCGCGGTGCGGGTGCGGTGCAGCTCCACTTCGAAGTCGACGGTGATCTCGCCGACGTCGAAGCGGATGTCCGCGGTGCGCGCGCGGCGCTGGGACTCGGCGATCTGGGCGCGGAGCAGATCGAGTGCGTCGGCGAGGTCGAGCCACTCGTCCGACGCGGCGTCTCGATCCGGTCCGTCCACCATCGCGGGTCCCCCTGGGCGCGTCGGTACGTGTGTCAACACCTTATGTACGAGGCGCAGTTGGCGCCATGGGACGACGAAGGCGGGTCACGGGGCGGGAGTCGCGCCCGTGACCCGCCTTCGGGGTCGGGTGGTCGTCAGTCGTCAGTCCTCGGTCGCCCGTCGTCAGGCTTCGTTGCGGGACAGCCACTCGGGGTAGGCCGCGAGGAGGCCCTCGTACAGCTCCTTGTCCGTGAGCTCCTTGGGGGCGGGGCCCGCGTGGAAGAACGCCGCGTTGTCCGCCTTGAGCTTGCGGAGGTAGTCGAAGCCCTTCGCGTCGTGCTCGCCGAACGCGACGAACTGGAAGAAGAGGGGGTGCGCGGCGGCGTCCGCGAGGGCCTGCGTCGCCACGCCCTTCGTGTCCGGGGGGCCGTCCGTCTGGAAGACGACCAGGGCCGGCTCGCCCTTGTGGTCCGACTTCTCGTAGTGGGCCACGACCTCTTCGATCGCGCGGTGGTAGCTGGTGCGGCCCATGCGGCCCGCGGCGGCGTGCAGCTCGTCGATGCGGCCCTCGTGCTCGGGGAGCGTGAGGGTGCCGGTGCCGTCGATCTCCGTGGAGAAGAAGACGACGTGGACGGTGGCTTCGGGGTCCGTGTGGGCGGCGAGGGCGAGGATCTGTTCGCCGAGGCTCTGGGCGCTGCCGTCCTTGTAGTACGGGCGCATGGAGCCGGAGCGGTCGAGGACCAGGTAGACCTGGGCTCGGGTTCCTGTGAGGTCGTGCTTCTTCAGGGCGGTGCCGGCGGCGCGGTACGCGGGTGCTAGCGCCGGGGCTTTTGATCGCACCTTCGCTGCGGGGACGGCGGGCCTGGCCTGGGCCGGGGTGGGGTTGCCCTCGCCCTCGGGCGTGACCTCAGCCTGCGGCTCGGGCTGGTCGTTCGTGTCGGCCTCAGCCTGCGGCTCGGGCTTGCCGTTCGTGTCGACCTCAGCCTGCGGCTCGGGCTTGTCCTCAGGGGCGGCCTCAGCCTGCGGCTCGGGCTTGTCGGCCTCCGGAGCGCCCTCTTGATCGGCACCCTGCACCGGGGGCTGTGCCCACCCGTCCCGCCCTGCGGGACGTTTGCCCACAGCGGTGGCGGTTTCTGCCTCGGGCTTGGTGCCGTCAGTCTGTGGCTCGGGCTCGTCCTTGGCGGTGGCGGTTTCTGCCTTGGGCTCGGTGTCGTCAGTCTGTGGCTCGGGCTCGTCCTCGGGGGTGGCGGTTTCTGCCTTGGGCTCGGTGGCCTCAGTCTGTGGCTCGGGCTCGACCTCGGGGGTGGCCTCAGCCTGCGGCTCGGGCTCGGTCTCAGAGGTGGTCTCGGGCTTCGGCTCGGGCTCCGCCTCAGGGGCCGTCTCCGCCTTCGGTTCCGCCTCGCGGGTCGTCTCGGGGCGCGGTTCCGGGGGCGGGGGCGGGACCGTGACGTTGTCGAAAGCTGCCGCTACCAAGTCGTCCACCGTGGGAGTGGGCTCCTTGCTGGGGGACGGGAGCGTGGCCTTCGGGGTCGGGTTCGGCTCCGGGGAGGGGGACGGGACCGTCACCGTGACGGGGGCGGTCGCATCCGGCTCCGGGGCCGAGGGAGAGGCAGCGGCCGAGCCCGGCTCGGCAGACGTCGCACGCTCAGGCTCCCGTGCCTCCGGAACGCTCTCCTTGCGTGACCGTCCGAACGCGTTCCGCAGGCGGTTCAGAATGCCCATGTGCGCAACCCTTCGCGTGAGTTGATTCCCGAAAATCCCTGGCCAGGGCGGACACGTAAGGTTAGCCGCCGCAGTACGCGATCTTGGGCAGGGTCGCCCCCCGTCACCCGCGCGAGCCACCCCCGCGAACCGCCATGCGGAGCACCCCCACGGCCCCGGCACCACAACTCCCTCCCATGCGCCACGGATTCACCCTCCGTTCACCCGCAGGCCGCCGCCGTGCCGAACCCCGCGCCTAGCCTCACGGCGGAATCAAGCCACAACGACGGAGGACTCGTGCCCAAGCTGCTGCCGATCATCACCTCGCATCAGGGGAGCGGCGGCCGTTCCGCCCTGACCTGCCGGTTCCGTTGCGGTGACGCCTGCTTCGGCGAGGTGCCCAACACCAGCGACAACGCCTACGTCGGCGACGTCATAGCCGGTGCGCTCAGCCGACGTTCGATGATGCGCGCCGCCGCCGTCGTGACGGTCGCCACCGCCGCGGGCGGCGCGGTCCTGGCCGGGCCGGGGGCGGGCGAGGCCGCTGCCGCCGTACCCGCCGGAACGGCTGCGAGCCACGGCCGCGGCAAGGGTCACAAGCACAAGGGGGCCCGCGGGCTCCGCTTCAACCCCGTCGCCCCCAACACCGCCGACACCGTCACCGTCCCCGACGGCTACGAGCAGAACGTCGTCATACGCTGGGGCGAGCCCATCCTCCGCGGCGCGCCCGCCTTCGATGCCGAGAAGCAGACCGCGGCGGCCCAGGCCGGGCAGTTCGGGTACAACAACGACTTCCTCAGTCTGCTGCCGCTCCGGCGCGAGCACGGCCGTCAGGTCCTCGTCGCCAACCACGAGTACACGGACGAGGTCTTGATGTTCAAGGGGTACGACCCCGCGAACCCCACCCGCGAGCAGGTCGAGATCGCCTGGGCCGCCCACGGTCTGTCCGTGGTCGTCGTGGAGGGGGAGCGGCGGAGCGGGAAGCTGCGGGCCGTGTCGCGGCACCAGCTCAACCGGCGGCTCACCGTCACCAGCCGGTTCCGGCTCTCCGGGCCCGTCGCGGGCAGCGACCTCGTCCGCACGAAGGCCGACCCGCGCGGCACCACGGTCCTCGGCACCCTCAACAACTGCTCGGGCGGCACCACCCCGTGGGGCACGACCCTGCACGGCGAGGAGAACTTCAACCAGTACTTCGGCAACGCGGACAAGGTCACCGACCCGACCACCGCCGCCCGCCTCAAGCGGTACGGCGTGACCGGCGCCGCCTCCGAGCGCAAGTGGGAGCGGTTCGACCGCCGCTTCGACCTCGCCCAGGAGCCCAACGAGGCCAACCGCTTCGGCTGGGTCGTCGAACTCGACCCGTACGACCCGGACTCGACCCCGCGCAAGCGCACCGCGCTCGGCCGCTTCAAGCACGAGGCCGCGCAGCCGCGCCTCACGCACGACGGCCGCCCCGTGGTCTACATGGGCGACGACGAGAAGTTCGACTACTTCTACAAGTTCGTCAGCAGCAAGCGCATGGCCAAGGGCACGTCCCGCGCCGCCCACGAGCACAACCTGACCCTGCTCGACGAGGGGACGCTCTACGTCGCCAAGCTGACCGGTGACTCGCCTGCTGATGAGATCGACGGGAAGGGCACGCTCCCCGACGACGGCGAGTTCGACGGCAGCGGCAAGTGGATTCCGCTCGCCACCGCCGGGCCCGGCGGCAAGGCCGTCAGCCACGTCGACGGCATGACCGCCGAGGAGGTGTACGTCTTCACGCGCTTCGCCGGTGACAAGGTGGGCGCCACGAAGATGGACCGGCCCGAGGACATCGAGCCGTCGCCGCACACCGGCAAGGTGTACGTCGCGCTCACCAACAACTCCGACCGGGGCAAGGCGGGCAAGGCGGGCGCCGACGAGGCCAATCCGCGCAACCTCAACAAGCACGGGCAGATCCTGGAGCTGACCGAGCGCCGCAACCGCGCGGACGCGACGACGTTCGCCTGGTCGCTGTTCCTCGTCGCCGGTGACCCGAACGACCCCGCCACGTACTTCGCGGGCTTCCCCAAGGAGCGGGTCTCCCCGATCTCCTGCCCGGACAACGTCGCCTTCGACCCGCACGGCAACCTGTGGATCTCCACCGACGGCAACCAACTCGGCTCGCACGACGGCCTGTTCGGTGTCGCCACGCGCGGCGACCGGCGCGGTGAGCTCAAGCAGTTCCTGACGATGCCGACCGGCGCGGAGACGTGCGGCCCGCTCGTCCAGGACCGGCGCGTCCTCGTCTCCGTGCAGCACCCGGGTGAGGTCGACGGCGCGTCCGTGGAGAAGCCGGCGAGCGCCTGGCCCGACGGTCCCGGGAAGATCGTCCGCCCGGCCGTCGTCTCGGTGTGGCGCGAGGACGGCTGCGACATCGGGGTCTGAGACCCTCGCAGGCGGTACGAGAATGGGGCACCCCGCTCTTGCGGGGTGCCCCATCGTCGTACCGCTGTCAGACGTACCGCTGTCAGATCACACTCAGCCGTTCTGCTTGCGGCGGTACAGCGCGAACCCGAGGCCCGCCGCGCCCGCCGCCGCCATGCCGCTGCCCGCGGCGATCAGCGGGGCGTCGTCGGACGAGGACTCCGACTGGACGCCGTCGGCGCCGGCCTTGACGCCGCCCTTCGGGACGACCTGCTGCGAGTCGTTGCGGGGGTGGGGCTGCGGCTTCGGCTTGGTGCCGTGGTTGTCGTGGTGGCCGTTGCCGTTCGTCCGGCCCTCGGTCCAGCCCTTCATGGTGCCGTCGGGGTTGAGGACGAAGTGGGCGCCGTTGTGCTGGCCGTACGCGGGCTTGTCGCCGGACTGCTTCAGGGTGTCCCAGACCGTCTTCCTGCCGGTGTCGGGCGCCTTGGCGATCATGTCGGCTTCGTAGCCGCCCTTGACCTTGTAGACCTTCGCGTCGAAGCCGCTGCCGCCGAGGTTCTTGTACTCGCGGACGAAGACGCGCTTGTGGTCCGGCTTCGGGTCGGGCTTCGGCTCCGGCTTCGGACCGGCCTTCATCGTGATGGTGCCGCTCGACGTCAGCGTGAAGGTGTTGCCGTCGATCTTGGTCGTCGCCGACTTGTCGTAGGCCGTGAGCGAGCCCTTCGGCTTGCCGTTCAGGGATATCGCGGCCTTGGCGGTACGGGCCGAGGCGTTGACGTCGACCTTCGCGGTCCAGCCCTTGCCGAGGTCGGTCGTGCCCTTGGACTCCCAGCCGCCGACGACCGGGTCCTTGTCCTTGTCCGTGAGCTTGGCCGTGGCCGTGCCGTCGGGGGTGAGGGTGAAGGTGTTGCCGTCGATCGTCGTGGACGCGGACTTCTCGTAGGCGGTGAGCGAGCCCTTCGCGGCGCCGTTCAGGGAGATCGTCGCCTTGGCGGTACGGGCGGAGGCGTTGACCTCGACGCTCGCGGTCCAGCCCTTGCCGAGGTTCGTGGTGCCCTTGGACTCCCAGCCGCCGGGGACGGGGGGCTGCTCCTTGTCCTTGTCCTTGTCCTTGTCGGTCTGGTCCTTGTCCGTCCGGTCCTGGTCGTCCTTGGACTTGTCCTGGTTGTCGTCCTGCTTCTTGTTGTTGTCCTGGTCCTTGCCCGGCTCGTCCTTGCCGGTCTGGTCCTGGGTGCCCTGCTGGTCGTCCTGCGCTACCTGACCCTGCGGTGTCGAGGGCGCGTCCGCGGCGAACGCGGCCGTGGTGGGGACGGCGAGCGCGGCGATGGCTCCGGTGGCGATGGCGGCGGTGCGGAAGGTTCGGCGGGTGGCGCGCATGGCGGTGACTTCCCTCGTTCACTAAGGCTTACGGGTCGATCTGTCCGTGTTTGTGCCCCTTTGCGGTGGCGACAGACATGAAGTTACGGGTGCCATGTGTGCGTCATCCGTAGGGAATGTAACAAGTGCGCCCAGGGCGGGACCCAGTGCCGTAAATCGCCTAAAAGTGCAGGTCAGGGGAGGTTTGGTCGAAGGTCACCGGCTTGCGGGGACCAAGGTCCCGCCGGTCGCCCCGCCGCTCGTCCCTCTGGCGTCGCCCGACCGCAGCAGCCACTCCGTATAGGCGGGTGCCTGCCGGGCCGCCTCCCAGTAGGCGGCCTCCAGCTCCCCGTACACCGCGTCGAGCTCCTCCTCCGTGCGCGCCGCGAGGATGAGGCGTACGCCGAGGGGGTCGCCGTACAGCGGGCGTACGGCCATGTCGGTCCTGCCGCGCGACGTCGGCTGGCAGAGGGCGACGACCTCGCCGGTGGCGACGAGGGACGCCGCGGTGAGGTAATCGCCGTGCAGGACACGGGGGTTGAGCCCGGCCGCGGTCAGGACGCGGCGCAGGCCGTCCCATTCGCCGTCGACCGTCGGGTCCACCATCCAGCGGTCCTCCGCCAGGTCGGAGAGGCGTACGACGGGCCGGTCCGCCGCCGGATGGTCCGCGGCGAGGGAGACGAACTGCGGCTCCCGGTCGAGGAGGACCCGTCTTCGCAGGCTCTCCGGCAGCCGCAGCGGGCAGCCCTCCACCTCGTGCACGAAGGCGATGTCGAGGTGGCCGGTCTCCACCATGCGCAGGAGCGCGTTCGCGGACACGTCCATCTGGAGCGACATCTCGGTGCCGGGGAGCCGCGCGCGCAGCTTGCGCAGCCAGCCCGGTATGGCGCGGCTCGCCGTGGAGCCTATGCGCAGCTGCGGGCCCTCGGCGGTGCGGGCGGCGGCCGCCTTCGTCTCGGCGACGAGCGCCCGCATCTCCGTGACGAGCGGGCGGGCGCGGCTGAGGACGACCCGGCCGAGCTGGGTGGGGCGGCATCCGGTGCGCTCGCGCGAGAAGAGCTGGCCGCCGAGCGCGTGCTCGATGCGCCGCAGCTGGGTCGTCAGCGACGGCTGGCTCATGCCGAGCTGCCGCGCGGCCTTGTGCAGGCTGCCGGTGTCGGCGATGGCGCACAGCGCGCGGAGGTGCCTCACCTCGAGCTCCATGGCCGATGAGCGTAGAGGCGGTACGGCCGCTGCACCAGACGCTCAAACCCCATGAGAACCGGCCGTTCTGGGCAGGCCGGGTCCCGGCGATAGCTCCGGGCTATCGCGAGTTGCCATCATTCCCACGCGCCCCACGCTCCCCGACACTCACAGCTACCGAACCGTTCACCTTTCATCGACTGCCCCACGCGGTCGTGGAACGAGTAGGGAGCCCCCCACACATGAACAAGCGTTACCTGTCCGTCGCCGCCGTCCTCGGCCTCTCCGTCGCCGGACTCGGCGCGACCTCGGCCACGGCGACGACCGCCGCTCCCGGCCACGCGCCGGTGTCCGCGACCTCCTCGTACGCCGCGTACGAGGGCTCGGCCGCGGAGGCCAAGGCCAACAAGGCGTTCTTCGAGGCCGTCGTGAAGGCGGTCGCCGAGAAGCGTGCGGCCAATCCCGGTGCGAAGTCCGTGACCGTCACGTACGACGCGTCCGGCGCGCCCACCTTCGCCCAGCAGATAGCCAGCTCCACGTCGATCTGGAACGGCGCGGTCTCCAACGTGAAGCTGCAGGAGGGGAGTTCGGGCGCGAGCTTCTCGTACCGGGAGGGGAACGACGCGCGCGGCTCGTACGCGAGCACGGACGGCCACGGCAACGGGTACATCTTCCTGGACTACGCCCAGAACCAGGAGTACGACTCGACGCGTGTCACCGCGCACGAGACCGGGCACGTGCTCGGGCTGCCCGACACGTACGACGGGCCGTGCAGCCAGCTGATGTCCGGCGGTGGACCCGGTCCTTCCTGCACGAACTCGCAGCCGGACGCGACGGAGCGGGGTCAGGTGGACCAGCTCTGGGCGAACGGTCTTGCCAAGGCCCTCCACAAGGTCGACGCGGACCGCTAGGCGCGGGCCGCTGGGCGCGGGGCCTTGGCGGTATTGAGGACTCGTTTCGCGGGGAGCTGCGGACCGGCTTTGGCCGGTCGTGCAGTTCCCCGCGCCCCTTTGGCTACCCTGCGGTGCTGTTGCGCAGTTCCCCGCGCCCCTTCTGGCCACCCTGCGGCGACGCCACCGCTCGTGCTGCGCTCACCTCCTGGCGCAGGGGTTCCAGGACGCTGTCCTGGGCGTCGTCGGTGAAGTCGGCGTGGCCCTTCTCCAGGGTCACCGAGGTGCGCAGGCGGGCCGCCAAGCCGTGCAGTTCGCGTGCCACTTCGGCCACCTCCGACGGAGTCGGGGGCTCCGCTCCGTGCCGGATGCGGACCCTCGCCGCCGTCGTGGCGTCCAGGATGCGTTCGACGGCGACCACCAGGGGCCACCACGCGGCGGCGCGTGTTCCCGTGGGCGGGGGCTCGGTCAGGGCGCGTTGGAACTCGGAGCGGATGACGGACAGGTCGCGGTAGAGGCCGCGGCGCATACGGGCGCGGGCCGCCGCGTCCCCGTCGCCGAACGCGCACTCCACGTACCGCGCCGTGTCCGCGACCGCGTCGGCGAGCCGGTCGCCGATCCGCGTGCCCCAGCTCTCCGGCCAGAGCAGATATCCGGCGACGAGGGTGATCCCGCAGCCGATCAGGCTGTCGACGAGGCGCGGGACGACGAGGCCGAGGCCCTGGTGGTTGAGGATGTCGGAGAGGAGCAGGATGACGGGGGTGATCGCGGCCGTCTGGTAGCCGTAGCCCCGGGTGGTCAGCGCCGGGATCAGGGGGGCCAGGACCATCATCACCGGCACGTCCCACCAGCCGTGGGGGACCTCGGCGAGGACGGCCGCCGCCACCACCAGGCCCGCCGCGGTGCCGAGCGCGCGCAGGACGGCCCGCGAGAAGACCGAGCCGAAGTCGGGCTTGAGGACGAACGTGACGGTGAGCGCCACCCAGTACGACCTGGGGACGTCGATGATCGACACCAGGGACTGGGCGAGGCCGATGCAGAGGGCGAGGCGCAGGCCGTAGCGCCAGGAGGCGCCGGACAGGACGACGTTGCGGGCGGCGCGGCGGGCGCGGACGCGCAGGGCGGCGGGGCGGCCGAGCCGGTCGTCGGTGCCGATGACGCCGAGCGGGTCGGGGTCGGCGAGGGTCTCCGCGGCGTGCAGCACGGCGTGGTCGAGGGCGCGGGCGGCGTGGTCCTGGGGTTCGGGGATGCGGGCGGCGGCGCGGGCGGGCGCCTCGGCGGGCTCGGTGCGTGGGGTCTCACCCCGCTCCACGGCGTCGGCGAGCGCGCGCACCGCGGCGGGCACTTCGGGCGGCAGGCGTACGCAGGCGTGGCGGGCGGCCTGGTCGGCGGCGGGGGCCGCCTCGATGACGGGGGTGAGGGCGTTCAACTGGGCGACGAGCCGGACGAGTTCGGCGTTGCGGCCGTGGTCGCGGGTGCGTCGGGCGAGGACGAGGTCGTAGCTCTGGTTCAGGGAGGCGGTGACCGCGGTGCGCGCCTCGTCGTACGTGTCCGTGCCCGCCGCGTCGAGGAGCGCGGCCACCGAGCGGTAGGACGCGGCGACGGCTGCGCGTTCGGGGACGCCGGAGCGGAGCGGCCAGGCGAGCAGGGCGAGGGTGAGGACGAGGAGGCCGCCGCCGGTCATCAGGAGCGGCGCGAGCCACCACTGCCCCGGCATGGGAAGACCGGCGCCGACCACGCAGTTGAGCAGCAGGAGCAGACCCGACACGGAGGCGACGGCCCCGATCGTCGACATCATCCCGGAGACGAGCGCGACGAAGGTGACGGCGCCGACGGCGACCCACCCGTGCCCGAAGACGAGTGAGCCGAGGGTGACGCCGAGGGCGCCGAAGAGCTGCGGGACGGCGATGTTGAAGATCCGCATGCGGTAGGCGTCGGCGGTGTCGCCGATGACTCCGGAGAGGGCGCCCATGGAGGCGAGCGCGCCGTACGAGGGCTGTCCGGCGAGGATGCCGAGGGCGAGGGGGAGCGCCATCGCGACGGAGGCGCGGGCCACGGCGGCCCAGGGGATGGGTGCGGACTGCGGCTTGAGGGACCTGACCAGCCAGTCGGGTGGGGTGAGCGGGCTCAGTGAGACCGGAAGGGCGGGGCGGGACTCTCGGGGCATGCGCCCATTATCGGCGCTTTACGTGACTTGCCCTGGCCGGAGGATCAACGCTCCGTTTCGGCTTTGTGCAGGGTCAGTGTGACGACCAGGGCGCGGTGGTCCGTGTTCCCGATGTCCAGGAAGCGGGCGTCGCGGGCGGAGAAGTCGGGCGTGGCGAGGACGTGGTCGATCTGCGCGCCGAGCGGAGCGGGCACGGCGGCGGGCCAGCTCGGGGCGCGGGAGGCGCCGGCGAGGCGGGCGGTGTCGCGGAGCCCCTCGTCGAGGACGGACCGGAACGCCGCGTGGTCCTGGGTGGCGTTGAAGTCCCCGGCGATGATGGTGGGCGCTCCGTCCCCCGCGGCGGCGTACCTCTGGATCCTGCCCAGCTCCGACTGCCACAGGTCGACCCCGCGGGGCAGGGGCGGCATGGGGTGCGCGAGCTGCACCCGGACGTCGTGCCCCCGCACGTCGGCGACGGCGCCGGGCATCCCGAGCGTGCCCTCGACGCCGTCCGCGCTCTTCAGCGGCATCTTCGCGAGGATGACGGAGCCCTCGGCGCCGGACGCCTCGACGGACTCGCGGTAGGGGTAGTCGGCGTGGGGCAGCTCTTTGCGGAGCAGCGCGGAGCACGCGAAGTCGCACTCCTCGACGAACAGCAGATCGGGCCGCTCCTCACGCACGGCGTCGATCAGCCCTCGCGTCCCTCCCCCGAACTCGACGTTGGACGTCAGCACCCGCACTTCGGCGACGGCGGGCCCGCTCGGCGAGTCGGTGTTCCCGTACGGCTCCACGTACCAGGCGAGCACCCCCAGCACGACGACTCCCCACAGCATGCCGATCCGCCACCGTGCGAGAAAGGCCATCAGCAGCCCGGCACCGGCGGGCACGAGCAGCCAGGGCAGAAACGCGAGAACCTGCGGCACGGGCGTGACTCCGTCGGAGTCGGCGACACGGAACCCGGCGACGACGCTGACCCCGGCGAGCAGCAGCCCGGCCCCCCACGCGGCGACGCGCCCCACCCGCCGCCGGGGCTCCGGCGCGCCGGTCTCCTCCTCGGCCCCGGACCCGACGGTCACGCCGCCCACGCCGCCCACGCCGCCCTCGCCGTCCAAGAAGCCGCCCCTTTCACCGCCGCCGGACTCCCACGTCCCGGCTGCCCGCATCCTCTCCCAGAGACGGACCGGGAACGGAGGACGGTTGCCCGGCCCGGCACGACGCTTGGGCGTGACGGTCAGGCGCGCCGGCGCACCCGCGGCCCCAGCCACGCCACCGCGCCCACCAGCACCATCACCCCCACGATCACCCACGCCGTCACCCGCAGCGTCTCCGTCAGGGCGTCGTACACCGCGCCCGCCGCGTCGTGGGAGATGTCCGAGGGGAGGTCGTCGAGGGTGAGGGTGCGGCCGATCGCCACCGCGGTGGCCAGGAGGGCCGCGCCGAGTGCCATGCCGAGAGCCGTGGCGATGACCGCTCTGCGGCGGCGGGTGGCGAGGAGGATGCCCGCGGCGGCCAGGAGCGCCGCCGCCACCGCCGGCCAGACGCCCGCCACCTGGAGCGCGTGGAAGCTCTTCCAGAGCCAGCCGAGGTCCTTGGACTGGAGGACCGTGATGTCCGTGTGTTTCACGGGGATCTTCGACGCGAACGGTACGCCGTCGTCGACCAGTTGCTGCTTGACCTGCTGGGTGATGGGCGCGAGGTCGATGGTGACCTCGCCGTTCGAGTCGTCGTTCAGGGCCGACTGGACGGCGTCGTGCGCCGCGCGGTTCGCCGCGTTCCAGGCCGTCTTGTACGACGCCGTCTCCGTGAAGGAGCGGACCGCGTCCCGTACGAACGACTCGACCGTGCCCTGCAGCGGGCCCACGTCGATCTCCTTCATCACCGAGCCCGTGACCTCGTCCGCGACGGCCGCCCGCACCGCCGGGTCGGAGGCGAGCGGCGCCATCGTGGCGACGTAACTGTCGCGGTCCCCGATCTCGTACTTCGCCCAGATGGAGAGCACGCCGAGCGGCACCAGGACGCAGGCGAGGACCAGGAGGACGACGGACAGCGGACCGCGGACGGATTTCGGCACGCCTCCCAGGCAAGACCCCGGTCACGCGGGACGCGACCGGGGCGACTGCATATGGGGCAACGCGACCTACTTACGGTTGTACAGACGCATCGTCACCGGACCGAACACCGCCACGAGCAGCAGCGCCCAGCCGAGCGTCCACGCCAGCTCCGTCGTCGGCGACGTGCCGTCCATCAGGGCGCGGACCGCCGACGAGCAGTGGGTGATCGGGTTGTTGTTGACGAACGCCTGCAGCCAGCCCGGCATCGTCTCCGGCTTCACGAAGATGTCGCTGAGGAACGTCAGCGGGAAGATCACCATCATGCTGACGCCCATCACCGACTTCTCCGTGCGCAGCAGCAGCCCGAACATCGTCCAGATCCACGAGAACGCGAAGGAGAAGACGAGCAGGACCGCGATCCCGGCCACGACGCCCACGAAGCCGCCGTCCGGGCGGAAGCCCATGATGAGGCCGACGGTCAGGATCACGACCGACGCGATGGCGTAGCGCAGGGCGTCGCCCAGGAGGTAGCCGACCATCGTGGACGGGCGCCAGATCGGCAGCGTGCGGAAGCGGTCGAAGACGCCCTTCTCGATGTCGGTGTTGACCGACACACCCGTGTACATCGTGATCATGACGACGGACATCACGAGGATGCCGGGCAGCAGGTACTGGATGTACTCGGACGGGGAACCGGCGAGCGCGCCCCCGAACAGGTACGTGTACATCAGCACCATCATGATCGGGAAGGCCGTGACGTCGAAGAGCTGCTCCGGCACGTGCTTGATCTTGAGGATGGCGCGCCAGCCGAACGTGAGGCAGGCGGAGAGCGCGGTGGGCCGGGGCGGCCGCTCGGTGGCGATGAGGAGCTCGGCGAGGGACTCGGTCCTGACCGGCGCGAGGTCCTGCGTCTCGGTGGTGGCTGCGGTGCTCATGCCGTGGCCTCTTCCTTCAGGTCCGACGTGGGGGTCTGGGTCCGGTGCGAGGCGTCCGTGCCGGTCAGGGCGAGGAACACCTCGTCGAGGCTCGGCTGGCCCAGGGAGAAGTTGTCGACGGTGATCCCGGCGCGGGCGAGTTCGGCGAGCGCCCGTGAGGCCTGGTCGGCGGCGCCTCCCCGACCGGACCCGGTGCTCGCCCCGTCCGTCCCCACCCGCGCCGTCAGCGCGACCGGATCCGGCTCCAGCTGCACCCGCGCGTCGAGGACCGCCCCCAACAGCCGCGCCGCCTCCTCGCGCTGCGCGGCCTCCCGCAGCCGCACATGCACCGAGCCCGCGCCGACCGACGCCTTGAGCTCGCCCTTGGTGCCCTCGGCGATGACCTTCCCCCGGTCGATGACGGCGATCCGCGCCGCCAACTGGTCGGCCTCGTCGAGGTACTGGGTGGTGAGGAGGACCGTCGTGCCGTGGCCGACGACCGCGCGCACGATGTCCCAGACCTGGTTGCGGCTGCGCGGGTCGAGCCCCGTCGTCGGCTCGTCGAGGAACAGCAGGTCCGGGGTGTTCAGGATGGACGCGGCGATGTCGATGCGGCGCCGCATGCCGCCCGAGTAGTTCTTCACCTGCCGCGCCGCGGCCTCCGTGAGCCCGAACGCTTCCAGCAGCTGCCCGGCACGCCCGCGCGCCGCCTGCTTGGAGTGTCCGGTGAGGCGGCCCAGCAGGATCAGGTTCTCCAGGCCGGTCAGATCCTCGTCGACCGACGCGTACTGCCCGGTGAGGCTCACCCGGGCGCGCACCGCGTCCGCCTCGCGCACGATGTCGTGGCCGAAGACGTGCGCCTCGCCCCCGTCGGGCCGCAGCAGGGTGGCGAGCATCTTGACCGCCGTGGTCTTGCCCGCCCCGTTGGGTCCCAGTACGCCGTAGACCGTGCCGGCCGGGACGGTGAGGTCGATGCCGTCGACCGCGCGGTTGTCGCCGAAGGTCTTCACCAGACCCGCGGTCTCGATGGCCATGCTGCTCATGTCCGCCCGCCTTCTCACGTCTCACAGGAGCAAGAGGTAAAGGAATCGTCATGAGGGCAGACCGGGGCCGCCCCGGAAACTCATCGATCTCAGCCCAGGGAAGCTTCCGGTGGAGCGCTCGGCCGATCGGGTGTTTCCTGGATGAGGGGGCGAGGAGGCTGATCATGCGAATCGCTCTGAGCGCGGGGGCCGCGGGGGTCGCGGCGCTGCTGACCCTCGGAACCGCCGCCACCGCCACCGCTTCCGCCGGAACCGCCGTTCCCGCCCACAACGACGACGTCATCTGGGGCACTGTCGTCTCGGGCCCGGACCTGAAGGTCAGGGACGAGCCGAGTACGCACGGCAGGATTCTGGCGAAGATGCCGTACGGCAGCGAGGACCGCGTCAAATGTGCCGTACGCGGCATGACCGTCCACGGCAACCCGCACTGGTACTGGCTGGAGGGCGAGCGCGGCTGGGTGAGCGCGGCGTACGTCGACACGGGCGGCCGTCACGTGCCGAGCTGCGGCTCGTCGTCCGAGGACCCGTGCCCGCAGTGGCGCGACCGGGACCACCGGGATCACAGGGACCACCAGGACTGCGACTGCGGATACCGCAACCACTGACCTATGGCGACTGACGTACGGCGAAGGGAACCGTCATGGCACACACCGCACCCGTCCCCTACGCGCCCCGCGCACGGACGACCTCGACCTCCGCGTCCCGCTGGGCCGGTCTCGCCCTGCTCGCCGGGATCGTCTACGGACTCTGGGCCTGCGCGATCCGGCGCGACGGAGGGCCGATCACCACCGGGAACGTCATGTTCGGGGTGGTGACCGGCCTGGTCTTCGCCGCCGTCATGTTCGCCCTGCACCGCATCGCGCCCTCGCTCCCGCGCGAACTGCGCGCGCTGTCCTGGGCGACGTTCGCGGGCATCGCGTTCGGCTTCCTCTACAGCCTGGGCGGAGCGAGTGTGCTGCGGGCGGCCGTGATGGCACTGGTGGTCGCGGCGGGTGTCTTCGCGGTGATGTTCTACCGCTACTACACGACCGAGTGAGCCGGATCCTTCGGACGCGGCCCGCCGAGCCGGTGCGCCACGAGGAGTGAAGCCCCCAGCACCAGAGCGGAGTTGACGGCGACCGCGACACTCACCCCGGACAGGACGCCCCGCGCATCCGCGTGGCCTCCTGTCCGGGCCGCCACGATCGCGCTCATCACCGGGATGCCCAGCGTGATGCCGACCTGCTGGGTCATCGTCGCGAGACCGGTCGCCAGGCCCTGCTCGGAGTCGGCGACGCCCGACGTGGCGGTCACCATGAAGCCGACGATCAGCAGCATGTTCCCGACACCGCCCACGAAGGTCGCGGCGAGCAGCAGGTACAGCCACCCGCCCGACGTCCCCAGCGCGACCAGCGACACCGTGGCGGCGGCCTGCACCACACCTCCGCCGAGGATCGTCGCCCGCCCGCCGAACCGGCTCACGGCCCGCCCGCCGAGCAGCCCGCCGGCCACGGTGCCGACGCCGAGGACGCCGAAGGCGAGCCCCGTCGCGAGAGCGGAGTAGCCGAGGACCTCTTGCAGGTAGAGCGTCATGAGGAAGACCAGCGAGGTCTCCGTGGCGAAGGCGACCAGACCGGCCGTGTTGCCCCAGACGACCGAGCGGCGCCGCATGATGCGGACGGGCACGAGCGGCGCGGGCGAGCGCTGTTCCACGAACCAGAAGACGGCGAGGAGCCCGGCGCCCGCGAGCAGCGCGCCGACCGCGACAGGCTCGGTCCAGCCGCTTTCCCCGGCCCGCGTGAGCCCGAGGACGAGCGCCAGCAGTCCGCCCGTGACGGTGACCGCGCCCGGCAGGTCGAGACGGTGTCTGCACACGATCCGCGAGTCCGTCAGGAGGCCCGGCGCGAGGGCGACGACGGCGGCCGCGACGGGCACGTTGACGAAGAACGCCCAGCGCCAGGAGAGCAGTTCGGTGAGGACTCCGCCGAGGACGGCACCGGTGGTGAAGCCGGCGGACATCAGCGCGCCGTTGAGGCCGAGGGCCCGGTCCCGCAGCGGGCCCTCGCGGAACGCGGTGGTGAGCAGGGCGAGCCCCGCCGGGGTGACGGCCGCCGTGGCGAGGCCTTGCAGCACGCGCGCCGTGAGCAGGACCTCAGGGGAGGTGGCGAGACCGCCGAGGGCCGAGGAGAGGCCGAGCAGCGCCATGCCGCCGACGAAGAGCCGTTTCCGTCCGAAGAGGTCGGCGATCCGGCCGAGGAGGAGCGTGAATCCGGCGGCGGCGAGCGCGAAGGAGGTGGCGATCCACTGGAGGTCGGCGAGGGCGAAGCCGAGCCCTTCGCCGACGACGGGCAGGGCGACGTTCAGGATGGAGAAGTCCACGGCGATCATGAACTGGGAGCCGAGGAGGAGGGCCAGGACGAGTTTCTGCCGCCTGTTCATGGTCGCGGGCGTCATGGCCGCGGGCGCACTTGTGGTTGTGTCCGTGGTCATCGCAGGTTCTCCAGGTCCACCGCGCGGGCCATGGCCCGGTAGCCCGCGTCGTTCGGGTGCAGGTGGTCGCCGCTGTCGTACGCGGGGGCGATGCGCTCGGGGTCCTTCGGGTCGGCGAGCGCCTTGTCGAAGTCGACGTACGCGTCGTACTCGCCGGAGGTCCGCACCCACTGGTTGAACTCGTCGCTCACGGCGGCGGCGTGCTTGCCGTAGTGGTCGGAGCCGCCGAGGGGCAGGAGGGTGGCGCCGACGATCCGCACGCCCTTCGCTCGTGCCTCCCGTATCAACGTGCGGTGTCCGTTGATGAGTTCGCGGGCGGAGACGACGGGGGCGGGCTTGTAGGTGGGCTTGTCGGTCTCGCTGTAGCCGATGTCGTTGAGGCCTTCGAGGACGACGACCGTGCCGACGCCCGGCAGGTCGAGGGCGTCGCGCGAGAACCGGTTGGCGCTCTTCTCGCCGTACCAGGCCGAGTCGTTGAGGACCATGTTGCCGCCGATGCCGGAGTTGAGGACGGGGCGCGGCTTCCCCGCCTTCTCCAGTCGCTCGGCGAGCGCGTCGGACCAGCGGCGGTCGCGGTCGGTGGAGGAGGCGAACCCGTCGGTGATGGAGTCGCCGAAGAGGACGACGCCGTCGCGCTTCTCCGGCGTGCGGGAGCCTCCGACGTCCACGCCGGAGAGGTAGTACCAGGACTCGGTGGACTCACCGAAGGCACGGCCGTCCGCGTCGGTGGTGTGCTTCCCGTCGGCGCGGTAGCTGGTCGCGAAGGACTGGGCGTGGAAGGTGGCGGGCCCGGTCGTGCCGGAGAGGTGGAGGGTGACGGTGACGGACTCGAAGGGGTCGAGGTCCAGCCCGGCGGCGTCGCTGGTGAGCCGGCCGTACGCGGGAATGGTGACGCCCGCTTTACCGCCGAAGGTGAGCCGTGTGATCGACCTCTTCTCCACGGCGGCCGAGGCCTTCCCCGCCGTACGGGCGATCGTCGCGCTCTCGATCCGCAGCGGCGAGCTGCCGTACGCGTTGGAGAGCCGGATGCGGGCTCTGTCGCCGCCCTCGGTGACACGGACGACTTGGCGGAGGGTCTGGTCGTCGAAGCCTGCTTCGGACCAGTTGGGCTTGAAGCCGGTGCTGGGGCGCTGTGGGGCGCTCGCCCAGGCGGCGGTCCAGGACGTGCCCCGCGCACCCCGCTCGTCCTGCTCCCAGGGCGAGGCCTGGGCTCCGGTCACGGCGAGCCCCGCGGTGAGGGCGAGGGCGAGGGCAGCGGCGGTGGCGGTGGTCGCGAGGGGCGTGCGGGCGCGCGAAATCATCGTGAGCTCCTGGTGGTTGAGGAGGGAGGGTGTCCGTCCGGCGGGCCGCCGTCCTGACTCCTCAAAGATCCGCCGGTCGCGATCCCGCATCAACGGCGATCTGTGGAACGATCGACGCGCTCGGGCTTATCGATGCAGTTCACAGGGGGTATGCGGTGGAGCGGCAAGAGCTGGAGACCTTCTTGACCCTGGCCGAGGAGCTGCATTTCGGGCGTACGGCGGAGCGGCTGCTGCTCTCGCAGGCGCGGGTCAGCCAGACGCTGAAGAAGCTGGAGCGCAAGATCGGCGCCCCGCTCTTCGAGCGCACGAGCCGCGTGGTGCGGCTCTCGCCGCTGGGGCGTCAGCTGTACGACGAACTGGCCCCGCTCCACCGGGAGATGGAGGCGGCGGTGGCCCGTGCGAAGGACGCCGCGCGGGGTGTCGGGGGTGCGCTGGACGTGGGCTTCCTCGGCGCGGGTGCGGGCACGCTGACCGCGCCGATCCTGACGCTGTTCCGGGAGCGCAGCCCGGGGGTCGAGGTGCGGATGCGGGAGACCCAGTTCCAGGATCCGCTGGGCGCGTTGCGCGGCGGCGAGATCGACGTGCTCTTCACGTGCCTGCCCGTCCGGGAGCCGGACCTGGCCGTCGGCCCGGTCGTCATCAACGAGCCGCGCCTGCTGGCGGTGCCGGTCGGTCACCCGCTGGCCGGGCGGGCCTCCGTCTCCCTGGAGGAGCTGGCGGGCGAGACGTTCTTCGGCGTCGTGAACGGGGCGCCCGCGTACTGGTGGGACTTCCACGTGCCGCCGCGTACGCCGCGCGGGCGCGAGATCCACCGGGGGCGGGCGGTGGCGTCCTTCCAGGAGCTGATGACGCTCGTCGCGGCGGGGCAGGGCATCTCGCCGGTCGTCGCGTCCGTGGAGAAGTACTACGCGCGTCCCGGCGTCACGTTCGTCCCCCTGGACGACGTGCAGTCCGCCGATGTCGCGCTGATCCACCGTGCGGTGGGGGTGGATGCGCGGGTGGAGGGGTTTGTTCGGGTGGTACGGGATGTGGTGGAGGCGAACGGGGGGCCTGCGGCGTTCTAGGTGGGCGTCTGGCGGCCCCGGTGATCAACCGGCTCGGGCCGGCCGAAGTCGCCGAGCGCCCGCCTCCAGGGCGTACGCGGCACCGCCGTGCAGGATGCCCCCATGACCGCTCTGAGCTATTCCGCCGCATTCATCACGTTCTTCTCCGTGGTCGGCCCACCGAAGGTCCTGCTCGCCTTCGCCGGGCTCGCGCAGGCCCACCCCACGGCCGAGCTGCGCCGGATCGCGCTGATCTCGTCGGCGGCGGCGATCCTCGTCGGCCTGGTGACCGGCATCGCCGCGCCCTGGCTCCTCGACCTCTTCCACATCTCGACACCCGCACTTCAGCTCGCGGGCGGAGTCATCTTCTTCATCTACGCCGTCGGCCTCGTCCTCGGCATCCACCTCGGCACGGATGCCTCGGGACCCGACACCCCGGACCTGGTCAGCGGGGTGCGGCAGCTGCTCATGCCGTACGTGGTGAGCCCCCTCGCCATGACGGCCGTACTGATCGAGGGGGCGGCACGCGACTCCTGGACGTGGCGGTCCACGGTGGTCGGCGCGTACGTCACCGTGGTCGTCGTCGACCTCCTGTGCGTCGTCGTCCTGGCACGCGTCCTCAGCCGTACGCACCACGCGACGATCGAGCTCCTCGGCCGCCTGCTGGGCCTGCTGCTCGCGGCGGTCGGCGTGGACCTGGTCCTGGACGGCCTGACGTCACTCGGCGTGCCCGCGGACCGGACGGGTCCTTGACCCCGCGCCTCAGGGGCCTGCGACGTCCGAGCGGTCGTTGCAGAGCGCCCAGATGACGAAGACGCCGATCGCGATGGAGATGAGCGCCCACACCGGCGTGTACGGCAGCCACAGGAACTGCGCCACGATCGCGAGCGCCGCGAGCGCGACGCCGGTCGCCTTGGCCCAGCTCGCGCCCTTGAGGATGCCCCAGCCGACGACGGCCACGAGGATGCCCAGGACCAGGTGGATCCAGCCCCACGTGGTGAGGTTGAACTTGTAGACGTAGTCGCCGACGCGTTCGTACACGTCGTCCTTCGCGATGCCGGCGATGCCCTCGAAGATGCCGAGGATGCCGTTCACCATCATCAGGACACCGGCGAACATGGTCCCGCCGGACGCCCAGAGCGCCGAGCCGCTCTCGTCGTGACGGTGGTCGCCCGGCTTGTTGGGCGCGGTGGCACTGCTGCTCATGGCGCCGCCCCTTCTCTTCCGTGGGGACATGCATGACTTTCAGCGTCAGACGGCGTGGAGGGCGCGGCGAGCGGGTGTGGGCCGAACGGGTGACGCGATGAGTTGCGTGATTTCCATCACCTGATGGTGTTCGCCTGATTACTCTGTGCCACATGGTCAAACTGCGTGACCTCGACCCCAGCGCGTCCCCGCTCGACTACTACGGCTCGGAGCTGCGACGCCTGCGCGAGGCGGCGGGCCTCAGCCAGTCCCAGTTGGGTTCGTGTGTCTTCGTCACGGCGTCCCTCATCGGCCAGGTGGAGACGACGAGGAGGGTGCCGACGAGGGACTTCTCGGAACGGGTGGACGCGGCGCTGGGGACGGACGGGTTGTTCTCGCGGTTGGTGGGGCTGGTGTTGCGGAGCCAGTTGCCGACGTGGTTTCAGGCGTACGCGGAGATGGAGGCGAGGGCGAGCTTCATCTCCACGTATCAGTGCCAGTTGGTCTACGGGCTGTTGCAGACAGAGCCGTACGCGCGGGCGGTGCTCGGCGTGGAGCACCAGGAGCGGCTCGACGAGATGGTGGCGGCGCGGATGGAACGACAGCGCATCCTGGGCAGGAGCAGTCCGCCTGCGCTCCTCGTGGTGCTGGACGAAGCCGCGTTGCACCGGCGGGTGGGCGGTCCGGCCGTCATGCGTGATCAACTGGCCCACCTGCTGGGCTTCCGTGACAGCCCGTGGCTGAACCTTCAGGTGCTGCCGTTCGCTGTGGGGCAGCATGCTGCAGTCATGGGGTCGTTCAATCTGCTGCGCTTCGGTGATGACCCTGACTTGTTCTACTCGGAGAGCTACGACACTCCGCACATGACTGCCAACCCGCAAGTAATCAGGGAGCGTTCGCTCGGATACGCTCGCCTGCAAGGCGCGGCGCTCTCTCGGGAGGACTCGGCCACGCTGATCGCTCGCGTGATGGAGGAACGGTATGGGCAGCCAGAACCTGACGGGCGCGCAGTGGCGTAAGTCGTCCTACAGCGGCAGCAGCGGCGGTGATTGCATCGAGTGCGCCCCCCTAAACGGCGCCGCGTGGCGCAAGTCGACGTACAGCAGCGACACCGGCGGCGACTGCATAGAACTCGCCCAAGCCCAGTGCAACGTGGCCGTGCGGGACAGCAAGAACCCCACCGGCCCCACCCTCACCCTCACCCGCACCGCCTTCACCCACTTCGTGGACGCCGCCGTCAGCGGAGATCTGCCGCGACCCGCGAGGTGACCGCTTCGGTCATCCGCCGGATGCCCGGCGAACGCACCGGGCAGGGGCGGGACTTGGCCGTCGTGGGCGCAAGACAGAAGTGCAGGTAGTCCTTGTCGCGGTGGAGAGCCGTGAGCCCCGCACCCGGCTCTGTGCAGTACGCCGCGTGGTCCCGCTCGTACGCCGTGCAGGGCAGCTTCTCGACCCATGTGTAGCGATCCGCGCCGGGGGCCACGGTCTTGCCCGCATCGGCGACGATCCCATCGGACGCGCGGGCCTGCGCCTGGTAGATGGCGTTGACGCGGCGTACGCGGTCGGGCGTGATCGGGTCGGGACCCTGGAGGACCCAGACGACACGCGTACGCCCACCCCCCGCGCCCCGGATCTGCGCGGCGAGGCGACGCGCGTCGGCCGCGTACCGGTCGAAGTACTCCGCGCGCCGCTTGTCGTAGGTGATCCCCTTCATGCACGGCGTGTAGCCCCACGCGTTGCCCCAGAACTGGAGGACGACGTAGTCGGGCCGCTGCGCCCGCACGAGGGCCGCCGCCTTGTCCTTGTCGGGGACGAGGGAGTCCTCGCCCGTGCCGTCGAGGTAGTCGCAGAGGGTCGTGCCGGAGTACGGCGCGCTCTTGTACCGCGCACCGAGGCGGTCCTTGAGCTGCTGGCCGAGGACGTTCTGGTTCTCCATGGCGAGGGAGTCGCCGAGGTACAGGACCTTGGGCGCGCGCGAGGGCTTGTCCGCGGCGTCGCGCGCGGCACGCTCGCGGGTCGTTGCGGACGGCGCGGCGGACGGCTCGGACGGGGCCGCGGACCCCGACGCCTCGGGAAGGTCCGCCGGCGCCGCGTCCCCGGACCCGGGGTCCCCGCACGCGCCCAGCAACAGCAGCCCCGCGACAACCCCCGCGCCCCAAAGACTCCGCTTCCGCATGCGGCAACTCCCGCCTCAGACAGCCGAAATGGCCCTCAGGCAAACACACGGGCGACGGGGAGGGAAGACCTCCGCGGGCCAAGCGGGGCGCGCACGGGTCATCGACGCCCGGCGTGTTCGAAACGGTGGGCCAGCGCCCGGAAGGACTCCTTCGGCTCCCAGTGCCAGGGGGACTCGGGATCGTCGGGCCGCTTCCGCAGAGCCTTGACGAGGCCGTAGCTCGCGACGTCGAGGTCGTGGCGGGGGGAGTCGGGCCGGTGCGGCAGCTCGGGGCTGACGAACTGGTAGACCAGCGCGGCGTGCAGGTCCATGGACTCGAAGACGTCGAAGACGTCGGAGAGGTAGGCGGCCTGGGTCCGCTCGCTGCGCTTGAGCCCGCCGGTGATCACCGGCGGCTCCACGGAGTAGTCGATCGACTCGTACCACCCCATGCCGCCGTCCTGCGGGGCCCCTTCGTACGTGCAGGAGCCGCACTCGGTGATGGCGACGGGCTTGCCCCAACGGGTGTGCGGGGAAAGGTCCTTCACGTATCCGCGTCGGCTTCCGTGATACCCGTAGTAGTTCACGCTGACGAGGTCGAAGAGGGACCAGTCGACGTCGTCGTCGTGGGCGGCCCCGTAGGTGAGGGGCCCCCGGAAGACGCGGCGGCCGGTCTTCGCGGCGAGCCCGGTGAAGCGCCGCAGTTCCCGGACCATCCGCTCGGGGTCGTAATTGCCCTTGAGGATGTTCTGGACCCGCTCCACGGCATCGTCGCCCGGCACGATCCCGGGCACGAACAGCACGAACTCGCACCCGACGCTGAGGTACACGCGGGCCCCCTGCCGCCGCATGCGTTCGGCGTGCCGCCCGGTCTCGGCGAGGTGATCGAGAATGTCCCGTTCCGGCACGTCGGCGAGGCGCGGCTGGAGCCAGACGTGGAGCCCGCGCTCGGCGGCTTCGGAGGCGGTGGCGGCGAGGCGGTCGACGCCGGTGCCGTACACGGAGACGGAGTTGGCGTGCAGCTGGTGCCGGATGGCGCGGACGTCGCGCCGCATGCGTCCCGCGCTCCACGCGGTGGCGGGTCCTTCGCCGTCCCCGACCTCGTAGCAGACCCCGCGATACCGCAGGCCTTTCCGGTCCCCGGCGTCGGCGGCCCCGGCCTTCCCGGCCCCCGCGAGCGCCCCGGTGGCGACCGCGGCCCCCACCGCCGCACTCCCCGCCAGAAACTGGCCCCTGCTCAACCCGGTGTCGTTCCGCACAGCGCCTCCCGTGATCCCGAACCGGCGGCGGCCCCAACCGCCGCCGTCCGGTGATCCCGAGCATGCCGATCAGCGCACGCCGCGCTCATCGCACTTTGGTCTACGCGTGGTCGCCGAAGGTCTCGTCCGTCAGCGGGCCACGAACTGGGTCAGGATCGCCTGGACCTCGTAGATGTCGACGCCCTTCGTGAACGTCTTCTGCATCGGCGCGGGATTGCCGGAGACCCAGATCTTCAGCTCGGCGTCGAGGTCGAAGTGGCCGGCCGTCTCGACGGCGAAGTGCGTGATGCTGCGGTACGGCACCGAGTGGTACTCGACCTTCTTGCCGGTGATCCCCTGCTTGTCGACCATGATCAGCCGACGGTCCGTGAACAGCATGGTGTCGCGTATCAGCGTGTACGCGGCGTGCACCTGCTCGCCGTGCCCGAGCAGACGCGCGTACTCGTTCTGCGCCTTCATCGGGTCGACGGTGTGCGCGTTTCCGAACAGTGCCATGTCAGGCCCCCCATTGATGGAACTACAGCCCTCGCATCCCGGGTGGAATGCGGGATCTTGCCACTGTACGGGGGTGAACGGGGATGGTCGAAGGTCTGTGCGACGGGCGGGGCGGTCGGGGCGGGTCGGAGCGGCGCTCAGGCGTGCGGGAGGCGGTCCGGGGGGAGGTCCGCGCCCCGCGCGAACGCCTCCGCGTACGCGCTCTCGCCGAGCGCCGCCCGCGCCGCCGCCGAGATGCGGTTCACGTCCCCGCGTTCGGCGGGCGGGAGCGGCGCGCCCACGCTTCTGCGGGCCGCGTCGGCCGCGCCGAGCAGCTCCGCGGCCCGTGCCGGTGTGCCCGCCACGGCCGCCGCGCCCGCCAGGCCCTCCAGGGAGAGGGCGACGGCACGCGGTTCGGCGAGGGCGCGGGCGGTCCTGAGCCCGAGGAGGTGGTGGGCCTCGGCACCGGCCGCGTCGCCGCGCAGCTCCGCGATGAAGCCGAGCTCGGCCTGGCGCAGGTGGTCACCGGCCGGGGAGGACACGTCGGCGTGACGGTCCCGGATGCGCGTGAGGTGTGCCTCCGCCGCGTCGAGGTCGCCGGAGCGGCGGGCGCCGAGGGCGAGGCCCATTTCGGCGTGGATGCGGCCGTAGCGGTAGCCGTGCGCGGAGGCCAGGTCGAGGGCCTGGGTGTGCAGGTCGTGGGCCCGGTTCCAGTCGTGGGTGAGGAGGGCGAGGCGGCCGAGGCCGGAGAGGCGGGCGGATATCTCCGCCTGGAGGCCGAGCTCGCGGGCGATGACGAGGCCCTCCTCCTGGCGGCGCGCGGCCTCTTCGTAATCGCCTCGGATCTCGGCGAGGGCGGCGAGCGGTGCGACGGTCTGCAACGCGCCCCAGCGGTCGCCGAGTTCGGCGAAGAGGTCCGCCGCGCGTGCGCCGTCGCGGGCGATCGTGTCGAGGTCGCCGCGGATCAGCGCGTGCATCGCGCGCAGGGCGAGCGCGGCGGCGGTGGTCCACGGGTCGCCCGTGCGGTCGGCGAGGTCGAGGGCCAGTGCGTTGGCACGCTCGCTGGCGGCGGGGTCGCCCGCGCTGAAGACGGCGTAGGCGTGCAGCCAGAGGGTGCGGGGGTGTTGCGGGGGCGCGGAGGGGGTGTGTGGGGTGGTTTGGCCTTGCGCCTGCGCGTGCTCTCCCGTGAGGAGCCTGAAGGCGGCGTGCAGGGTGGCGAGCTGGGGTCCGGCGGGCGGGGCGGCGGGTGCGGTACTGGGTGCTGCTCCGGGTGCTGTTCCGGGGTCCGCTCCGGGTGTCGCCCCAAAGTCCGCTCCGTGGGCCGTTCCGAGAGTCGCCCCGTGGCCCGTTCCGGGGGTTGTCCCGGGGTCCGTTCCGGGTGTAGCCCAGGGGTCCGCTTCGGGGGCCGTTCCGGGTGTCGTCCCGGGGTCCGCTTCGGGTGTAGCCCAGGGGTCCGCTTCGGGGGCCGTTCCGGGTGTCGTCCCGGGGTCCGCTTCGGGTGTAGCCCAGGGGTCCGCTTCGGGGGCCGTTCCGGGTGTCGCTCCGTGGTCCGTTCCGGGGGTAGCCCAGGGGTCCGCTTCGGGGGCCGTTCCGGGTGTCGCTCCGTGGTCCGTTCCGGGGGTAGCCCAGGGGTCCGCTCCGTGGTCCGTTCCGGGTGCCGTCCCGGGGACCGCTCCGGGGGCCGCCCAGGGGGCCGCCCCGGGGTCCGCTCCCGGTGTCGCTCCGCTTACCGCCGCCAGGGCCCGTCGCGCCTCCGTGAGGCGACCCCGTAGCAGCCACCACCACGTCAGCGCCGTGGCGAGCCGTACCGCCTCGCCCCCCGAGGGGCGTCGGGTCGCCTCGTCCAGCGCCGCGCGGAGATTCGCCGCCTCCGCGTCCAGACGGGCCAGCCACACCCGCTGGCCGTCGTCCCGCAGCCGGGGCTCGGCGCGTTCCGCGAGGTCCAGATAGTGGTGGAGGTGGCGTTCCCGTACGGCGACGTGGTCCTCCAGCGCGTCCAGCCGCTCCATGGCGTACGCGGACACGGACTCCAGGAGGCGGTAGCGCGGCGCCGTCCCTGCGGGGCCGGGCGCCATGACGACCAGGGAGCGGTCGACGAGGCGCGTCACCAGGTCGAGTACCTCGTCGCGGGTCACGCCGTCACCCGCGCAGACCGCCTCCGCCGCGTCCAGCGTGCAGCCGTCGCGGTGCACGGCGAGGCGGCGCAGCACGATGCGTTCGGGCGCGGTGAGCAGCTCCCAGCTCCAGTCGATCATCGCCCGCAGCGTCTGCTGGCGGGCGGGCGCGCCGCGCTGCCCGGAGGTGAGGAGCCGGAACCGGTCGCCGAGCCGGTCCGCCAACTCCCGTACGCCGAGAGCCCGTACGCGTGTCGCGGCGAGTTCGAGCGCGAGCGGGATGCCGTCGAGGCGGCGGCAGATCTCGGCGACGGCCGCCTCGTCGTCACTGCCGGGGACCAGGGAGAAGCCCGGGGCCGCGGCGGCCGCGCGGGCGGCGAAGAGCTGGACGGCGTCGGCGGCGGGGAGCGGCTCCACGAGGAACACGGTCTCGCCGGTGAGGCCGAGGGGTTCCTGGCTCGTGGCGAGGACGCGGAGGCCGGGCGCGGCACGCAGCAGGGCGTCGGCGAGGGCGGCGGCCTCCTCGACGACCTGCTCGCAGTTGTCGAGGACGAGGAGCGTGCGGCGGTCGCGCAGGGCGGTGGTCAGACGGTCGAGGGGGGTCGCGGGGGCGGCGGCGGGCACGCCGGTGGGGGCGTCGTCGCGCAGGCCGAGGGCGGTGGAGACGGAGACGGCGAGGTCGGCGAGGGTGCTGTCGCCGCGCAGCGCGGCGAGCTCGACGAGCCGGACGTCGTCGGGGGACTTGGCCAACCGGGCGGCGGCTTCCAGCGCGAGACGCGTCTTGCCGACACCACCGGGCCCGGTGAGCGTCACGAGCCGCGCGGAGCCGAGGAGCCCGCCGACGTCCGCCACGGCTCGGTCGCGTCCTATGAGGGCGGTGAGGGGGGTGGGGAGGGGCGATCCCCCCTGGCGCACTGCTGCGTCGGCGCTCAGGTCTGTGGCGGGACCGACGTCCGGACCGACGTCCGGGGCGACACCCCGTCCCGCCGTGCGCTGCGTCAGGGACGGGTCCTGGCGGAGTATCGCCTCGTGGAGGGAGGTCAGTTCCGGGCCCGGGTCGACGCCGAGCTCCGCCGACAACCGCCGCCGCAGCCCCTCGTACGACGCGAGCGCCTCGCTCTGCCGCCCCGCGAGGTACAGCGCCCGCAGCTGCACCGCCCGCAACCGCTCCCGCAGCGGATGCCGGGCCACCAGGTCCGCCAACTCCCCCGTGAGCAACGTGTGATCGCCCGCCGCGAGCCGCGCCTCCGCCCGCTCCTCCAGCACGGCGATGCGCTGCTCCGCGAGCCGGTCCACTGACGCGCGTACGAACTCCGCATCGGCCAGATCCGCGTACGCGGGCCCCCGCCACAACGCGAGCGCCTCGCCCAGCGCGGCCGCCCGCGACGCCGGATCCGGCGCCCGCCGCGCCTCCTCGACCAGCGCACGGAAACGGTCGGCGTCCACCTCGTCGCCCGCCGCCGCGTCCAGCCGCAGCCGGTAACCGGGCGGCCGGCGCACCACGCGGTCGCGGCCGAGGACGCGGCGCAGCTGGGAGACCTTGGCCTGAAGGGCGTTGGCCGGGTTGCCGGGCGGCGCGTCGCCCCACAGGTCGTCGATGAGCCGGTCCGCGGAGACCGGCCGCCCCTCGTGCACCAGAAGGTCGGCGAGGAGCGCCCTGACCTTCGCCTCGGGAACCTTGACGGGTTCCCCCTCGCCGTCCCACACCGCCAGTGGGCCCAGCACCCCGAACCGCATGCGGATCACCGTACACAGCGCGGACCCGCGCCCGTCCGGCCGGACCATCAGCGAACCGTCAGCCGCCCCGAAGCGCCCGCGAGCACAGTCGTCCCCGTCAGCAACCACCGAAGGGGGCCGCGCACATGCCCAAGTACGCCGGCAGGAAAGCCGTGGTCCTGGGCGGGGCCACCGGACTCGGCCTCGTCATCTCCAAGCGGCTCGTCGAGGGCGGCGCCGACGTCCTGGTGACCGGCGGCCCCGGCGCCGACCTCGGCGCGGCCGCCGCCGAAGTGGGCTCCTGCGCCCACGTCGTCCGCTGCGACCCCGCGGACCCCGCGGCCGTCGAGGCGCTGGCGCCCGTCGTCGAGGCGCGACTCGGCCGCGTCGACCTGCTCGTCGTCCTCACGAGCGCCGGGTGCGGCGACCCGGCGTTCAACTCCGTCGCCCCGGCCGACCGTTGTCGACCCACCCGTACCCCGTGAACCCGTGAACCCGTGAACCCGTAACCCTCCGCCCGCCCCGTACCGACAGGACACCCGAGATGCCGACCCTGCGCCGCCCCCGGATAACCCTCCCCACAACAACCGCACCCGCCGCCCCGCCCACCAGACTCCCCCTCCCCGCCCTCCTCGCCCTGGCCACCGCCGTCTTCGTCACCAGCCTCACCGAGACCCTCCCCGCGGGTCTGCTGCCCGCGATGAGCGCCGACCTCGGGGTCAGCGAGTCGGCGGCCGGACAGACCGTCACCGTCTACGCCGTCGGCACCGCCCTCACCGCGATACCCCTGACCGCCGCCACGGCGGGCTGGCGCCGCAAGAAGCTGCTCCTCGCGGCGATGTCCGGATTCGCCGCCGCCAACACCGTGACCGCAGTATCGGAGAACTACACGCTCACGATGGCGGCCCGTTTCGTCGCCGGTGTCGCCGCGGGACTCGCCTGGGCGCTGCTCGCCGGCTACGCCCGCCGCATGGCGCCCGCCCACCTCCAGGGCAAGGCGATCGCCATCGCCATGGCGGGCATCCCGGTCGCCCTCTCGCTGGGCGTGCCCGCGGGGACGTTCCTCGGCAAGGTGCTGAGCTGGCAGGTCGCGTTCCTGGTCATGACCGGGCTGACCGTGGGCCTGCTGGCCTGGATCGCCGCGCTCGTCCCCGACCAGCCCGGTCAAAAGCCGGGCGGCGCGAAGACCCCGATGCCGCACGCCCTGCGCGTACCCGGTGTGACCCCGGTCCTTTTCGTCACCCTCGTCTTCGTCCTGGCCCACACGGTCCTCTACACGTACATCGCCACGTTCCTCGACGAACTCGGCATGGGCGGCTCGACCGATCTCGTCCTGCTCGTCTTCGGCGCGGCGTCCCTGGTGAGCATCTGGATCGTGGGCGCGCTGATCCACCGCAGGCTGCGCGCGCTGACGCTCGCGAGCGTGCTCCTGGTGGGTGTGGGGGCGGCGGTGCTGGCCGCGTTCTCCGGCAGTCCGGCGCTCGTGTACGTCGCCGTGACGCTGTGGGGCCTCGGCTGGGGCGGCGCTCCCACGCTGCTGCAGACCGCGGCGGGTGACGCGGCGGACAAGGGCGACGCGGCGGACGCGGCCCAGGCCATGCTGGTCACCCTGTGGAATGTCGCCATGGCGGGCGGCGGAGTCTTCGGCGGCATCCTGCTGGACCTGGCCGGCACGTCGTCCTTCCCCTGGACGATCCTGCTGCTCCTGATCCCGGTGCTGTTGGCCGTGGCCGCGGCGCGCAGGAACGGCTTCCCCGCGCGCACGCCGGGGAACCCGGCCTGAGAAACTCGCGTCTCCCACAACGGAGAAGGGGGAAGCCGATGATGATCGTGCTGCTGAGCATCGTGATGGTGATCGTGGCCGCCGGGCTCGCCGCGGTCGTCTGGGCCGCGCGGGGCGGCCCGCGCTGGGTCCACGGTGTGGCGAAGGCGACGCTGGTCACCGCGGAGGTGGTGGCCGCGGCGCGGAAGAGGAAGAGCCGCGGGTTCGCCGTCAAGTCGGGCAGCACCCTCGACGGCGGAGGCTCGGGCGACTCCGGCGGCTGACGCGGGAGACTCCGGCGACTTCGGCGGTTCGGGCGGCTGACGGGCGCGGCCGGGGCGCGTGCTCGCGTCAGCCGCCGGAGGTGCCTGGCGAGGCGGGCCCGGCGGTGCACCTCTTCGGTGCGGGGGGACACCGAGGGGGCAGCGCCCCGGCCCGCCTCGCGCAGGCGGTCTAGAAGTCGTCCGCGCCGTTGCGCAGCTCGTACGTCCAGTAGCCGGTCAGCGCCTTCGCCGGGTCGACCGCGATGCCGCCGCTGCCCGGAGCCCTGACGGCGGCCATGCCGCCGCCGCCCTGGAGCGACACCTGGAAGGCCGAGACGGGCTCGTTGTCCTCGTCGACACCGCCGTCCGACACCTTGACCAGCGCGTAGGCGGGCGCGCCCGGCTTCAGGACGACGGGGGACGCGGGCTTGCTCTTGGCGACGGCCGGCACGTCCTGCTTGTGGCTCTCCAGGAACTGGATCTCCGGGAAGCCGGTCATCCGGCAGCTGTGGGCCGACGTGTTCTTCGCGGTCAGGACGATGTGGGTGTAGGGCGGGCCGCCGTGGCGGGCGGCGCTGATGGCGACGTCCTTGGTGGTGCAGACGGGCGCGGCGGCCGCGGCCCGCTTTCCGCCGGGCTTGGCGGCCACGGTCGCGCCCGCGGCCTGCACGTCGTGGGATCCGCCGACGGACACCGTGGTCTCGGTGGCCGACGCCGCCACCGTCGCCCCCGCGGGCTCCGCGGCCTTCGTGTCGGAGCCGCCCCCGCAGGCGGTGAGGGACAGGGCGAGCACGGCGGCGCCGGTCGCGGCGAGGACGGTGGAGCGGCCGAGAACGGCGGAGCGGCTGCGGAACGTACGCATGGGAAATCCCCCGGGAGTCGTAGAGCTGCGGTGAATCAGCGCCTGACCTGCAGACTTGCTGACACGCACTACTCTGACCGGCCCCGCTCACGTTCCGCTGCCGTACCGCTCACGTCCCGCTGCCGCGCCCTGGAGCCGTGGCACGGCAGCGCGGCGGCCGGGGTCATTCCGAGAGATGCGACTCCGTCGAGGGGTCGGTCAGCGACGGATCCGCCAGCCCGTCGACCACCTCGTGCGCCACGTCGTTCAGCAGCCGCCGCCGGGACCTCGCGTGGGATCGCAGCACGTCGAAGGCGTCGTCCATGCTCATCGACCTGCGCGTCGCGAGGACGCCCTTCGCCTGCTCGATGATCACCCGGCTGGTGAGGGCCCGCTCCAGCTGGCCGTTGAGCGCCCGGCCCTCCTCGGCCTCCTGCGCGCGGTGCAGCATCAGGGCGGTGAAGTCCACGAGGGACCGGGCCAGCGCCCGGGCATCCGGGCTGGGGGCGTCCCCGTGGTCGGAGAACAGGACGAGCGCCCCCAGGGCGCGGGCCGGCACCTGGAGGGGCAGCGCGACGACGTGGGTGTGGCCGAGCGCCAGGGCCGCCGGGGTGTAGCGGGGCCAGTGGCGCTGCGTCGCGCCGTCGAGGTGCAGCGGTGCCGTGAGCCGCGCGTCGGTTCCGTACGCGCCGTGGCCGGGGCCTTCGTGCCAGGAGAGCGCCTCGTGCTCCAGGCCGGCCACGTCGGGGTCGGAGCCGCTCGCCTGCGGCTGCTCGCGACCGCCTGGCGCGTACACCACGGACGCGGCGCGCACACCGAGGAGCGACGTGCTGCGGGCCGCCAGCGTCGCGAGGGTTTCGGGTACGTCGGGTGAGCCTTCGGTCGCGCTGCCGGCCAGGGCCACGAACGCATCGGCCAGCCGCTGTTGGGGCGTCATTCCGAGCTCCTCTGAGAAGTCAAAGATACGGATCTTCGTCCAGGATCCGCCGGGCCACGGCCTCGGTCGTCGTCTCATCCGTGAATGCCCGGGCCTTGATCAGCGCCAGCGCGTCATCGACACCGCAGGCGAGCCGTACGGAAAGGGCACCCGCCGCCTGCTGGACGGTGTCCCTGTGGTCCGTCCCGCCGTACAGTTCCGGGTCGGCGTCGGGTCCGAGCAGCACGATGCGGGTGAGGGCGGCGGTGACCTCGTCGAGATCCGCCGACCCCACGAGCCCGGCGCGTGGATCGAACACCGCGAGGGCCCCGAAACACCCGGCCCGTGTCTCCAGGGGAACGGCGAGCACCGAGCTGATGCCCATGGAGGTGAGCGCCGGCCCGTACCCCGGCCAGCGTCGTCCCATCTGCTCCCCGGCGGAGTGGACCGGGCGCCGTTCGTACGCCGCGTCACGGCACGGGCCCTCACCGAGGACGTACTCCAAGTCCTGCGCGTTCAGGGCCGGTTCGTCGGAGACCGCGATCGCCAGCTGGTTCTGCGCGGAGTCGACGAGGGCGATCGCGGCGCTGCCCGTGCCCAGCGCCTCCGCCACGCCGGTCATGAATCGGGGACGGCTTCCCTTGCCGCGCACCCACGCCGCGGTGCGGTCGGCGAAAGCGGCGTGCAGGGCGGCGGAGGAACGGTGGCAGGCGGCCGAGCGCCGGTGCATCTCGGCGGCCTGGGCGTGGAATTCGTCGCTGTCGGGGTCGGACACCCTCTGACGTTCGCGCCGTTCGGCCGAAGCCGTGGCCCGCTCGGCCCGCTCCAACGCCCGGGCGGCGCGCCCACGGGCAGTCGACACGACGCCGAGGGCATCGTCGTACCACTGCGGCTCCATACCCGAAGCGTACGCCCGTGTCGTCAGTCGGACGAGGAAATCCGGCTCTCCTCCATCATGAGGACGACACCACCGTGGTGCCCGTCGAACGGGGAGCAGAAGACGTCGCACATGATGGGGCGCCCGATCCGGCTCAGGGCGTTCACGGGAACCGGCCCCGTGCGCTTGCGGCTCTTCAGACAGTCCTGCACCACAGGCCGCAGCTCCTCCGTCGGCAGCCCGAAGTCCAGGTCGAAGAACGGCTCGTTGATGACCTCGTCGCTGCGCAGACCCCACAGGTCGACGGCGCCCCGGTTCCAGCTCTTGACCCTCAGCTTGCTGTCCAGCACCACCACGCCCGCCGCGATGCTGGTGAGCACCGCTTCCAGGAACGCCCGCGCCTCGTCGAGCTCCTCGGTGCGGATGCGCATCTCGTCATTCATCGTCTCCAGTTCCTCGTTGCCGGACTGGAGCTCTTCGTTGGTGGTCTCCAGCTCCTCGTTCGTGGACTGGAGTTCCTCATTGGTGGTCTCCAGCTCCTCGATGCTGGACTGGAGTTCCTCGTTGGTGGTCTCCAGCTCCTCGTTCGTCGACTGGAGTTCCTCGTATGCCGTCTCCAGGTCCTCGCGGACGCGCTTGACCTCGGCCTTCAGCTGAGTGGCCACGGTGACGTCGGTGAAGGAGATCGTGGTCGCGACGTGCAGGCCATTGGGCCCGGAGAGCGGCTGGATGAGGATGTCGAGGTACTGGACCTCCTCGCCGACCCGCCGCTCCGCCCGGTTGACCCGCAGCGTCCTGCGCTCGTGCGTGGCCTGCTCGATCAAGGAGCGGAGCTCGACCGGCCGGTAGGAGATCTCCAGGTCCTGGAAGGGGCGGCCCACATCGCCCGAGCTCAGCCCGAACTGGCTCCTCGCCTGGCTGTTGATCACGACGACCGCGCCGTCGCCGTCGATCGCGATCCACGGGGTCGGACCCGCGTCGAGGACCAGGTCGCGCAACTGCCGGGTGCGCGCCACGGAGTGCAGTTCTAGCCCCGAGCTGCTGCGCACCTTCAGGGGTGCGGGCTGGTAGGGCAGCCCGGCCTCGCCGGTGCGGCGCCGGAAGACCCGCTGGCGCATGTCGGCCACCTCGAACCGCTCGGCGTCGTTCAGCAGCATCTCGGCCTTGCCGAGGAAGAGGTAGCCGCCCTGGCGCAGGGCGAAGTGGAAGCGGTCGACGATCTGCGTCTGCGCCTCGACGTTGAAGTACATCAGCGTGTTGCGGCAGAGCAGCAGGTCGAGCCGGGAGATCGGGGCGTCACGGGTGATGTCGTGCCGCCCGAAGATCACCCGGCGCCGGAGGTCGGGGCGGAAGCTGAGCTGCGCGCCGTTCGGCTCGAAGTACTTCTCCCGCAGTTCCGGAGCGAGCGGCTCCAGCGCCTTCGTCGGGTACAGGCCCGACCGGGCCTCGCGCAGCGCTTCCTCGTCCACGTCCGTGGCGTAGATCTTGACGCGGCGCAGGCACTCCGCGATGCCCAGGGCCTCCGCGAACATGATGGCCAGCGAGTACGCCTCCTCGCCGCTGGAGCAGCCGGCGCTCCACACCCGGATCTCCTGGTCGGGGGCGAGGTCCGCGATCAGTTCGGGGACGACCTCGTGCTGGAGGAAGGTCCAGGCGTCCGGGTCCCGGAAGAACGACGTGACGTTGATCAGGATCGTATTGAAGAGAGCGCTGAACTCGTCGGAGCTCGTCTCCAGGAGGTCCTGGTAGTCCCGGTACGAGTCCATGCCGACGTCGGACATCCGCTTGTTGATGCGGCGGCCCAGGGTGGAACGCTTGTACCCGGTGAAGTCGAACCCACGGGCCTCCCTGATGAAGAGCAGCAGCTCTTCCAGGGCTTCATTGGGTTCCGCGTTCTGGGCCTCCGCGCGCGCGGCTTGCCGTGTCTCTTGGCGAGAGTCATGGCGCTTCTCCTGGCGAGGCTCGTGGCGAGTCTCGGGGAGAGGTTCCTTGCCAGATTCGTTCATCACTGCCCCGTGGCGTCGAGAAGTCCGCGGACGACTTCCGCGATCTCCACAAGAGGTAGCACGAAATCCACCGCGCCCGTGGTGACGGCCGCCTGGGGCATCCCGGAGAACTGCGCGGTCTGCGGATTCTCCGCGATCACGGTCCCGCCGCGCGAATGCACGGCCTCCACGCCCATCGCCCCGTCCACACCGGTCCCGGTCAGCACGCAGGCGATGGCACGGGACCCGTAGAAAGCGGCGACCGATTCGAAGAGGAGGTCGGCGGAGGGCCGTACGAAGTGGACCAGCTCCGCGTCGGAGAGCGTCAGCTTCCCGTCCGAGCCGACGAGCAGGTGCCGCCCGGGTGGCGCGATGTGGACGGTGCCGGGGATCGGTTTCTCCCCGGCCTCCGCGATCTGCACCGGCAGGTCCGTACGCCGGTCGAGGACGTCGGCGATCACGGTCCGGTGCCGGGGGTCGAGGTGCTGCACCACCAGCACCGGCACCGGAAGCCGCGGGCCCAGCGCCCCCAGAAGCTCGCTGAGCCCCTGGACGCCGCCCGCGGACGACGCCACGGCGACGACGGCGTAGGAACCCGCGGCGGCCTGGCCGGTCAAGGGCTGGCGGGCGGTGGGTCGGCGGGCGGTGGGCTGGTCGGCCGTCACATATTGAGCCTAGCGGAGGCGGAGCCACCGGGTGAGAGGGGAAAGTGGCCGACGAATATGACGAACCGAACGCACGAACCACTCCCTGCCTGCTCTCCCCGCCCACTCGTCGCTACTCGGCGAGGAAGGTGATCCGGCCGGGGTCGGGCGGGTCGAGGGGCGCGTTCGGGGCGGAGTTGTTCTCCAGGTAGTGCACCAGCGCGTCGAGGTCGGTCACCGATCCTCCGCCGCGCTCCGTTCCCTTGGTGAAGGTGGAGAAGCCGTTCCCGCCATTGGCGAGGAAGTCGTTCACGGTGACGCGGTACTTCCCTGTGGGCCGCACCCGCTCGCCCTTCACCTGGACGGTCTCGGTCAGCAGCCGCGCCGCCCCGGAGCGCTTCATGTCGACCGAGTACTTCAGCGCGGAGGACAGCTGCAGGAACCGCGGCTCTTCGGCGTTGGCCCCGGAGAACTGCTCCCTGAGTACGGTGAGCAGCTGATCCCCGGTGAGCGTCATGGTCATCAGCGGCGTGCCGAAGGGCTGCGTACGGAACGCGTCGGCGAAGGTCACGGACCCGTCGCCCCCGCGGACGAGGTCGGCGCGCATGCCTCCCGGATTCAGCAGCGCCAGCTCGGCGCGCTCGCCCCGGGTGGCCTCCGTCTGCGCGTCGGCGATCAGGCTGCCGAGGGGCGTCTCCTTCTCCTTCGACCCGCGGCCCGGCATGTCGGCGGAGATGTGTCCGACGGTCCGGTCGGCGACCTTCGCGGACCGTGCCCGCCAGGTCTCGATGAGCTTGCGCATCGCGGGCTGCTTCGCGCTGTCGACGGGCACGATCCGGTTCCGCGCGGTCACGGACGACCGTACGACGTCTCCGTCCGCCCCCAGACGGAACCGCAGATCGGTGAAGGACCGCCCGAAGGAGTCGGCCTGCGTCACGGAGCGGGGCGCGCCGGAGGGATCGGTGACCGTGCACTCGTACGAGTCGTGCGAGTGCCCGCTGACGATGAGGTCGACGGCGCTGGGCGTCCGCTCGGCGATGCCCTTGATCCGCCCCCGGAGCCGGGAGCCGGGCCCGTCGGCGTCACAGTCCCCACGCCCGGCGACGCCGTTGGCGGCCTCCCCTTCGTGCACGAGCAGCACCTGGGCGTCGACACCGGCGCGCCGGAGCTCCTCCGAATACCGCTTCACGACGGGAACTTCGTCGTGAAACTCAAGATCACGCACCTGGGAGGCATTGATCGCCTGAGGCGCGTCTTTGGTGACGACCCCGATGAACCCGATACGCAGCCCACCGGCCAGCGTTTCGATCGCGTACGGCTTGAGCAACGGCTCGCTGCTCCCGGCCCGGCTCACATTGGCGGCCAGATACGGGAATTGGGCCCCGTCGTACTTCCCACCGGGCGCACACCCGTCCTCCGGGTGACACCCGCCCCGAGCCATCCGCTCCAGTTCCCTCGGGCCCTCGTCGAATTCATGGTTCCCCACGGAACTGACATCGAGCCCGAGCCGCTCCAGAGCCTGCACGGTCGGCTCGTCGTGAAACAGCGCGGACAGCAACGGACTCCCCCCGATCATGTCCCCCGCCCCCACGGTCAACGACCTCCGCTGCCCGCCCCGAGCCTTGGCGACAAGCGCCGCCAACTGCCCCATTCCCCCGGCCTGCACATCCTTGCCCCCCGCCCGCCGCACCTGCCCGGCGGCCCCTTCGACGGGGTCGAGATTCCCGTGCAGGTCATTGAGCGCGATGAGCTGAACGGGGACGTCGGCACGGGGCGCGGGGGCGGCTTCGGCACGGGGCGCGGGGGCGGCGGTCGACGACCCCGGCAGGCAGAGGGCGACGCCGACGGCGACGGCGACACAGCCGAGGGCGGCGCGCTTGAAGGCGGCGTGCCGAGGGGTGAGGGTGGTGTCGGTGGTGTCGGTGGTGACGGAGGACGAGGAGGAAACACCCGAAGCGGATTGAGTCACGCTGCGAAGCTACGAACTCCCGATTCGAACACATGCGGGACACGCCAGGGGTTACGGGTTGTCCCCCGTACGCCGGGTGTCGTCCCCCGCTGGGCCGACTGTCCAGCACGGGCCGGTGTCGGGCCCGGCGATGCACCGATCCGGGTTCGACCGCCCCTGCCCCGGGCTCACGCTGTGGGGCTGGTGGCTGACGTTCCGACCAGCGGGTACCCGCGACGCGTGCTGGCCATTGTGTACTCGTCCTACGACACAGCGACGACGGTGTGGGCGTTCGTCGTCTCGGCTCTGATCGTGCTGACCGTGGCCTGGTACGTCCGGCGCAGAAGGTAGGAAGGCAGCGGTCAACTCGTCCCGCCGGCCGACGAAGCCGACGAAGCCGATGAAGCCGACGACATCCAGGCGAAGGCGTCCGCTGTACGGGGGCCCAGCGAACCGTCCCGCCAGGAGTCGGTGATGTCGGCCCACCGGCCGAGTCGAGCACGACTCGCCCCGTGCTCGTCCGCCTGGTCGTAGTAGAGGGTGAATTGATAGACCCGACCGTCCCCGGAGACGACGCGACCATCTTCATGATCGGGCCCCTCTTGCAGAAGTTCGACGACGACCGTCCGCTGCGGATCGAGCCCTTGCCCCCTCAAAAGCTCCCGCAACCGAACCCAGAGGTCGTAGTCGCTGGTCCGCAGAAGATCCGTGTACTGGGTGACGATGCTGGACACCATGGCCCAATGATCGGTCACCGCTGCGGGCCCCCTCGTACGGGCAAGGCTCGCGGAGACGACCGGCGCTGCCGACGCTGTACCTTCCGTGCATGGCCGATCTCGCCTCCCTGATCCAGTTGCTCGGAGCCGGCAGCGTCGGTGCCGTCGTGACGCAGTACGTGTCGGCGGGCCCGGAGCGCCGCCGAGCGCGCGCCACGGCCCGCGAGGCGATGGCGACACTTGAGCAGGCGCACTGGGCCCACGGCCGGGACAACGAATGGCCCCAACTGCGCACAGCGGTCCACGCCTTCGAGTCCGCCGCCATGGCGGCCGGGGTGCCCCGCGAGGTCTCCGGCTGGTACGTCAAGACACGCGTGGCGATCTACCTGGAAAGCCGCCGGGAGTGGGACCGCCACCCGGACCCGGAGTTCGGCGGAGGCGTGTCCACCACGTACATGGACGCGTTCTCCGGCGCCACGGAACTCGTCCACCAGGCCCTGTGGCACCCGCAGCGCTCCCGCTTCACGTGGCGCCCCCGCCTGAGGAAATCCAAGGAACGCACCAGGGCGGCGGTCGCGGACGCGCCCTCGATCCTCCGCGACCTGGAGGACCGGCCTGCGGCACTCTGATCTACGGCGCGGATTGCCGCAGCCGCAGACGTCCGCCCTGGCGGACGCGCCGACCGCAAACCGTCGCAGGACTCACTGCCGCCACCGCCATGTTCACGGACCTCTTCGGTCCCACATGGGCGCTGAGGCGATCAGGCGTCCGTGTGCTGCTCGTTCCCCGGGACCGTTCGGATCCAGGTGCGGAATTTCCAGCAGACGATGGGCGGGGCCGTCAGCATGGCCAGGAGGTAGAGGGCCACGCTCGCGGGGGAGATGAGGTAGTACTCCCAGCGGGGCGGCAGCAGGGCGGGGAGCGCGATCAGAAGGGTCAGAACCAGCCATGTGGCCAGGGTGGTGAGTATGACCTTGGAGACGATCACGACTGCTCTCATCGGGCTCGGGCTCCCCTCATGTCTGTCCAGATTGAGACTCCGAAGAGGCGTTCCGGTAAGAAATGACCTCTTGAAGTCCAGATCAGCAGGGGTGTCGCTCGTGCGGCGCCCTCCGTTCTTTCCGCCCTGTCGATCCATGCGCATACAGCTGGGCGCAGGGATATCGATCAGGACGACCCTCGAAACCGCAGTGTGTCAGCAGCAGTTGCAGTCCACGCGCGCGCCCCGGGAATCGGGGTCGTGCTCCTCGCTGGTGCAGCAGCCATCGCCACCGCCATCGGCCCGGACGCTCTTGCCGAGGGTGTCGGCGTCGGCCTTGACCACGTAGACCTCCCAGGGCTCCTGGCCGGGGCCGCGGACCCAGACCTTGTCCTGGAGGGCGTAGCAGCAGGAGGTGTCGTTCTCCTCGAACGTCGCCAGCCCTGCGTCCTTGAGGCGACCGGTGGCCGCGATGACCTGGTCGGTGGAGTCGACCTCGACGCCGAGGTGGTCGAGGCGGGTGTCCTGCCCCGGGTCGCCCTCGATGAGGACGAGCTTGAGCGGGGGCTCGGTGATGGCGAAGTTGGCGTAGCCCTCGCGCCGCTTGGCCGGTTCGGTGCCGAACAGCTTCGAGTAGAAGGTGATCGACGCTTCCAGGTCGCTGACACGCAGGGCGAGCTGAGCACGGGACACGGCGGTACTCCGATTCGCTTGTATCGATGTCTGTCGATGTAGCATTGCGCTCTGTATCGAAGGATGTCAACATAGAGGAATGTCGAATCAAGAGCTTGTGGTGCTGGGAGAGTCCGGCGGGCCCGACGCATGCTGCCCGGGGCTGCTGACCACCCCGCTCGACGAGGAACAGGCCGTTGACCTCGCGAAGGTCTTCAAGGCGCTCGGCGACCCGGTGCGCTTGCGGCTGCTGTCGCTCATCGCTTCGCAGGCGGGCGGGGAGGTCTGCGTGTGCGACCTGACCCCGGCCTTCGACCTGTCGCAGCCGACGATCTCGCATCACCTCAAGCTGCTGCGGCAGGCCGGTCTGATCGACTGCGAGCGGCGCGGCACATGGGTCTACTACTGGCTGCTGCCGGAGATGACCGACCGCCTCGCCGGCATCCTGACCCGCCCCGCCGGCACTCCGCTGCCCGACCGCGGTGAGACGGCCGGTGCTGCCTCGTGAGCGCTGCCGCGCCTGAACGGAGCGTGGCCGGGCGGCTGTCGTTCCTGGACCGCTACCTGGCCGTGTGGATCCTCGCGGCGATGGCCGTGGGCCTCGGCCTGGGCCGCCTGGTCCCGGGGCTCGGGGACGCGTTGGCCACCGTGACAGTGGGCGGGGTTTCCCTGCCGATCGCGCTGGGCCTGCTCGTGATGATGTATCCGGTGCTGGCCAAGGTCCGTTTCGACCGGCTCGACACCGTGACCCGGGACCGGCGCCTGCTGCTGCCTTCGCTGCTGCTGAACTGGATTCTCGGCCCGGCCCTGATGTTCGCCCTGGCCTGGCTGTTCCTGCCGGACCTGCCCGAGTACCGCACTGGTCTGATCATCGTCGGTCTGGCCCGCTGCATCGCCATGGTCATCATCTGGAACGACCTCGCCTGCGGACACCGGGAAGCTGCCGCTGTCCTCGTCGCGCTCAACTCGGTGTTCCAGGTGATCGCGTTCTCTGCGCTCGGCTGGTTCTACCTCCAGGCACTGCCAGGTTGGCTGGGCCTGGAACAGACCGGACTCGACGTGTCCGTCTGGGAGATCGCCCGCGGCGTCCTGGTATTCCTCGGTATCCCGCTCGCGGCCGGGTACCTGACGCGCCGCATCGGTGAGAAGCTCAAGGGCCGCGACTGGTACGAGGCGGAACTGATCCCGCGCATCGCCCCGTTCGCTCTGTACGGGCTGCTGTTCACCATCGTCGTCCTCTTCGCTCTCCAGGGCGACGCCATCACCAACCAGCCGCTGGACGTGGTGCGTATCGCGCTGCCGCTGCTGGTCTACTTCGCGCTCATGTGGGCCGGATCGATGCTGCTGGGCAAGGCTGTCGGCCTCGACTACCCGCGTACCACCACGCTCGCCTTCACTGCCGCGGGCAACAACTTCGAGCTGGCCATCGCCGTGGCGATTGCCACCTTCGGAGCCTCCTCGGGGCAGGCCCTGGCCGGTGTCGTCGGCCCGCTCATCGAGGTGCCCGTGCTGATCGGCCTGGTCTACGTGGCCTTGTACGCGCGCCGCTACTTCACCGCCCCTACCGAGGTCGCTCCGCAGGAAGAGCCCACCCATGCCTGACACCCCGCAGCAGCCGTCGGTGCTGTTCGTCTGTGTCCACAACGCCGGACGCTCACAGATGGCGGCGGCCTTCCTCACCCACCTCGCCGGAGACCGCGTCCAGGTCCGGTCCGCGGGCTCGGCCCCGGCCGAGACGGTCAACCCGGCCGTGACCGAGGCCCTCGGCGAAGTCGGCATCGACATCTCCGCCGAGGTGCCCAAGGTCCTCACCGTGGAAGCCGTCCAGGCCTCCGACGTCGTCATCACCATGGGCTGCGGCGACACCTGCCCCGTCTTCCCGGGCAAGCGCTACCTCGACTGGCAACTCCCGGACCCGGCAGGCCAAGGCGTCGACGCGGTCCGCCCCATCCGCGACGAGATCGAACGACGCGTGCGCACCCTGATCGACGACATCGCACCGGCGGGCGGCGCATGACCGGCACCCGGAACGTTCGCATCGAACCGCCCACCTCGGGACTATGGGCGTCGAACCGACGGATCAGCGCCCTGTGGGCGATCGCGACCCGAGGCCCGCATGCCGTTGCGGCCCGGCTACGGGAGCTCGTGCTTGCGCAGGGCCAGTGATCAGCGCGGACAGCAAAAAGGCCCGGGTCGATGACCTGGGCCTTCTTCGTGGAGCGGGTGACGAGAATCGAACTCGCACTCTCAGCTTGGGAAGCTTAGGCGGTAGAGCGGCTGTTGCCCGGCTGACCTGGGGTCGGGCGCCCTCAGCGCGTAGCCGGACCATCGGCTGATTCCCCGGTACTCCCTGTGGTTCCCCGCATGATCTGGCACGGGTCTGGCACGACATCTCCTTACTGAACGCGATCACGCGGGTCTGGTGCTTCGCCTGCCCTCCGGGCCAAGAGTCAGTGATCACGGTGTCAGCCCATGCAGCTGGAAAAACCTCTCCCATGCCGTCCTGCAACGCTGAGCCAGGTCGAGAGCGTCTTCGGTACCAGTTGAGCCGCTGGGGGTCGACCACTCGATCTCTGCACGCACCCCTTGCCCCCCATGCACCCTGGCGATCCTCACGGTGATGGGGTCAGGGTTTCTGTTTCGACTCTTCCTGGTGTGGTGCTTGGTCGTTTGAGTCATGCCGTCGCACAGCTTCAGAGCCGGGTCGCTCTTGAGGTAGCTCATGGCTTGAGGCTTGCTGGCTTGCTCTTGCAACCAATCTGCTAGCTCACAACAGTCCTTGAAAAATCCCTCAACTTGCCTACGCACGACTTCGTTATTGAGGTCGCTTTGCTGATAGGTCGCTTGAAGAGCGTGTAGGCCGCTGATCACGTCGCGCCACTTCTGCTGCCATGGCCTCTGAGGGTTGTAGCCGATACTTGCCGAAGCATTGAAGGTGCAGGTGGCTCCCAGAGCGGCTTCTGCGTACACCACGGCGTTGCGTCGTTCGCCACCGCAGGTTGGGCACGGCTGCCCAACGGGCGTCTCATCCAAGCTGGTGCCGCAGTCGGGGCAATTCATCACGGTCGCAGTGTATGAGGGCCAAGAGACTCATTTCGACCAGATATATGCAGCCTTAGGTGCATAGGCTCGGGCTTGAGACCACGACCTCTTCGCCCTGAAGCAACTCGGACGAGGCCGTTGCCTGGGGCTGATGCGCCTCTCACCTGCGCTGATGGTCCCTAGGCGTTCGTACTCGTCCGCCGCTGTTCGCTGGCGTTGTCACGCAGTTAGACACTCCCGGCAGCTGGTCCCCTAACAGCTGATCACTCGGGTGCAACCTGGCGCCAGATTCGCATGCAGGTGGGGGCGTCCCTCAAGATGCCTACCTCGGCCCCGAACGACCGTCCATCTGGATGGCTGAAGGTGAAGTGGAAGCTGTGATTTGCCGCGTCTGTCTCCGACCGGGAAAGTGTGAGGCTGTCGCCCTCCACGTCGTACTGACTTGCGATGCGCTGCTTGGCAACCGCAATGGCGGTCTCCTCTGAGATCACATTCCCCCAATGGTCGCCCTGGGAGCGTCTCCGGAGCTTCGAGTAGAGCGCCTTGACTGCCTCGGAGACAACTACAGTTGTTACACCTCCCATGCCGTTGGAGCTCATTTCAAGGACGAACTCCATGAACGAAGATGAGGCGCCCCAGTTAGTGATCCCCTGCCGAGAACTGATGTGGCTCATGGCCGGGTACTCGGCTCCACGGAGCCACGTCAGAGCCTCAAGCTCCTTGATGATGTCGTCGGCCGGCATCTCGAAGCTGTCGAGGCTGAGGACCCAAACCTCGTCGGGCTCTGAAGTGGGGTGGTCGGTGAGCTTCACTATGAAGGTAGCTGTTATGTATTCCACTGCTCTCCGCTGCTCATCGCTTGGATAGTTCGCAGCAGAGTAGCCATCGCACCAGGGTCATGAGGGGGTTTTGCGTGGGCCTCGCCTCGGCCCACCACTAGCCCCAGCTCCCATCCCGTCCGCCGTCGACCCACACACCGTGGAGCGGGCGTGGTTCAGGGCGTCCAGGTGGAGCGCGCCACTGTACGAACGACCTGGACGCCCTGGGCCGCGTCTGCTCGGCTCTGCCTGGGTCGACGGTGGACGGGATGGGAGCCCCCAACGCTCGCCACGATGGGCCCGCAGTCGCGTACGGCGCCCCCTCCATCCCAGAGTCAGAGCGCCCCCGCCGGAGGCATTTCCTTGTCCTTGGATCGTTGTGTCGGGTGATCGCCGATTGGCCTCGGCTTTATCCCTGTGTGGGCGGGCGTCGGCGCAGCCGGGGCGGAGCGGGCCGAAGGCAGGAGCGGCAGCCCCGAGCGGAGCCGTGAGCCCGCCCGGCGGTGCGGAGCGGCGCCGGGCGCTTGAACCAGTAGAGAAAGTTGTAACTCAGTCGGTCTGCCGGGGCTTGAAGTCGTGTGCGCAGGCTGGGAGTTCTGCCGCTTGGCGGTGTGCGAGGGGCAGGAACAGGACTGGTCGTATCGTCCAGGTGATGCGTGTGTCCGCGTGAGTCACTGAGACCGTGCAGGGCTGCATCTGGAGAAGGGCTCTGCGGGTGCGGACGCGGCCCTCGTAAAGCCACTCCCAGGCTTCGCCTGAAGCGTGAGTGTTCAGTGCCGGGGAGATCGTGCGGAGTGCCACCGCTACCCACCGATCCGCCTGCGGTGCAGAGTAGGCGTCGAAGGATGCTCGTAACTGGGGCCCCGCCTGGCCGTCCGTGGCGGTGGGCTCCGTCCAGCACTCGCACCAGTAGCCGCGTCGGGGCCTGCTCACCCGCATAGTTGGCCTCCCCTGCCGGCCTCGGTGAAGAAAGCCGCGGTGACCGTGTGGCCGTGGTCGCTGTCATTGACGATGACGCGGTGAGCGATGGCGCTGACCATCTCCAGGCCCCGGCCGTGTTCAGCCTCTTCGTTCTGATGCTCGACCTTGGGGGCGGTTCCCGTGTCTCCGCCGTCGGTGACCGACAGGGTGAGCATCTGCGGGGATACCTCGATGGCCAGGGAGAAGCTGCCCGACTGACGCCCGCTGGCTGTGTGCAGGATCGCGTTCGCGCTCAGCTCGCTCACGATCAGTTCGGCGTCATCTGCCAGGGGCGAGTCACGAAGGATGTCCCGCGTCCAGCGTCGGGCCCGGCTGACCTCTTCTGGAAAACCTGGGCAAGTGAGGCCCCAGACTCGGATAGTGCTCGTATACTCGTGCATACAAGTTCCTTCGCGCTGGTAGGCCGCCATGTGCAGCGGGTTCGAGCTAGACGAGTTTCACGCCGTCATGGGCGCGAATGGCCGGCGGGGATGCTGCGTCGAGTGCGTCCAGGACGCGGATCGCGTAGGCCTCGTCGGCGAGTTCGGTGACTTCTTCGCGGGTCGCCCAGCGCAGAGCGCGGGTCTCGTCGCCGGTGGTGGGCGTACCGTCGGCGGCCTCGCAGCGGAAGACCATGGAGACGATCAAGCCCGTCATGTTCTTGTAGATGCCGGTGAGGGTCGCCGGAAGCACGATCTTGATTCCGGTCTCTTCGAGGACCTCGCGTTGCAAGGCCTCGGGGATGGTCTCTTCGCGTTCGAGGATTCCGCCCGGGGGCTCCCACTTGCCGTTGTCCCGGCGCTTGATCAGGAGGGCACGATCCTGATCGTCGACGATGACTCCGGCAACGCTCACGGAGTGCGGACGGTCAGCGCTCACGGTCCTCGGCCCTCTCGGATAGCTAGGCTTTCCACCGTAGCAACAACACTCGCCCACTCGTCTAGATACCTAAAGGAGTACACGTGACGTCACTCCCGAGCCTGCTCGGCGACATCGACCCCACGAGTGATCGTGCGGTCTTTCGGCAGATCGCCGACCAGCTGCGCGAGGCCATCGACCGTGGGCGGTTCAAGGAGAGCGAAAAGCTTCCCTCGGAGGCCGAACTCGTCGAGCACTACGGCGTATCCCGGATGACCGTTCGGAACTCCTTCTCCGTGTTGCAGGGTGAGGGCCTGGTCCACGCCGAGCATGGCAAGGGCGTCTTCGTACGACCGCGGCCTCCCGTGCGACGGCTCGCCTCCGACCGCTTCGCCCGACGCCACCGCGAGCAGGGCAAGTCCGCCTTCATCGTCGAGGCCGACGCGGCAGGCAGTCACCCGCAGGTCGACAGCTTGGAGGTCAAGGAGGAGAAGGCCACGCAGGACATCGCCACCCGCCTTGGGTCTGTGCGGCGTGTGCTCGCTCGGCGGCGGCGGTATCTGCTCGACGGCCGGCCGGTCGAGTTCGCCACCTCCTACCTCCCACTCGACATCGCGCGCGGCACGCAGATTGCCGAACCCAACCCCGGTCCCGGCGGCATCTATGCCCGCCTCGAAGAACTGGGCCACCACCTCGACCACTTCGACGAGGAGATCCGGGCCCGGATGCCCGCACCGTCCGAGGTGAAGACGCTCCGGCTGGCCTCCGGTGTACCCGTGATCCACCTGGTCCGCACCGCGTACGACACCGAAGGACGGGCCGTGGAGGTCTGCGACACCGTCATGGCGGCGGACGCCTACGTCCTGTCGTACCAGCTCCCGGCCACGTGAGGGCCTGACGGCTGTGGCGCGCGGTGGTCCACACCCAGAACTCGTATACGCCAACAGGCCTACTCGTATAGACGAGTTGGCAAGTTGTGTGGCACAGTGGACGGCGTTCCCGGAGATCGGGTTTGAACGCCGCATCTTGTATAGACGAGTAGATGGGAAGAACCTTGCGAACCATTCGCGTGGAGACCTCGGCCGCGACGATCCTGCTCACCGAGGCGCCCGAGCCCAAGGTCCGCGACCGTCAGACCGGCGAGATCGCCAAGGACGTCACCAGCGGTGAATCGCTGATGACGATCGGCGTCGTCTACATCGAGGAGGGCGAGTCGTCCCTGATCAAGGTGACCATCCCGGAGAGCGGAGTGTCCGAGGGGCTGACGCTCGGTGCGCCGGTCTCGCTGCCGGGACTCGTCGCCCGACCGTGGGAGAGCGTCTTCAACGGCCAGCAGCGGCACGGCATCGCCTACCGCTGCGCCGCCGTCACTCCGGCCGCCTTCCCGGCCGCCATGGGGGCCTCGGCCTGATGACCGATCTGACGACGTTTCTGGAGGTGGGTGGTCCTGTCGCCGCACTCGGCGGCGGGGCTGCCTACACCCGGGCCAAGCACCCCGGGGTCTACTGGTCTGCGGTCGGCCTGCCGATATCCACGGCCCGGCTGCTCAGCTCCTACGGCTCGGTCATGGAGGCCTGCGGCCTGTCCGTGACTCCATCCCGACTGCGTGTCCTGGTGGTCAAGGCTACGACGCGTGGGGAGATCCGTCCCGTACCGCCTCGGCGCGGAATCATCCGCCCGACCACGACCGGCTTACGGCTCCGTCTGCGGCTCGCACCGGGCCAGGAACCCGCCGATGTGGCCGCGTCGGCCGAACGGCTGCGGCACGCCTGGGGAGTTCACGCCGTCTACGTGACCACGGTCAAGCCTGGAGTGGTCGACCTGCGACTCGTCGGCTATGACGTGCTGCGAGAGGTCCGTATGCCGCGCAAAGCGGTGGGCGGATCCCTGAAAGTGCCCGTAGCGCTGCGGGAAGACGCCACCCCTTTCGTACGTGACTACCGCGTGGTGCCGCACGGCCTCTCCCTGGGAGCCACGCTGTCGGGCAAGTCCATGTACCTGCGGCATCTCGTTGCCGGACTCGCGCCACAGCCCGTCGCCCTGGTCGGCATCGACTGCAAGCGCGGTGTGGAGCTGGCGCCCTTCGCCTCGCGGCTGTCGGCGCTCGCCACCGATCCCGAGCAGGCTGCCGAATTGTTGCCCGTTCTCATCAAGGAGATGGAGGACCGGTACGACCTGATCAAGGCACGCCAGAGGATCGCACCGGGCACGCCGAACGAGGAGATCACCTCCGACATCTGGGGGCTTCCCGAGCAGGAACGGCCCGTGCCCGTAGTCCTGTTCGTCGACGAAGTGGCGGAACTCTTCCTCGTCGCCACGAGGAAGGAGGAAGAGCGGCGGGACGAGATGGTCACTCAGCTCATCCGGCTTGCCCAACTCGGTCGCGCGGCGGGTATCTACCTGGAGGTGTGCGGGCAGCGATTCGGCGCCGAGCTCGGCAAGGGCGCCACGATGCTCCGGGCCCAGTTGACCGGCCGCGTCTGCCACCGCGTGAACGACGAAGCCTCCGCGAAAATGGCGCTCGGCGACATCGCCCCCGAAGCGGTCTCCGCCGCCTGCGCCATCCCTGCCGAACGGCCCGGTCTCGCCGTCGCCGGTGACACCTCGGGCGGCTGGTCCCGCATCCGTACGCCGTATCTCTCCCTGTCCGACGCTGCCGAGACCTGCCGCGCGTCGGCCCACATGGTCCCCGACCTGCCCGCGCTGGAGACCTTCCGGCCCTCCGTGCCCGCGCAGCCGGTCGAGTCCCCGGCCAACCCGGTCGTGCAGCCGCGACCGGTCACCGGCTGAGCCGCACCTTCCCGCACCCCCGGTCGGCGTGACCGTCTCGCGCCACGTCCCTACCCCTGCCATGCCAGAATCCGGAAGGAGCCGCAGCATGCGCGCCCAACTCGCCCGTATCGATGCGGTGCTCGTACAGGCCGTCATCGCGGCAGCCTTGTCCTTCGCCCACCTGCACGACGTCGCCTCGGCGTCCGGACAGGACGGGTGGAAAGCGTGGGCCTATCCGGTCTCGGTGGATCTGTTGCTCGTCGCCGCCTGGCGTCGGCTGCGGACCGGTGACGCCAAAGCCGCGGGCTGGTGCTGGTTCGTCATCGCGCTCGCGGCCTCCCTCGGTGCGAACGTCGCCACCGCCGGACTGCTCGACATGAACCACGTGCCGGCCTGGCTCCGCATCCTCGTCGCGGGCTGGCCTGCGGTCGCCTTCCTCGGCGGGACGCTCCTGGCGCACTCGACGCCGACACCGCCCGACGAGGTCCTGGAGCAAGACCCCGAGGGCGTCGACGACCAGGAGGACGCGCCCGATCCCGTACCGGAGCTCTCGTCGGCACCGGCACCGGCCGCCGAGTCCGTCCCCACCTCGACCCCTCCGCCCACCGTTGCCGTCCCGGCTGCCCTCGTCGACCACGCCCGCAAGGTCGCCACCGAGCACCACACCCGTACCGGAACGGTCATCGACACCACGACCCTGCGCGCCCGTCTCGGCGTCCCGATGCCCATGGCCGACGCCATCGCCGCTCAGCTCTGAACGCCCGAAAGCTCTGAACGCCCGAAAGCTCTGAACGTCCTGAAGGGAGATCCACATGAGCGCCAACCGCCGTTTCCGCTCCGTCGCCCGTATCGGTCCCGTACAGGTCGGCACGTCGTACGACGGCCGTGGCCGTGAGAAGCACACCGCCGCCTGCACGGCCCCGCGCTGCGGCTTCTCCGCCGACTACGACAGTCGCGCCGCCGCCGAACTCGCCGCCCGCACCCACCGCTGCCCCGTCCGCTGAAAGGACCCGCTTCCGTGACCGTCAGCCTGCCGCTCGTGTTCGTCCTCGGCCTCTTCGCCTGGGGAGCGGTCAAGTTCCTCGGCGTCCGTACGTGGATCGTCGTGATGATCGCCCTGTTCGGCTTCTGGCTCTCGCACACCTTCATGGCCCCGGCCATCGAATCCGGTACGCGCTCCGGCGTGGACGTCGTAAACGGCTCTCATGTCTAGACGAGTAGGTAAGGAGAACTTCGCCGTGTTCCTGCCCAAGTACCCCGACAGCCCGACGCCGCCGCCCGTCCACCACCACACGGTGGCCGACCCGAATCCCGTACGGCGATCCGCGCCTCAGATCTCCATCACGAGCGGGGCGGTCGTGGCCGTCCTCGTCGGCGGCGTCGTGCTGACCGCGCTCCTGGCCGCCGTCGCCGTGACGGCCATCTCCGTCGCGGTGTGCGCCGTCGTCATCCGCTCGATGCTCCGCGACCAGCGGCGGCGCTAGTCGCCAGCACTGCCAGACCCCCGGGGCGGCCCTGATACCGCCAAGCATCCGCCGCCCCGGGGGCCCTGTCCCTCCTGACCGAAGCCAGAAGGAGAAGCCATCATTACCCGCGCCACCCCGCCCCCGCTCAGCGAACTCGGTCAACTGGCCGCAACCGGCACCATGCCGGGACTCTTGCGTCAGCTCTCCGGCCTCGGCGGCTGCACCCATCCGATCCGCCTCGACGGCCACCGCACCGAGCACACCGTCGACGCCCGGACCGGCGAGATCGGCAACGTCCTCCACCACCTCGACTCGGCCACCCTTCCCGCCGGTCACCTCCTGGTCCGCTGCAACAACCGCCGTACGACCCGCTGCCCTGCCTGCGCGGAGGTCTACCGCCGCGACACCTTTCACCTGATCACCTCCGGCCTGCGCGGTGGCAAGGGCGTCCCCGAACGCGTCGCCGCGCACCCCCGCGTCTTCGCCACCTTCACCGCACCCGGCTTCGGGCCTGTCCACAACCGCCCCACCGGCCCGGCCCGAACGGTCCGTCCTTGCCGTTGCGGCTTCGTCCACGACCAGGACGACACCGCCCTCGGCACCCCGCTCGACCCGGACACCTACGACTACGAAGCAGCCGTGCTCTGGAACGCTCACGCGGGCCTGCTCTGGCGGCGCTTCTCGGTCTACCTCCGCCGGGAGGTCGCCAAGCGTGCCGGCCTCACCCAACGCGCCTTCCGCGAGTACGCCCGGGTGTCCTTCGCCAAGGTCGCCGAGTACCAGAAACGTGGTGCGGTCCACTTCCACGCGGTCATCCGCATCGACGGCCCGGACGGCGGCGACACCCTGCCCCCTGCCTGGGCCACCCCCGAGCTGTTGACCGACGCCATCCGCGCCGCTGCGACCGCCGCCCGCGTGGATGGCCCGGTCATCGACAACCGCGCGCACACCTTCGCCTTCGGCCGCCAACTCGACGTACGCACCGTCCGATCCGCCGACTTCGACGGTGGTCAGGAGCTGACCGAACGGGCCGTCGCCGCGTACATCGCCAAGTACGCGACCAAGGGCGCCGAGACTGCCACGGGTGCGCTGGACCGGCCCCTGAAGTTCCTCGCCGAACTCGCCCAGCTCGACATCAGCGAGCACGCCCGCCGCATGATCCGTACCGCATGGGCCCTCGGCGCCCGCAAGGAACTAGAAGAACTCCGGCTCCGGGCCTGGGCCCACATGCTCGGCTTCCGCGGCCACTTCTCCACCAAGAGCCGCCGCTACTCCGTCACCCTCGGCGCCCTCCGCGACGCCCGAGCCGAATGGCGTCGAGCCCAAGCCGTTACCGACGACCAGGCCGCCCCGGACTCGACCCTCGTCCTCGCCCACTGGGTCTACGCCGGAACCGGCCTCACCGACACCGAAGCCTGGCTTGCCGAAACCTTCGAACCCGCCCCCGGAACCGAAGGGGAGCCCACGCATGGCTGAGCGCCATCTCTCCGTCGACCAGGTCGCCGAGCTGCTCGGCACGACCGCCCGTTTCCCGCGGCGGCTCATCGAGGAGCGGCGCATCCGGTACGTGAAGGTCGGCCGCCACGTGCGCATCCCGGAAAGCGCGGTCGAGGAGTTCATCACCTCCCACACCGTCGAGCCGATCAAGCGGTCCCGTGCTCGCTACGGGAGGGCTGCCTGATGGCGAACAGCAGGGGGAGACGTCGCCGCTTCGGTGCGATTCGGCGGCTGCCGTCTGGCCGCTACCAGGCGCGCTATCCCGGGCCGGACGGCGTGATGCGCCCGGCGCCGTTCACCTTCGAGACGACGGCCGACGCTGACGACTGGCTGGCCGAGAAGCAGACCGAGATCCGCAGAGGTGATTGGCGGGACCCAGAGGCCGGGGCCGTCAACCTTCGCGCCTACGCAGACAAGTGGGTCGAGGAGCGCGAACTCAGCGTGCTCACGCGCGACCTGTACCGGTACCTCCTGGGCCGGCACATCCTCCCGACCTTCGGTGACGACGACCTCGACGAGATCACCGCGCCTCGCGTCCGTACCTGGCGTACCGAGCGTCTCCGCACTGGCGCCAAGACGGCAACGGCCAAGGCGTACCGCCTCCTCAAGGCCATCATGGAGACCGCCGTCGATGACGACCTGATCCGCCGCAACCCGTGCCGGATCAAGGGCGCGGGCGCCGAGAAGGCACAGGAACGGCCTACGGCCACCGTCGCGCAGGTCGATGCCCTCGCCGAAGCGGTCGGCATGCGGTGGCGCCTCATGGTCTACCTCGGCGCCTACGGCCCGACCCGGCCCGAGGAACTGGCCGGGCTCCGGCGCCGGGACGTCGACCTCGACGCGCTGCGCATCACGGTGCGGACCGCCGAGCCGGAGAGGACGAACGGGCGACGCGCGCCCGGCGACACCAAGTCGGACGCCGGTACCCGGACGATCTACCTGCCCGCGTTCCTGGAGCGTGAGGTTCGCTGGCACATGGAGTCGTTCGCCGAGGAAGGGCCGAACGGTCTCGTCTTCGTCGGTGATCGGGGAGCGCCCTTCCGCCGGAGCACCTTCGGCAAGTACTGGCGCAGGGCGCGCACGGTCGCCGGTCTGCCGGGCAACTTTCGGTTCTACGATCTCCGCCACACCGGGCACACCCTGTCCACCCGATCCGGCGCGACCCTGAAGGACACGATGGTCCGCGCCGGCCAGTCGTCAGAGAAGGCGGCGATGATCTACCAGCACTCCGAGGAGGAGCGTCAGCAGGAAGTCGCCGGGATGCTCGATCGGAGTGTTCGGAAGGCCCGCCGGGCTGTGGCACGGAAGCCGGATGGTCAAGCATCTGGCACGGATGTGGCACGCGACGAGTGAGAGAAGGCGGACAGCAAAAAGGCCCGGGTCGATGACCTGGGCCTTCTTCGTGGAGCGGGTGACGAGAATCGAACTCGCACTCTCAGCTTGGGAAGCTGATGTTCTACCACTAAACTACACCCGCGAAAGACGCCGTATGAACCGGTGTCGTAACGTCGCACACTCTACCTCATCCCGGGCCCCCGGCGCTCTCGCCGCGGGGCCCGCGTGCTGTCCGGGAGGCGGATGCGCCGTGCGTCCGCGGGGAGTTGGGGCGTACCGTGGCACGCGGTCGTGCCGCCTGGATGAGCGTCCCTTTCATACCGTAATGTGGCCTTTCGTCGTCGGCTCGGAGGCGAGCGTGAGACGAGTTGGTACGGGTACGTACGAGCTCACCTACGACTGGGGAAGGGACTACAGGACTTGATGGAGCGCACCGTCGTCCGATGTGCCGAAGGGCACGTGTTCAGCACCGCTTCGTTCCCGATGCAGCAGGCGGACCGGCTCGGTCCTGGCCGGCTCATCCGCTGCCCGCGCTGCGCCCGGCTCCGGCACGCCGTGCCGGTGACCTTGCAGCGGCGGTAGCGGGTGAGGGAGAGAGGGAGCGGGAGCGGGAGCTAGCACAGCGAATACAGGGCGCGTGGGTCCTGTCCGATTGGGGACGGCCCGCGCGCTCTGCGTATCCTCGGTGCGTGCTTCTCTCAGACAAGGACATCCGGGCCGAGATCGACTCCGGACGGGTGCGGATCGACCCGTACGACGAATCCATGGTGCAGCCCTCGAGCATCGACGTGCGGCTGGACCGCTACTTCCGGGTGTTCGAGAATCACCGCTACCCCCACATCGACCCCTCCGTCGAGCAGGCCGACCTGACGCGGCTCGTGGAGCCCGAGGGCGACGAGCCGTTCATCCTCCACCCCGGGGAGTTCGTGCTCGCATCGACGTACGAGGTCATCTCCCTGCCGGACGATCTCGCCAGTCGGCTCGAAGGCAAGTCCAGCCTCGGGCGGCTCGGACTCGTCACGCACTCCACCGCCGGGTTCATCGACCCGGGGTTCAGTGGGCACGTGACCCTGGAGCTCTCGAATCTGGCGACTCTGCCGATCAAGCTCTGGCCCGGTATGAAGATCGGGCAGCTCTGCATGTTCCGGCTCACCTCGCCCGCCGAGGCCCCCTACGGGTCGGAGCGGTACGGGTCGCGTTATCAGGGACAACGGGGGCCCACCGCCTCCCGGTCCTTCCTCAATTTCCATCGGACACAGGTGTGACATCCAGCATGAGTGACATGCGCGAGAACCTTACGTACGAGAAGTTCGGCCATGCGGTGCGCGAGCTCGCGCAGGCCGTCGCCGACGACGGGTACCAGCCCGACGTGATCATCTCCATCGCCCGCGGTGGCGTCTTCGTCGCGGGCGGGCTCGCGTACGCACTCGACTGCAAGAACATCCACCTCGTGAACGTGGAGTTCTACACGGGGGTCGGGACGACGCTCGAGATGCCTGTGATGCTCGCGCCCGTTCCCAACGTCATCGACTTCACCGACAAGAAGGTGCTGATCGCCGACGACGTCGCCGACACCGGCAAGACGCTGAAGCTCGTCCACGACTTCTGCCTCGACCACGTCGCCGAGGTGCGGTCCGCCGTCATCTATGAGAAGTCGCACTCCCTCGTGAAGTGCGAGTACGTGTGGAAGCGCACCGACGAGTGGATCAACTTCCCGTGGAGCGTCGAGCCGCCCGTCGTGAAGCGTGAGGGGCAGATCCTCGACGCGTGAGGGGCAGCGCAGCTCCTCGACGCGTGAGTACGTGAGTAAGGGCCCGGTGGACTTGGTCGCCGGGCCCTTCTCGTTGCGCCTCTTACCTAGAACGTGCCCAGCTTGATGATCGACAGAATCGCCAGCAGCTGGATCGTCGACGCGCCCAGCGCCTTCGGCCACGGCAGGTCGTGGGACTTGCTGACCATCGTCGTGAGCAGCGCGCCCGCCGCGATCCACGTCGCCCAGCCGAGCAGCTGGACGAAGGGCTGGCCGCCGCCGAGGAACATCGCCACGATCACGCGGGGCGCGTCCGTCAGCGACATGATCAGCATGGAGAGGCCGACCGTCGGCTGCCACGCGCCGTTGCCGCCGAGCTGGCGGGCGAGGGTGTGCGTGACCACGCCCAGGATGAACGCGCTGATGGTGATCGCGACGCCCGTGGTGAGGACGAACGGGACCGCCGAGGACAGCGTCGCGTTGATCGCGTCCTCGCGGGCCTCGTCGAAGCCGAAGATCGCCAGCGTGCCGTAGAGGAACGTGACGATGAGGGCGGGGGCCCACATCGCGTAGTCCCGCATCTGGAAGAAGGTGGGGCCGGGGCGCAGTACGACGCCGCGGAGCAGGTCCTTCCAGTGCAGGCGCGGGCCCACGGGGGCGGCGCTCGCCTGGCCCGCGCGGTACGTGTCGCCTTGCGTGTACGGGTCCTCGCCGATGGAGAAGGCCTGCGTGTGCCCGGGGTTGTTGGCCGCGTACGGGTCGTAGCCGCCCTGGGGGGCGCCGTGGCCGTGGTCGTCGGGGCCGCCGAAGTACTCCGGCTCGCCGTGGTTGCCGGCGCCGCCGCCCGCCTGGGGCCACTGCTGGTTGCCGCCACCGCCACCGTAGGGCCGGCCGCCGCCACCGTGCGGTGCGCCGCCCCCGTACTGCGGGGCCGACGGCACAGGCGGGTAGCCGTACGGCTGCTGCCCTCCCTGCTGCGGGGCCTGCTGTCCGTACGGCTGCTGCCGCGGTTGTTGGTGCGGTTGCGGTTGTTGTTGCGGTCGCGGGGCGCGGTTGTCCCGGCCGCGTCCGATCCTGAATCCAGCCACGAATCGAACGTACCTGGTCTGCGGGGGTGGGGTCGTCCCTCCTCGGGAGGAGACGCGGCTTTGCGGCCGACCTGTGACAACCCCTAGGGGTTCCCGGAAGGGTGTTCCCGCACGGGTGTGCCTGGGAGGGTATGCCTGGAAGGGTGCTCCCGTACGGGCAGATCTAGCGCGCCAGCGACGCCCCGTACGTCAGCGGGCCCGAAGAAGTCGGCAGCCCCAGCGAGTTCGGGGTGACGACCGAGGCGCCTGTCGTGCCGGTCGCGAGGTGGGGGAGGTTCCACACGCCGCCCGCCGACGCGTTCTCACCCGGCGCGGCGGCCGAGAGGTCCGGGCTGCCGTCGCCGTTGTGGTCCGCGAAGGCGAGCGCCGCGCCGAACAGGTCGCCCGCCTCGGCGCCGCCGGGGACGCCGGGGGAGTTCTGCTGGTACGAGACCGCGCCGACGGCCTGCCCGTCCTCCGTGAGGATGCCGTTCGCGCCGCCCTTCAGGACGGTGACGGCACCCGCGCGGGCCGCGCTGCCGATGGCCTCGCCCGGGGCGCCCGCGATCAGGTCGTCCTTGCCGTCACCGTCGATGTCCGCGGCCGCGAGCGCGTTGCCGAAGTCGTCACCCTTTTCGGCGACACCCGGAACGCCGGGGGTGTCCTGGTTGAGGGTCTGGCCCTCCCATACGAGTCCGTCGCCGTCCCCGTAGTGGATGTGGGTGCCGCCGCCCTCGGCGAGCTCCTCGGGGCCGCACGGGTCGTCGATGTTCTCGTCGGCGATCTCGCGGCAGTTGCCGAGGGCGAGGTCGGTGTGGCCGTCGCCGTTGAAGTCGCCCGCGGCCAGCGCGTTCGCCGCGCTGTTGTCGCTGCTCCAGGTCAGGTCGAAGGCGTCGGGGACCTCGTCGTTCTTGTCGTAGCGGTAGAGCTGGACGTGGGACTGCGTGCGGGTGGCGCTCTGCTCGTAGTACGCGACGGCCAGCTCGGGGAGGCCGTCGGAGTCGAAGTCGCCGGTCGTGAGGACGGGGGCGCGGCCGCCCATGCGGCGGGCCAGGCCGGGCGAGGTGTCGGCAGCGTACGGGTTGCCGTTGAAGACGACCTGGTCCTTGCCGCCGATCGCCAGGTCGACGTCCGTGTCGCCGGTGAAGTCGGCGGCGGTCAGCGCGTTTCCGTACGCGTCGCCGGTCTTCGCGCCCCGGGCCGCCGTGTTGGCCAGCGCGAAGCCGTCGCCCGTCCCGTAGAGGACGGTGACGGAACCCGCGTCGGTCTTGGCGTCGATGTCCTCGCCGGGGGCGCCGATGACCAGGTCGGCGTACTTGTCGTCGTCTATGTACGCGGTGGTGACCGCCGCGCCGAAGCGGTCGCCGGCCTCCGGCGTGCCGGGTACCTCGACCGTGGCCTGCGTGATGCGCCGCACGTTGCTCGACCCCGGGCCGCCCGGGCCGCCGAAGACGACGCTCACGTATCCCGCCTTCGCCTTGCCGTCGACGGTTCCGCCGGGCACGCCCACGGCGAGGTCCGCGTATCCGTTGCCGTCGAAGTCGGCCTTCAGCGGGGCGGACGGGGCGGGTGGGGCGGCGGGGGCTGCGGTGGCGGCGGTCGTGAGGGGGAGGGTGAGGCCGGTCGCGGCCAGGACGGTCGCCGCGGCCAAGGCGAGGGTGCGGGGACGTGGGTGCGTGGCTGAGCGCATGAGGGCTCCAACTCTGCGGGTAGCGGTCAAGGGGGTCGCTGGGGTCGCTGGGGTCGCCGGGGACACAGGGGTCGCTGGGGTCGCCGGGGACACAGGGGTCGCAGGGGTCGTGTGCGTCACGGCGCCTGCACCGACGCCCAGTTCGTGTCCGACATCGTGGGCAGACCGACCTCGCCCGCCATCACGTCGTACGACGTGCCGAGGCTCAGGCCCGTCGCCGTGCCCCGGAACACCCAGATGCCGCCCGTGTCACGGTTGGCGCCGGCGGGCGCCTCGCCCGGTGTGCCGACGACGAGTTCGGGGCGGCCGTCCTTGCTGAGGTCGGCGAAGTGGACCGTCGTGCCGAAGCGGTCGGCCTTCTCGGCGGTGCCGGGGACGCCCGCCGAGCTCTGGGAGAGGGAGAACGAGCGTGCGCCGGTGGGGCCTTGGGGGCCGCCGGGGACGACGACGACCGTGCCCGCGTCCCCCGCCGAACCGAGGTTCTCGCCGGGCGTGCCGACGGCGATGTCGCCGTATCCGTCGTGGTCGATGTCGGCCACCGCGACGTCGGTGCCGAAGGAGTCGCCGGACTCGGCGGCGCCGGGGACCCCGGGCGTGGACTGGTTGATCAGGATGGGCCGGGCCGCGGGGTCGATGCCCCGCGCGCTGCCCGGCCAGATCGCGATCTGCCCGCCCTTGTGGCCGGTGCCGGGCTGCGGGGTGCCGTCGACCTCCATGTCGCCCGGGTCGCCGATGACGAGGTCGCCGAAGCCGTCGCCGTTGACGTCACCGACGGTGGCGTTGTCGCCGTCGGTGGGCAGCGGGCGGTTGCCGCTCGCGGCCGGGTTCACGTACACGGCGCCCTCGGGGAGGTCGGACATCCCCACGGTGATGGCCACCGTGTCGGCGTAGCCGTTGCCGTCGAGGTCGCCGAGGACCGTGTCGTCCACGGAGCCGGTGCCCATCGCGCTCGTGGAGGCGGAGGCGGGCTTGCCCGCCCTGGTGAAGGGGCCGGTCAGACTGCGGGTCGCGCACCATCCGGCGACGGATACCGCGCTCCGGGCGCGTCCGGACGCCTGCACGGCCGCGAGCCCCACGCCGTAGATGCAGCCCGCGTCGCCGTACCTGCCCCCGGGAGTGGGCAGCAGCGCACCGGACTTGAGGCCCTGGGCGCCGCCCCACAGCACGGTGACGCTGCCGCGGTCCCTCGCGTCGCCGACGTCCTCGTAGGGAGTTCCGACCAGCAGATCGGCGTACCCGTCCGCGTCGAGGTCCGCGACGGCCACGGTCTGGCCGAACCGGTCGTACGACTCCGCGGCCCCCGTCACCCCCGAGGAGGCCTGCGAGATCAGCTGCTTCTTCGCGGCGCGCGGGCCCGACGCCGAGCCGTACAGGACGACGACGGCGCCCGCCTCGGCCTTGCCGGAGATCTTGGCGTCGGGCGCCGCCACGACGACGTCGCGGTACCCGTCGCCGTTGAAGTCGCCCGCGAGGCGGGAGGGCGCGGCGGCCGCGGTCGTGGTGGGGAGGGCGAGCAGGCCGGTCGCCGTCAGGGACGCGGCGAGGAGGAGGACGCGGGTGCGCACGGGGGCTCCGGGAGGAAAGGGAGGGGTAGGGGCGGCCGGGCCCGCACCGGCGGTGCGGGCCCGGTGATCAGCGGTAGGGGTGACCTGTAGGGGTCAGTCGGCGAAGTTCATGCCGAGGCGCGGCGTACCCGTCGCCGAGATCCCCACCGTCGACGTGTAGACGCCCGACGAACCGGCGAGGGTGCCGTCCTGCTTGCTGATCAGGGGGTAGAACGCGCCGTTCGTGCCGTTCTCCCCGTACGAGCCGACCGTGACGTCGCCCCGGCCGTCGCCGTTCAGGTCGTCGACGTGGACGTCCGAGCCGAAGAAGTCGTGCGTCTCGTTGGAGTTGGGGACGCCCGGCGTGTTCTGGTCGAGGAAGACCGCGCCGTCCGTGGAGAGGCCCGAGCCGTCCGCCTTGCCGTAGATGACGGTGACCGCGCCCGCGTCCTTGACGCCGTCGAGGTCCTCGCCCGCCGCACCCACGACCAGATCGAGGTGGCCGTCGCCGTTGATGTCGCCGAGGTCGAGCTCGTTGCCGAACGAGTCCCCCTTCTCGCCCGCGCCCGGGACGCCCGCCGTGTCCTGGGTGAAGACCTGCGTCTCGCCGTACGGGCCGTTCGCCGCGCCGTGGGCGACGTACACCGTGCCGCCCTTGTTCGCGCCGTCGATGCCGTCGTCCCACTCGAGACCGATGACGATGTCGCCGTAGCCGTCGTTGTCCGTGTCGCCGACGTCGGTGATGATGCCGCCGGGCAGCCGCTGCTGGTTGGTGGTCTTGAGTCCGTCGGGGGTGCCGGGGACCCACAGGTTGGCGTTGTAGCTGTCGCCGGTGGAGTAGCCGTCGACGATGAGGTCTTCCCTCTTGTCGCCGTTCACGTCGCCGGAGTGCAGGTTGAAGGGGCCCGCGCCCTCGCCGCTCTGGATGGCGGGCTTGATCGTGTAGTGGCGGCTGCCGGTGCCCGTGGAGCGGGAGATCTTGCCGTTCACGACGTCGATGGTGGCCGCGCCGGACCGGGCGCCGATGGCGAGGTCGGTGCCGCCGTCGCCGTCGAAGTCGCCGGCCTCGATGGGCGCGGCGAAGAAGTCGTGGCCGCCGGGGCGGGGGTCCTTGAGCGTGGTGCCGCCGGACAGGCCGTTCGCGGAGCCCCACAGGATCTGGGCGGTGCCGCCGTCCGTGTCGCTGCCGACGTCCTCGCCGGGCGCGCCGATCGCGAGGTCGTCGTAGCCGTCGCGGTCGAAGTCGCCGTACGCGGTGTCGTAGCCGAAGAGGTCGCCGGTCTCGGCGGAGCCGGGGACGCCCGCGCTGTTCTGGCTGAAGGTCTTGTGGCGCAGCGTCGAGCCGCCGTACGTGACGGTGACCTGACCCGCGGACTCCTTGCCCGAGACGTGGGCGTCGGGCGCGGAGGTGGCGAGGTCGGCGACGCCGTCGCCGTTGAAGTCGGCCTCGTGCGAGGGCAGCGGCTCGGCCGGGGCGGCGGAGGCGGTGGCTCCCGTGGCGGCGAGCAGTCCACCGGTCAGCGCGGCCGTGGCGGCCGTCGCGGCGGCGAGCCGCGTACGTCTGGAGCGGCCGGTGGTGGAGGTGCGCTTGTGCTTGGCCATGCGGTTCTCCTGCAGCGTGCGGGGATGCCTGGCGGGCATCCGCAGTCGATGTCCATGGGGTGCGTCGGGCGTGACGTGTTTGCCGGGCGTTGGCCCGGGCGTCATGCCGCGGTCGGCGAAGGAGAGACCGATGGTGGGGGGCAAGGGTTGTACGGGGGCGCCGAGTTGTCTCACTCCTCGGTCGCCGGACGGGCGGGGCGGAGATTCCAGCCCGTCCGGCGTTTGAGGACGAACCCGGCGAAGCCGGTGATTCGACGGTGTGGAGTCTGACTGCGGCGGGTGGCCGACGGCGCCCGCCTACCGCTGCCTACCGCCCGAGAACCATCCCGTACTCCCGTGCCCCCGCGAGCCCCAGCTTGCCCGGCGTCACGGACGTGACCGCCGGGCGCGGGCCGCCGTCCTTCGGGCTCGGGGCGTACCAGACGCCGCCCTTCAGGCCGTCCTCGCCGGGCGCGCCCACCGTGACGTCGGGGAGGGAGTCGCCGTTGTAGTCGCCGGTCGCGACGGACTCGCCGAAGTGGTCGTCCGCCTCCGCCGTGCCCGCGACGCCCGCCGTGTTCTGGCTGAAGGCGGGGCCCGTGAAGGGCTTGCCCGCGCCGGACGAGGCGAGGGTCCAGTACGTACCGGCGTTCTTGACCGTTCCGACGGCCTCCGCGTCGGCGCCGACGATCAGCTCGTCGCCGCCCTTCCGGTCGAGGTCGCCGACGGCGAGGTGCGCGCCGAAGTTGTCGTCGGCCTCCGCCGTGCCGCCGACCTCGGGCGAGGCCTGGGTCGTGCACGCGGTGCCGCCGTCGCCGAGGGCGCCGTCCTTCTTGCCGTAGACGCTGAGGACCGCGCCGCCGAGCCGGTCCGCGCAGGTGGTCTGCTCGGTCTCGGGGTTGGGCTGTACGTTGCCGACGGCGAGGTCGGTCGTGCCGTCCCCGTCGAAGTCGCCGGCCGCGAGCGACGTGTTCGTGCGGTCGGACGTGTGCCACGTCTCCTTCCACTCGCCCGACGCGCGGTTCATGACCGTCGTACCGCTGATCTCCATGCCGTTGTACGAGACGGCCAGGTCGTCGCCGCCGTCGCCGTCGAAGTCACCGCTCGCGAGGGCGGTGGAGCCCGCGAAGTGCCAGCCGATGACCCGTTCGAGCGTGGCGGGCGAGCCGGTGGTGAACGGTCCCGGCCGCACCCGCACGGAACTGGACTCGTCGAAGTGGGCGTTGAAGGCGATGTCCTTGTCGCCGTCCTTGTCGAAGTCGCCGGTGGCGAGCTGCGCCCCGTACTGCGAACTGTCGAAGTTCCCGTTGGCCGCGGTGAAGCCGCCCTTGAAGCCGTTCGCACCGCCCCAGACGACGGCGACGGTACCGACGCTCATGCCCACCGTGGTGTCCTCGTCGGGCGCGCCGACGATCAGGTCGCTGTAGCCGTCGCCGTTCATGTCGTCCGACGCGACGGCGAACCCGAACGCGTCGCCCGCCTCCGCGGTGCCGGGCACGCCGGCCGTGGCCTGGCTGACGGTCGTCGACCCGTGCTTGCCGAGGCCGGACGCGCCGCCCCAGACGACGTTGACGTATCCGGCCTTGGCCTTGCCGTCCACGGTGGCACTGGGCACGCCGACGGCGAGGTCCACGTAGCCGTCGCCGTTGTAGTCGCCGCGGATCTTCGAGGGGGCGTCGACGCGGGCATCGGCGGAGGCGTCGGCGGGGCCGGCCGCGGCGGCGTTGCCCGCGGTCAGGCCGGTGACGGCGAGGGCGGTGGCGGCGCAGAGCGCGGCCGCGCCGAGGAGGTGGTTACGGGCGTGCGTAGGCATGATGGGGTCCCCCAACGTGGTTCTGAGATGAGCAAGTTGCTGTAGTGGTGCTCGAAGGTGCAGTTCAGCGCAGTTCAGCGCAGTGCGCGCCCGAACCCCGCCCCCGGGCCGTCGGCCCCGAAGTCCGTGCCGTTGAACGAGGCCGCGGAGGACGTGGTCAGGCCCGTCGACGTGCCGCGCAGGACCCATACGGCGCCGACGTCCCGCGTCGTGCCGATGTCCTCGCCGAGCGCGCCGGTGGCCAGGTCGGCCCTGCCGTTCTTGTTGATGTCCTTGAGGCGTACGGACGTACCGAAGCGGTCGCCCTCCTCGGCGACGCCGGGCACGCCCGCCGTCTCCTGGTGCCAGGCGCGACCCGAGGAGTAGGCGCCACGCACCGACGTGAGCAGGGTGACGCTGCCGCTTCCGGCCACCCCGTCGACCGTCTCGCCGGGGGCGCCCACCGCGAGGTCCGCGAGGCCGTCGCCGGTGACGTCGCCCGCGGAGACGGCGGCGCCGAAGCCGTCTCCCGCCTCGTCCGCGCCCGGCACGCCCGCGCTGTCCTGGTTGTACGTCACCGGGGCGCCGAACTTGCCGTCGCCGCCGCGGCGCACGGTGACCGAACCGCCCCTGCCGCCCGCCGTGTCGCGGGAGTTGCCGGTGATGAGGTCGTCGTAGCCATCGCCGTCGACGTCACCCGCGGTGGCCGCGTCGCGCGTCGCCGTCGGGTCGCCGCCCTCGGCGAGGATCTCGGCGCGGTAGCCGTAGTCGCCGACGCCGCCGTTCATGTGCGCGGTCCAGGCGCCGCCGTCCGCGCGTTCACCGGACAGGACGAAGCCGACACCTTCCTTGTACTTGAAGGTGCCGGCGACCATGCCGTCCAGGCGGACGCCTTCGGGTATGAAGTCGACCTCCAGGCCGTGCACGCGCCCGTTCTCGCCCGCGCCGGAGTAGAAGTACCAGTTGTCGCCGCTTATGACGGCCAGCTGGGGCGAGCCGTCGTAGTCCAGGTCGGTCCAGACGGCGGCCTCGCCGAAGCGGCCCGAGGTGTCGGCGGGGGAGTTCAGGGCGCGGCCGCCGGAGGTGAAGGGGTTCCCGCCGCCGTAGACGATGGAGACGGAGCCGGACGGCTTGCCCTCGACCTGCTCGCCGGGTGCGCCGACGATCAGGTCCGCGAAGCCGTCGCCGTTCACGTCGCCGCTGGTCACGTTCTCGCCGAACTCGTCGCCCGGCTCGGTGACTCCGGGCACGCCCGCGGTGTTCTGGGTGACGGTGACGGAACGGCGCTCGGACACTCCGGCGGCCGAACCGAACGTCACGGTGACGGAGTTGGAGTCGGGAGATCCGATGGCGAGGTCGCGGTAGCCGTCACCGTTGAAGTCGTCCTTCAGGGTGGAGGCGGCGCTCGCCGTACCGGCCATGGGCAGCGCCAGCCCTGCCGCGGCGAGGGCCGCGACGGTGGCGGTGACGGCCAGGTTTCTTACGCGCACGTGGGTCTCCCGTGGGGTGGGCCTTGGGATGGGCCTTGGGGCGAGCCTTTGGGTATGGCTTCCAGGGGGTGTGACACGTGAGGCGTATGAAGGGTTGTGTGGGGGGAGTTGTGCGGTTGCCGTGAGGTGAACGGCAGTTGGTCACTCCCCGCTCAGGGTGAGGAAGTCCGCCGTGGAGAACGTGATCCTCGGCTCGCGCGCCACGAGGTCTCCCGGGCGGCCCGGGTAGACGTCCACGACGTCCTGGCTGTCCCCCCGGTGCGTACGCACGACCAGGTCGGCCCGCTTGTCGCCGTCGAAGTCCGCGACCTGAAGGACTTCGGTCGTGCCCTTGCCCGGCGGCTCGATCAGCGCGGTGGCGTTGGGCGCCAGGTCCGACGTACGGCCCCGGAAGACCCGCACGTCCCACGCGCCGCCTCCGGACCCGCTCGCCGCGCCGCTCAGCACGAGCTCGCTCAGGCCGTCGCCGTCGAGGTCCCCCGTGTCGACGGCCATGTCCTTGGCCTCCATGGAGCCGCGCAGGGTGCCTGGCACGTCGTAGCGCAGGGCGACGCCCTTGGGCGACGCGATCGCCGCGTCTGTGCCCTTCCCCTCGCCGAAGCGGCCGAAGGTGATGTCCTTGCCCGCGGGGAAGAGCACGCCGGTCTCGTCGGGGCCCTGGGGGCCGCCCATGACGAGGGCGCTCCTGGCTGCGCCCTTCGCGTCGGCAGCCTTGCGGACGAGTACGTCGTCGTAACCGTCGCCGTCGACGTCCGTGGCCTCGCCGGTCACCAGGCTGTTGCCGGGCGCGGTGACGGGCTTGCCCGCCGCGCGCGGGGCGCCGCTCCGCTTGAACGGGCCGCGCAGGTACGTGAGCCGGGCGCCGCTCGCGTGCAGTACGAGGTCGTTGGCGCCGTCCCCGTCGAAGTCGCCGCAGACCGGCTGGTCCGGCCAGTCGTTGCCGAAACGTGCCTGCGCGGGCACGTCGAGCTTCACGGCCTTGCCGGTGAGGCCCTTCGGCGAGCCGAAGAGGATCTGCAGCGGTACGGGGGGCTGCCCCTGCCCGTCGTAGGGCGGATCTGTCGACACGACGAGGTCGCTGAAGCCGTCCTCGTCGAGGTCGCAGGAGGCCTCGGCGTCGAAGGCGGCGGGCAGCCGGCCCTTCGTACGGGCGCCGTTGGTGTGCGCGCTCACGAGTTGCCGCGCGCCGGGGGTGAGTCCGCGCTTGCCCCGCGTGCCGCCGTACACGATCCCGATGCCCGCGTCGTCGCCGTGGTCGGGGTGCACGAGATCGTCGAGTACGAGGTCACGGGCGCCGTCGCCGTTGAAGTCGTCGTCGACCTTGCTGCCCTTGCCGGGCGGTATGGGCTGCTGCGCCGCGCTCTTGCCCGCCATGCTGACGGGCCGGTGTTTGTCGGCGCCGGGCTTCGCGTCGCCGTCGCCGTCGCCGCCTCCGCAGCCTGCGAGGAGCAGTGCGCAGCTCACGACGGCGGCCACTCCGGCGGACCGACCGGGTCGCATGCCCCGTTTCGCGCCCCGCACCCCGGCACTCCGCATGCCTCTCACCCATCCCGAACGCCACAGTCGACAACAACCAGCCCATGATGCTCCTGTGCCCTTCGCGGGAGGAGCCCGGGAGGGTCCCGTTTCCATCACGTCCAGTGCCGTGGGAGGGGTGGGCGGCGGGGACTTCGGTGGGTCTGCGCCGGATGGTTGCCGGGGCCGCCCGGACTTTTGCGGAGTGTGGCGGTTCCGGGCCGGCAGTAAAGGGCGCTCCGCTGCGCTGCGCGTCGGCTTCGCCGATTCCGCTGCGCTTCACCCTTGACTACCGCCCCTCCACCGCGACTTGAACTTGACCCGGACGGCCAGGGGTGGGGCCGACGGGGACGGTTGCTCGGGTCATTCCCTTTCGCTGCCGGGTGCGGACCGGCCCAACGTGAGCGGACGTCACCGTCCGGCGGCGGCCTCCCCGCTCGGGCCATCGGCTCGCGCTGCCGGGTGCGGCCCGGCCCAACGCGAGTCGCCCTCACGGTTCGGGGCGGGTCGGCCGCTTTCGTTGCCGGGTGCGGCCCGGCTCATCGTGGGTGGGAGTGAGGGTGGATCTGCCGGTGGGCTGCCTGGGCTTTGCCCTCCGGCACCTACTTTCGGAAAGTTGCGAAGCGACTCACCGCGCGCCCCCTCGGCGGAGCGAATGCGCCCCCGGTGGGCGAGTCGGGCCGCCCCTTCCGGCACCTACTTTCGGAAAGTTGCGAATCGGTTGGCCGCGCGCCCCCTCGGCAGGACGAATGCGCCCCTCTGGCGGTCGAGCCGGGCCGCCCCCTCCGGCACCTACTTCGGGAAAGTTGCGAATGCCTTCGCCGCGCGCCCCCTCGCAGGATCGAGTGCGCCCCTTGGTGTGCCCGTTTGCTGTGTCCGGTGCGCTTGATAGGTGGGGGGGCGAGGAGGCGCGCGGGGTGCGGGAGGGGGCGCGCGCCGGGTCGGTTCACAACTTTCCGAAAGTAGGTGCCGGAGGGGGGTGGGGAAGCGGCGGTCCTACGGTCGGTCCCGCATGATCCCCCCGGGTCCACGGCGTGCCGACCCTCGCCGCCCCTCACCCCAGGCCCCGGGCACCGCCCCACCCCCCACCCATCTCACACATCCGACCCGGCGAACTGGCATGGCGGGGGCGCATCCATGCCACCGAGGGGGTGCGCGGCTAACCGATTCACAACTTTCCCGAAGTAGGTGCCCGGGCCCGCCCCACACAGTGAACCGGCATAGCGGCAGGGGCGCATTTGGTCTGCCGAGGGGGGGCGCACGACTACGGCATTCACAACTTTCCCGAAGTAGGTGCCGGAGCCCGCCTCCCACACAGCGAACCGGCATGGCGGCAGGGGCGCGTTTGGTCTGCCGAGGGGGCGCGCGGCGACTCCATTCGCAACTTTTCAGAAGTAGGTGCCGGAGGGCGCGGCCCCCTGACCGGACACGGCACATCGACCATGCCACGCGCTCACGATGAGCCGGTCCGCACCCGGCGACGAGAGCGGATGACCCGACCCGAACCATGACCACCGCTTGCGTTGGGCCGGGCCGCACCCGGCCACGCGAGGGGATGGCCCGAGCGGCGGGGCCGCGCCCCGGACGGTGACGTGCGCTCACGTTGAGACGGGCCGCACCCGGCCACGTGAGGGGATGACCCATCCCAGCCGTCCCCGTCGGCCCCACCCCTGGCCGTCCGGGTCATGGTCAAGTCGCGGTGGAGGGACGGTAGTCAAGGGTGGAGCGAAGCGGAATCGGCGAAGCCGACGCGTAGCGCAGCGGAGCGCCCTTTACTGCCGGCCCGGAACCGCCACACTCCGCAAAACCCCGGGCGGCCCCGGTGACCATCCGGCGCGGGCCCCGAAGTCGCCGCCTCGGTCACTTGCGGATCACGGCCGGCTGCGTGGCGTGCGATATCAGGGCGGAGAGGGCGGCGGGGGTGAGGGTGAGCACGCGGTCGGGTTCGTCGCTCTCGCGTAGCAGCAACGCGTCTCGCCGAAGCGTGAGTTCGAGGCAGTCCGCACCGTCGGTGCCGTTGGAGTACGAGGATTTCTGCCACTGCGGCATGGCTTACAGCTCCTTGACCAAGTGCAGGATGAACTCTCGTGTCTTGGCCGCGTCAAGGGAAAGGGACTCGGCTTTGCTGAAGATCCTCCGCAACCTGCGAAGTTGCGAGGCCTCGTGTACGAAGAACGGCCCGTTGGGAGTGTCCATCTGAACCGTGTCCAATGCTGCTACCGGTCCCGCTGCGTACAGCATCCCCGCGCCGCCGCCTCCGAAGCCGTCCACGTCCAGGGGAATCATCCGCACTGTGACGTGCGGGAGTTCCGACAGGCGGAGAACGTGGTCGAGCTGGGCGCGTGCGACGCGTCTGTCCGCGACGCGGGTGCGTAGGACCGCCTCGTGCATGATCGCGGTGTACGGCACCGCTTCCGCGCGGTTGAGTACGGCCGCACGTCGCATGCGGTGTTCCGCCCTCAGACGCACTGCGTCCTCGTCGAGGTCAGGACGCCAGTACGTGAAGACTGCTCGCGCGTATTCCTCGGTTTGGAACAGCCCCGGCACGTGAGAGGTGCCGATCACTGTCATGCGGTGCGCGTGATGATCGAGCTCGGCCAGGTTCGCGAAGGCGGGCCCCAGGACTTCCCGGTACTCCTCCCACCACCCCCGTGTCCGATCAGTCGCCACGTTCACCAGCGCGTCGATCAACTGCCCGTCCGTACAGCCGTAATTCGCTGCCATTTTTCGCAATCGCGCCTCGCTCACGCCCGTGACCCCGGACTCGATCTGGCTCATCGTCACGGGCACGGCACCCAGTAGGCGGGCCGCCTCGCGCGCTGTCAGTCCGGCCGCCTCGCGCATCTTGCGCAACTCGCAACCGAGCCGCTCCTGCCGCGCTGTGGGCTGCTTCCGTGGCACTCGTATCTCACCCTTCCCGCAACGCGCGTCACGGATCCGGCAGTTGGTCACTCCGTTGGGTGACCAGACTACGACGACCGGTTGCGCGAGACTAACCTTAGTCTCTACCGTCAGTGACGCGTCGCACACGCTGAGGTCCCGGACCAACGGAAGCGCACCGCACCGCCATGCCATGGCCGCTGCGCCACAGCCACCGCCAGGAGACCGCCGCGTCAGGCCAGACATCCGTACTGAACAACGGAGTTCACCGATGCCGGAAACCGTGACCGAGACCTGGGCCTACACCCTCACCATCCCCAACGACCCCCTCGCCGTCCCCGTGAGCCGCCACACCCTCCGCCTCATCCTTAAGGCACACGGCCTGCCCCACTTCGCGGAAGCCGCCGAGCTCGTCGCCACCGAGCTGATCGCCAACGCCGTGCAGCACACCAAGGGCCCCGCCGCCCTGCGCATGCAGTGGGCGGGGGCGGTGCTCCGCATCGGGGTGTGGGACACCGACCCCACGCCTCCGTCCCCGGCCCGGGGGACCACCGGGTGGGACGAGACGGCGGGCAGAGGGCTCGGGATCGTACGGGAATGTGCTGACGGGTGGGGGTGGTGCGCGCGGGAGCGGGAGGACGAAAACCGCCGCGGCAAGCTCGTGTGGTGCGAGCTGACGGGCGCCGTGGCCGCCGCCTGAAACGCGAAGACCCCGCCCCCTCCGGAAGGAGGGAACGGGGTCGGGCGACGGAGCCGGTTACTTCACCGGCTCCGGCTCCGGCGCGTCCTCCGACTCCGCCTCGTCCGCCGGGTCCGCCGGCGTCTTGACCGAGTCGAGCAGGAGCTGCGCGACGTCCACGACCTGGAGGGACTCCTTGGCCTGGCCGTCGTTCTTCTTGCCGTTGACGGAGTCGGTCAGCATGACCAGGCAGAAGGGGCAGGCGGTGGAGACGATGTCCGGGTTCAAGGACAGCGCCTCGTCCACCCGCTCCGTGTTGATGCGCTTGCCGATCCGCTCCTCCATCCACATGCGCGCACCACCGGCACCGCAGCAGAAGCCGCGCTCCTTGTGACGGTGCATCTCCTCGTTGCGGAGGCCGGGGACCTTGCCGATGATCTCGCGCGGAGGCGTGTAGATCTTGTTGTGGCGGCCCAGGTAGCACGGGTCGTGGTAGGTGATGAGACCCTCGACCGGCGTCACCGGGATCAGCTTGCCCTCGTCGATGAGGTGCTGGAGCAGCTGCGTGTGGTGGATGACTTCGTAGTCGCCGCCGAGCTGCGGGTACTCGTTGCCGAGCGTGTTGAGGCAGTGCGGGCAGGTGGCGACGATCTTCTTCGCCGTCTTCGGCTTCTTCGTCGACTCGTCTTCGTCGTCCTCGCCGAACGCCATGTTCAGCGTCGCGACGTTCTCCTGCCCGAGCTGCTGGAACAGCGGCTCGTTGCCCAGGCGGCGGGCCGAGTCACCCGTGCACTTCTCGTCGCCACCCATGATCGCGAACTTGACGCCCGCGATGTGGAGCAGCTCGGCGAAGGCCTTCGTCGTCTTCTTGGCGCGGTCCTCCAGGGCGCCGGCGCAGCCGACCCAGTACAGGTACTCGACCTCGGTGAGGTCCTCGATGTCCTTGCCGACGACCGGCACCTCGAAGTCGACTTCCTTCGTCCACTCCAGGCGCTGCTTCTTGGCGAGGCCCCAGGGGTTGCCCTTCTTCTCCAGGTTCTTGAGCATCGTGCCCGCCTCGGAGGGGAAGGCCGACTCGATCATCACCTGGTAGCGGCGCATGTCGACGATGTGGTCGATGTGCTCGATGTCGACCGGGCACTGCTCGACGCAGGCGCCGCACGTGGTGCAGGACCACAGGACGTCGGGGTCGATGACGCCGTTCTCCTCGACCGTGCCGATGAGGGGGCGCTCGGCCTCCGCGAGGGCGGCCGCGGGCACGTCCTTCAGGGCCTCGGCAGAAGCCTTCTCCTCGCCCTCCATGGTCTTGCCGCCGCCCGCGAGCAGGTACGGCGCCTTGGCGTGCGCGTGGTCCCGCAGCGACATGATGAGGAGCTTCGGGGAGAGCGGCTTGCCCGTGTTCCACGCGGGGCACTGCGACTGGCAGCGGCCGCACTCGGTGCAGGTGGAGAAGTCGAGGATGCCCTTCCAGCTGAACTGCTCGACCTGGGAGACGCCGAAGACGTCGTCCTCGCCCGGGTCCTCCCAGTCGATCGGCTTGCCGCCGGACGTCATGGGCTGCAGCTCGCCGAGCGCCGTGCCGCCGTCGGCCTCGCGCTTGAACCAGATGTTCGGGAAGGCGAGGAAGCGGTGCCAGGCCACGCCCATGTTGGTGTTCAGGCTGACCACGATCATCCAGATGAAGGAGGTCGCGATCTTCAGCCCGGCGAAGAAGTACGTGAGGTTCTGGAGGGTGGAGAGGTCCATCCCCGCGAACCAGGAGACGAACGGGTACGAGATGAAGAACGACGCCTCGTAGCTGTCCACGTGGTGCTGGGCACCTTCGAGGGCGTGCAGCGTGAAGATGCAGACGCCGACGATGAGGATGACGGTCTCGACGAAGTACGCCTGGCCGGTCTTGGAGCCCGCGAAGCGGGACTTGCGGCCCGGCCTGTCGGGGCGGTTCAGCTGCCGGATGACGATCAGCGTGAGGATGCCGAGCACGGTCATCGTGCCGATGAACTCGACGAACATGTTGTACGGCGCCCAGTCGCCGATGATCGGCAGCATCCAGTCGGCCTTGAAGAGCTGGCCGATGGCGTTGACGATCGTCAGCAGCAGCGAGAAGAAGCCCACCGCCACGAACCAGTGCGCGAAGCCGACGATGCCCCACTTGTTCATGCGCGTGTGGCCGAGGAATTCCTTGACCACGGTGAGGGTGCGCTGCCAGGGGTTGTCGGTCCTGAGTCCGGCGGGCACGGGCTGGCCGAGTCGCACGAACTTGTAGATCTGCACGATGGCACGGCCGAACAGCGCGACGCCGACCGCGATTAGGACCAGCGACACGATGATCGCGGCGAGTTGCATTTGGGGGCTCCTCGGGCCTGCGAGGCGAACTATTACTAAGCGGTAACTTATGCAGTCCGTCTGAGACTACCCACTTACTCCGCCGCACTGTAGCCAGCAAGGCGGTGATCTGCGTCGCTCAGGCAACCCTTCGCGCGTACGGAGGGGCGCCGGGCGCGGTGGTGCTGCCAGGGGCGCGGGGAACTGCGCGACCAGCCACGACGCACCCGCAGTCAAGCAACCCACCCCCGGAAGGGGTCCTACCTGCGCGTAAGTGCCGGATAAGAGTTGAGTGCCCTCGACTCACATCTGTTGACGCCAGCGCAGCGCTCATGCATGCTTGAGTCAGATCCACTCAAGAAGTACATCTGGAGGAACCGAAATGGCACGTGCGGTCGGCATCGACCTGGGCACGACTAACTCCGTCGTCAGCGTTCTCGAAGGCGGCGAGCCCACCGTCATCACCAACGCCGAAGGCGCCAGGACCACGCCGTCCGTCGTCGCCTTCGCGAAGAACGGCGAGGTGCTCGTCGGCGAGGTCGCCAAGCGCCAGGCGGTCACGAACGTCGACAGGACCATCCGGTCGGTCAAGCGCCACATGGGCACCGACTGGAAGGTGGACATCGACGACAAGGGGTTCAACCCCCAGCAGATCTCGGCGTTCATCCTCCAGAAGCTCAAGCGCGACGCGGAGTCGTACCTGGGCGAGAAGGTGGCCGACGCGGTCATCACCGTCCCGGCGTACTTCAACGACTCGGAGCGCCAGGCCACCAAGGAGGCCGGCGAGATCGCGGGCCTGAACGTCCTGCGCATCGTCAACGAGCCGACGGCCGCCGCCCTGGCGTACGGCCTCGACAAGGACGACCAGACGATCCTCGTCTTCGACCTCGGTGGCGGCACCTTCGACGTCTCGCTCCTCGAGATCGGCGACGGCGTCGTCGAGGTGAAGGCCACGAACGGCGACAACCACCTCGGTGGTGACGACTGGGACCAGCGCGTCGTCGACTACCTGGTCAAGCAGTTCAACAACGGCCACGGCGTGGACCTCTCCAAGGACAAGATGGCGCTCCAGCGCCTGCGCGAGGCGGCCGAGAAGGCCAAGATCGAGCTGTCCTCCTCCACGGAGACCACGATCAACCTGCCCTACATCACGGCGTCCGCCGAGGGCCCGCTGCACCTGGACGAGAAGCTCACGCGCGCCCAGTTCCAGCAGCTCACGTCCGACCTCCTGGAGCGCTGCAAGACGCCGTTCCACAACGTCATCAAGGACGCGGGCATCCAGCTCTCCGAGATCGACCACGTCGTTCTCGTCGGTGGCTCCACCCGCATGCCCGCCGTCGCCGAGCTCGTCAAGGAGCTCACCGGCGGCAAGGACGCCAACAAGGGTGTGAACCCGGACGAGGTCGTCGCCATCGGCGCCTCGCTCCAGGCCGGTGTCCTCAAGGGTGAGGTCAAGGACGTCCTGCTCCTCGACGTGACCCCGCTGTCCCTCGGCATCGAGACCAAGGGCGGCATCATGACGAAGCTCATCGAGCGGAACACGACGATCCCGACCAAGCGGTCGGAGATCTTCACCACCGCCGAGGACAACCAGCCGTCCGTGCAGATCCAGGTCTACCAGGGCGAGCGCGAGATCGCGGCGTACAACAAGAAGCTCGGGATGTTCGAGCTGACGGGCCTGCCGCCGGCCCCGCGCGGTGTCCCGCAGATCGAGGTCTCCTTCGACATCGACGCCAACGGCATCATGCACGTGACCGCGAAGGACCTGGGCACGGGCAAGGAGCAGAAGATGACCGTCACCGGTGGCTCCTCGCTGCCGAAGGACGAGGTCAACCGGATGCGCGAAGAGGCCGAGAAGTACGCGGACGAGGACCACGCCCGCCGCGAGGCCGCCGAGTCCCGCAACCAGGGCGAGCAGCTCGTCTACCAGACCGAGAAGTTCCTCAAGGACAACGAGGAAAAGGTCCCCGGTGACGTGAAGACCGAGGTCGAGGAAGCCGTCAACGAGCTGAAGGAGAAGCTCAAGGGCGAGGACACGGCCGAGATCCGCACCGCCACCGAGAAGGTCGCCGCCGTCTCGCAGAAGCTGGGCCAGGCCATGTACGCCGACGCCCAGGGCGCGCAGGCCGCGGGCGGTCCCGAGGGCGCCGCCCCGGGTGCCGACCAGGCCAAGGAGGACGACGGAGTCGTCGACGCCGAGATCGTCGACGACGAGAAGCCCGGTGACGCGAAGGGCGGCGCCGCCTGATGACCGAGGAGACCCCGGGCTTCGGCGAGAACGCCGAGAAGCCTGACGTCCCCTCCGGCGCCACCCCTGATGACGCGGCGCCGAAGGCCGCCGAGCCCTCCACCGAGGAGGGCCCGGCGGCCCCGGCCGGGGACGCAGCAGCGAACAAGACGTCCGCACAGGACGCCCAGGACGTCGGCCTGACCGCCCAGCTGGACCAGGTGCGCACCGCGCTCAACGAGCGCACCGCGGACCTCCAGCGGCTGCAGGCCGAGTACCAGAACTACCGGCGTCGTGTGGAGCGGGACAAGGTGACGGTGAAGGAGATCGCCTCGGCGAACCTCCTCTCCGAGCTCCTCCCCACCCTCGACGACATCGGCCGCGCCCGTGAGCACGGCGAGCTGGTGGGCGGCTTCAAGTCGGTCGCCGAGTCGCTCGAGACGGTCGTCGCCAAGCTGGGCCTTCAGCAGTTCGGCAAGGAGGGCGAGCCCTTCGACCCGACGATCCACGAAGCCCTGATGCACAGCTACGCGCCGGACGTCACCGAGACGACCTGCGTCGCGATCCTGCAGCCCGGGTATCGCATCGGCGAGCGCACCATCCGCCCCGCGCGGGTGGCCGTCGCCGAGCCGCAGCCCGGCGCGCAGACCGTCAAGGGCGAGGAGTCGGCCGACTCCGCTCCCGACGCGGCGGCGGCGGACGAGAAGGAGACCGGTGGCCCGGACGAGGGCTGACGGTCACGACATGAGTGAGGAGGGACGTCGGGGATGAGCACCAAGGACTTCATCGAGAAGGACTACTACAAGGTCCTCGGCGTCCCCAAGGACGCCACCGAAGCCGAGATCAAGAAGGCGTACCGGAAGCTCGCACGCGAGAACCACCCGGACGCCAACACCGGCAACACCAAGGCGGAGGAGCGCTTCAAGGAGATCTCCGAGGCGAACGACGTCCTCGGCGACCCCAAGAAGCGCAAGGAGTACGACGAAGCGCGTGCTCTCTTCGGCAACGGCGGATTCCGGCAGGGCCCCGGAGGCGGCGGCGGTTCGTTCAACTTCGACCTGGGCGACCTCTTCGGAGGCGGCGCCCCGGGTGGCGGTGGAGCGGCCGGCGGCGGCTTCGGGGGCGGCCTCGGTGACGTCTTCGGGGGCCTGTTCAACCGGGGCGGCGGCCCCGGCGGCGGCACGCGTACGCAGCCGAGGCGCGGCCAGGACATCGAGTCCGAGGTCACGCTGAGTTTCACGGAGGCGGTGGACGGCGCGACGGTGCCGCTCCGCATGTCCTCCCAGGCGCCCTGCAAGGCGTGCTCGGGCACCGGCGACAAGAACGGCACACCGCGCGTGTGCCCGACCTGCGTCGGGACGGGCCAGGTCTCGCGGGGCGGCGGCGGAGGGTTCTCCCTCACCGACCCGTGCATGGACTGCAAGGGGCGCGGGCTCATCGCCCAGAACCCCTGCGAGGTGTGCAAGGGCTCGGGGCGCGCCAAGTCGTCGCGCACCATGCAGGTGCGCATCCCGGCGGGCGTCAGCGACGGTCAGCGGATCAGGCTGCGCGGCAAGGGAAGCCCTGGTGAACAGGGCGGCCCGGCCGGCGATCTGTACGTGGTCGTGCACGTCGACACCCACCCGGTCTTCGGCCGCAAGGGCGACAACCTCACGGTCACCGTCCCGGTGACCTATCCGGAGGCGACGCTCGGCGGCGAGGTGAAGGTGCCCACCCTGGGTGGCCCGCCGGTCACCCTGAAACTGCCCGCGGGCACGCCGAACGGCCGTACCATGCGGGCCCGGGGCAAGGGCGCGGTCCGCAAGGACGGCACCCGGGGCGACCTGCTCGTGACGGTGGAGGTGTCGGTTCCGACCTCCCTGTCGGAGTCGGCGAAGGACGCCCTGGAGTCCTACCGCAAGGCGACTGCGGGCGACGACCCGCGGGCAGAACTGTTCCAGGCCGCGAAGGGAGCGTGACCCCATGGACAGGGTCGGCCGTCGTCGTAAT